>DATJJB010000331.1:0-12417 GCA_035492655.1 Kutzneria sp. | reverse complement strand
CTGCGACACCAGCACCTGCACGCGGGCGGCGATCTCGGTGTAGGAGGCCGGGAAGCTGCAGCTGAACTCGACCCGCTTGCCGCCCTTGGCGTAGTAGCCGTCGCTGCCCTTCGTGTAGCCGGCCGCCTCCAGCGTCTGCATCGCCTTGTTCTTGTCCTCGATGAAGCCGACGCCGTGGTACGCCTTGGCCACCGAGGACTGGTAGGTCGGCAGTGGCAGGCCGGTGACGCTGGTCGCCGGCTGCTCGCCGCTGGCCGCGGCCACCTGCTTGCGGTTCACGCCCAGGCTGATCGCCTTGCGCACCGCGATGTCCGACAGCGGCCAGCGCTCCAGGTTGGGGATCAGGCCGTCGGTGCCGGCCCGCGGCGCCCAGAAGTGGTAGTTCTTGTTCTTGGATGTGAAGGTCTTGTCCGCGTTGGCGATGTACGCGCCGGCCCAGTCGGCCTGGCCCTGCACCATGGCGTTGGTGATGGTGGAGTTGTCCTTGTACGGCACGAAACGGATCGCCGCGATGGCCGCCTTGGTCTGCCAGTAGTCGTCGTTGCGGGTCAGCAGCAGGCTCTGCGGCGAGAACTGGCCGACCTTGAACGCGCCGGTGCCGACCGGGTTCGGGTCCTGGTAGGTGGTCGGGTCCTTGACCGACTCCCACAGGTGCTTGGCCACCACCGGCGCCGACACGATGCTCGGGAACAGCTGCTCGGACGGGTCCTTGAAGGCGAACACGACCTTGTTCGGGGCCGGCGCGCTGACCTCGGCGTCGGGCACGCCCTGCAGGTTGAGCGCCGGGTACTTCTTCAGCAGCTGGTAGGAGAACACCACGTCGTCGGCCGAGAACGGCTTGCCGTCGTGCCATTTCACGTTGTCCTGCAAGGTGACCGTGAAGGTCTTGTTGTCGTCCGACCACTCCCACGACTTGGCCAGCCACGGGATGTCCTTGCCGATGTCGGCGGTGTTGATCTGCACCAGCGGCTCGTAGATGAAGGAGCCGTTGTAGGTCACGCCGAGCGCGGTGTTCTCCAGGAACGGGTTGAACACCTGGGTCAGGTTGTCGGACTGGCCGGCGACGGTGACCGTCAGGCCGTTGGCCGACGAGCCCGAGCCGCCGCCCGGCGAGCAGGCGGCGACGGCGAGCCCGCCCGCGGTGGCGAGCAGGCCCGCCAGCAGGGTCCTTCTGGTGATGTGAGCCTCGTTGGTCACTGACCCACCTCGCTGGCGCTCGGCGGGTCTGCGACCCAGGTCACTGTGCTGAATGGTTCCCTCGCAAGCTCGGTCACTGGGCATCGGGCCTTTCTGGCGCTGACGGTGCTGGCTTGTCCGCGTACAGCCAGCACCGGGCGGTGTGGCCGTCGGCGAGTTCGAAGGTCGGCGGCTTCTCCTGCTGGCAGCGGTCCATCGCGAACGGGCAGCGCGGATGGAACCGGCAGCCGCTGGGCGGCGAGATCAGGCTGGGCGGCTGCCCGATGTCCTTGACCCGGTTGGCATCCTTGCGCGACGGGTCAGGGGCCGAGGAGATCAACAGCTGCGTGTACGGGTGGGCGGCCTGCTGCGTGACAGTCTCCGACGGACCGGTCTCGACGATCTCGCCGGCGTACATCACGGCCGTGTCGGCGGCGAAGTAGCGAGCCGACGCGATGTCGTGCGTGACGTAGAGCATGGCCACGTCACGCTCCTCGGTCAAGCGCCGTAACAGGTTCAGGATGCCGAGCCGGATGGAGACGTCCAAACTGGACACCGGCTCGTCGGCAAGGAACACGTCCGGGCTGGCGGCCAGCGCACGGGCGATGGACACCCGCTGGAGCTGGCCGCCGGACAGCTCGTGCGGGAACTTCTGGGTGAACTGGCGCGGTGGAACCAGATTCGTCTGCGTGAGCAGGTCGTCGATCACCGCGAGCTGCTCGTCGCCGCGCTTGCCGGCGTGGTGGATGGACACCGCGCGGCGCAGCGTGCTGGCGATCGAGGCGACCGGATTGAAGGAGGCGAACGGGTCCTGGAGGATCAGCTGCACCTTGCTGACGTGGTCCCGGAACGCCTTGCCGCTGGTGGCCTGCACGGGCTTGCCGTGCAACCGGATCTCGCCGCTGGTCACCGGATACAGCTGGGCCAGCAGACGGGCCAAAGTGGACTTTCCCGAGCCGGATTCGCCGACCAGGGCGGTGATCCGGCCGGCGTACAGCTTCAGCGACACGTTGTCCACGGCGTGCACGACCCGGCCGCCGCCGCGCTTGACCAGGCCACGCACCGGGAAGTGCTTCGTGACGTCGACGGCCTCCAACACCGGTGCGGTCATGCGCTCTCACCCATCTTCACCGTCTCGCCGGTCGCAGCGGGGTGATCCTCGGAATACAGCAGGCAGGCGGCCGACGACGTCCCGATCTGGTACAGCCGCGGCTCGTGCTCGGCGCAGGCGTCGAAGGCGAGCCGGCAGCGCGGCCGGAACGAGCAGCCGCTGGGCAGCCGCCGCAGGTCCGGCGGCGAGCCGGGAATGCCGGTCAGCTCCTTCTTCGGACCGCTCAGCGTGGGGAACGACTCCAGCAGGCCACGGCTGTAGGGATGCTGAGGCCGCTCATGGAAGTCGTCGGCCGCCGCCATTTCCACGATCCTGCCGCCGTACATCACGGCGATCGTGTCGGACATCTCGATCAGCAGCGACAGGTCGTGGGTGATGAAGATGACCGAGAAGCCCAGCCGGTCCTTGAGCTCCATGATCTTGTCGATGATCTGCCGCTGGATCACCACGTCCAGCGCGGTGGTCGGCTCGTCCATGACGATGATCTCCGGGTCGAGCGCCAGCCCGACCGCGATCATCGCCCGCTGCCGCATGCCGCCGGACAGCTCGTGCGGATAGGAGTTGGCCCGGTCGGCCGGAATGCCCACGATGCCAAGGAGTTCGACCACCCGGGCGGCGCGGTCCGGCGCGGTGCTGCCGGGCCGGTGGGCCACCAACGCGTCCTCGATCTGCTCGCCGATGCGCATGATCGGGTTGAGCGCGTGCATCGCCGACTGGAAGACGATGGACAGCTCCTCCCAGCGGAAGGCCCGCAACTGCTCGTCGTCCATCGCCAGCACGTCCACTGTGGACCCGTCCGGGTTGGTGTACCGGATCTCGCCCCGCGGTATCTCGGCCGGCGGCTTGTGCAGCCGGGTGATGGCATAGGCCAAAGTGGACTTGCCCGAGCCGGACTCGCCGGCGATGCCGAGGACTTCCCCTCGCCGCAAGGTGAACGAGACGTCGTCGACGGCGGTGACGGCGCCGTAGTTCACCTTGAGGCCGCGGACGTCCAGGATGACGTCCGTGCTGTCGGCCGTGAACGGCGGGCCCGCCGGCCGCGGCTGCCGCGGCCCGGATCGCCTGACCCGCTTGCCACGCCGACGGGACACCTTCTGCGCCTTCTTGGTGCCGATACCGGCCTGCCGCAGCCGAGGGTTGATGAACTCGTCGATGCCGAAGTTGACCAGCGACAGCGCGGTGCCGATCAACGCGATGGCCAGGCCGGCCGGCCCGAACCACCACCACGAGTTGGTCAGCAGCGCGCTGTCCGCCTGGGCCCAGTACAGGATCGTGCCCCATGACCACTGTGTGACGTCGGTCAGGCCGAGGAACGCCAGGCTGGCCTGGGTCAGGATGGCCCCGGTCACCGTGCCCAGGAAGGACGCGGCGATCACGGCGAGCTGGTTGGGCAGGATGTCCCGCAGGATGATCTTCGACGTGCGCTCGCCGGTGGCCCGTGCGGCCTCGACGAAGTCCCTTTTACGCAAGGACAACGTTTGCGCGCGCAGCACCCGGGCGCCCCAGGCCCAGCCGGTCAGCGCGATCACCAGGATGATGCCGAGCGAGCCGCTGTGCGGCAGGTAGGCGGCCAGGATGATGGTCAGCGGCAGACCTGGCAGCACCAGGAACACATTGGCCAGCAAGGAGAGCAGCTCGTCGCTGGTGCCGCCGAGATAGCCGGCGGTCACGCCGACCAGTACCGACAGGACGGTGGTGACCACCGCCGCGCCCAGGCCGACGACCATCGACGCCTGCGCGCCGTACAGCATCTGGGACAGGATGTCCTGACCGTTCTGGGTGGTGCCCAGCCAGTGGTCGAAGGACGGGGGAGCGGTGGCCGCGTCGCTGACCGCGGACGGGTCGTAGGGCGCGATCCACGGCCCGATCACCGCCAGCACGAGGAAAACGAGCGTGATGACGACGCCGGTGAGGGTCAGCGGGGCGCACAGCGCGCGCAGCCACAGCCGGCCGGCCTCCGGCTCCACGGGTTCGGTCGTGTCGGCGAGGACCGCGGGTTGCATCGCCATCTCTCAGGCCTCCCTCGTCCTCGGGTCGAGGAACACGTAGACGACGTCCGCGAGCAGGTTGGCCACCAGCACCATGATCGTGATCAGCAGGAAGATGGCCGACATCAGCGGGTAGTCCGCGGCCTGCGCCGCCTTGAACAACGTGGTGCCGAGGCCGGGGTAGTTGAAGACCACCTCGGTGACGATCGAGCCGCCGATCACGAAGCCCAGCGACATGGCGAAACCGGACAGCGACGGCAGCATCGCGTTGCGCGCGGCGTAGGAGTACATGACCCGCCGCCTCGACAGGCCTTTGGCTTCGGCCAGCCGCACGTAGTCCTCGGACAGCGTGGTCACCATCATGTTCCGCATGCTGATCAGCCAGCCGCCGACCGAGGTGATCACGATGGTCGCCGCCGGCAGCACCGCGTAGTACAGCGCGCTGGCGATGAAGTCGCCGCTGAAGCCGATGGTGGTGTCGACCGAGTAGCCGCCGGACAGCGGGAACCAGTTCAGCGTGATGGCGAAGACCAGCACGATGATGATGGCGAACCAGAAGTACGGGATGGATGACAGGAACGTGGTCACCGGTATCAGCGAGTCCAGCCAGCTGCCGCGTTTCCAGCCGGCCACGATGCCGAGGCCGGTGCCGATCAGGAAGCCCAGGATCGTGCAGGCGGTGATCAGGCCGAGTGTCCAGTACATGCTCTGGCCGAGCACGGTGCTCACGTCGGCCGGGTAGTAGGCGTAGGAGATGCCGAAGTCGCCGGTCAGGATGCTGCGCCAGTAGTTGAGGTACTGGGTCCACAGGCTGGCGTCCGGCTGTCCGAACAGGACCCGCAGGGCCTGGATGGCCGCCGGGCCGAGCTTGCCGTGGAACTGGTTGATCAGGTGCTCGGCCGGGTCGCCCGGCATGATCCGGGGGATCAGGAAGTTCAGGCTGATCGCGACCCAGGCGGTGAGCAGGTAGAAGCCGAGCTTCCTGAGCACCGTGCGCATGGGTCGGCTCCCTTCACGCCCTGACGGACGACGTACCAGATGCATACCACGGCATACCAGCGTGGTCAGACGGCACGCTACTGTCTAGCGGCCGAACAGAGTAGTGACGCTATGGAAACGTGATGCGAGCATCGGGTCCGGCGGTCGGAGGGGGCGACAGGTCACCAATCCACCGCATACCACTTCAAAACCACCCGGAGACGAGCATGAGACTCAGCCAGCTGATCGGGCCGCGCAGGTCCGAGGTCGTCGAGCTGCCGGATCCGATGCCGGGTGCGGACCAGGTGCTGGTCGAGGTGCTGGCGTGCGGCGTCTGCACGTCCGATCTGTCGGCCTGGCGTGATCACGACCCCGCGTCGCCGCCCTTGCGACTCGGCCACGAGATCGCCGGTCGTGTCGTGGCGGTCGGAAATCAGGCCACCCGCTGGTCGGAAGGCGATCTTGTCACCGGTCTCGGCGGCGAGGGTTTCGCTTCACTGTCCGTAATGGACGCTGCCGCCCTGCTGCCCGTGCCGGCCGGCATCGAGCCGGCCCATGCCTTCGGCGAGCCGATCGCGGTGCTGGAGGAAGCGCTTTCACGATCGCCGGTGGTCGCCGGCAGTCGGGTTGCCGTGGTCGGTCTGGGCTTCATGGGCCTTGGTCTGCTTCAGCTGGCCAAACGCCATGCTCCCGGCCTCGTCCTCGGCGTCGACCCCGATCCTGCCCGCCGGGCGAGAGCGCTCTCGCAAGGCGCGGACGTGGTCTTCGCCCCCGACGAGCTGCCGGCCGATCACGTCGGAAAGTCCGGCCCTGTCACCGATGCCCGGTTCGACGTGGTGCTGGAAGCCACCGGCGTGACGCCGGGCCTGGCCACTGCCGGCCGTCTCGTACGGCCCTTCGGCACCCTCAACGTCGTCGGCTACCACCACGCCGGCGACGCCAAGATGGACATGGACCTCTGGTACAAGGGCGTCACCGTGGTCAACGGCTTCTGTCCCGACCGCACCCGCACCATCGCCGCCATGGCCGTCACCCTGGACCTGATCGCCCAGCGCCGCTTCAGCTACGCGCCGCTGGTCACCCACCGGTATGCCCTGGACCAGGTCGACCAGGCCTTCGCCGACATGGAAGCCGCCGGCCCGGACTTCGTGAAAGGAGTGGTCAGTTCGGCACGCGGCTGAACGACGTGCGCAGGCGGTAGCGCTCGCCGGCGTAGCGGATGGTCGACGTGAACAGCGGTTCGCCGGCGGCGTTCAGAGCCAGCTGATGCATGACCAGGATCGGCTCGCCGGGTTCGATCTCCAGGTGCCGGGCGGTGCGCTCGTCGGCCTTGGTCGCCTCGATGGTCGAGTCGGCGCGCACCGGCTCGATGCCGGCCTCCGCCAGCGCGGCATAGAGAGAGCGCTCTCCGAAGTCGAGGGTCGGCAGCTCCGGAGCCAGCCCGAAGGCCATCCGGGTCAGGTCGAGGCCGATCGGCATGTCGTTGAGCAGCCGGACCCGCTCCAGCGTGTACAGCTGCGTGCCTGGCGCGATGGCCAGCTGCTCGGCCTGGTCGATCGTCGCCGGGTCGACCCGGTTCTGCAGCACCTCGGAGCGCGGTCGCAGACCCATCCGCGCCGCGGTCTCGGTGAACGACTCCAGGGTGTTCGGCCACTCCTTGCGCGGCTGCGCGGTTTGGCTGACGTACCAGCCGCGGCCGCGGGACGCGCTCAGCACGCCTTCCTCGACCAGGTGGCCCAGGGCCCGGCGCAGCGTGACGCGGCTGATGCCCAGTTGCTGGCACAGCTCGCGCTCCGGGGCCAGCCGCATGCCCGGCTTGAGGATGCCGCGTTCGATCTCCCCGCGCACCAGCGTCACCGCCTGGATCCACAGCGGGTCCGGATATCCCGGCAGGACGGCGGACGAGTCGCTCATGCTTCGGCAAACCCCATGGTCGGCGGCGAACAACGGCGGGCGATCCAGAATAGCCGTGCCGGATCTCGCCTTCCAGGAGGCGCGCGGGCCGGGCCGCCGCTCTAGAGTCGGGGCGTGACCATGATCTACGGCTGCATGGGCCTCGGCGGCACCTGGGACGACGCGCCGTTCACCGGCGCCGATGTGGACGCGGCCGAGCAGGCCGTGCACGCGGCGTTGGAGATCGGCATCGACTGGTTCGACCACGCCGACATCTACCGGGTCGGCAAGGCCGAACAGGTCTTCGGCGAGGTGCTCCGACGTGATCCGGCGCTGGCCAGCCGGGTCAGGATCCAGACGAAGTGCGGGATCCGGCTCGGGGAAAGCGGTCTCCAGACGTACTACGACCTGTCGAAACCGGCGATCCTGGAACGGGTGGACGGCAGTCTGCGCCGGCTCGGCGTGGAGCGGGTGGACGTCCTTCTGCTGCACCGCCCTGATCCGCTGCTGGACCCGGCCGAGGTCGCCGACGCGTACGGCGAGCTGCGCGCGGCCGGCAAGGTCGGGGCGCTGGGCGTGTCGAACATGTCGGCCGGGCAGATGTCCTTGCTGCAACGGCATCTCGACGAGCCGCTGGTGGCCAACCAGCTCGAGATGAGCCTGCACCGGCGGGACTGGGTCGAGTCCGCCGTGCTGGTCAACCACCCGGAGGGCAGTGGCCTGAGCTTCCCCGAGGGCACGATCGAGTACTGCCGGGCCAACAACGTGCGCATCCAGGCCTGGGGCTCGCTGGCCAAGGGCATCTACAGCGGCGCGCCGCGGGCGGCGACCGACGAGGCGGCGTACGAGCTGGTCAACGCCATGGCGGCGGAGAAGGGCACCACCGCCGAGGCGATCGTGCTGGCCTGGCTGATGCGGCATCCGGCCGGTGTCGAACCCGTGCTCGGCACGTCGAACCCGGACCGCATCCGCGCCTGCGGCGACGCCGAAGCCCAGGCGGCGGCGATGACCACCGTCGAGTGGTACCGGCTGTGGACGGCGGCCCGCGGCCACGCCGTGCCGTGACTTGAGGAGACCGCCGCTCGGGGGAAGACGCTCCCGTTATGCCCCGTGCCGGCGGCGGACCTGGTAGCAAACAGAGCGTGGACTTCGAGACCGTGAGGGGCAAGCTCCGGGCGCACGGGCGGCTGGCGGCGTTTCGCGGCGGGGACCTGCTGTGCGTCGCCGGCGAGGAGAGCGACGAGGTGCTGCTGATCGAGACCGGCTCGGTGAAGGTGGTGCTGCCGGGCCAGAACGGCGTCGATTCGATACTCGGCTTCTACGGCCCGGGCGCGGTGTTGGGCGAAATCGGCGTGTTGTCCGGTGCCAGCCGCTCGGCGACCATCGTGGCCCGCACGCCCGGCCGCGCCGTGCACGTGGAGGGGCACCGGTTCCTGTCGCTGGCCGAAGAGGATCCGGACGTGCTGCGGTTCGTCACGGATCTGTTGCGGCACAGGCTGTCGTTGGCCGATCGACGGCAGGAGTACCGCGCCTCGCTCGACGTGCCGGCCCGGCTGGCCCGCCAGCTGCTCGACCTGGCCCGGGAACTGGGCGAGCCACTGGGCGACGGCTGGGTGGTGCGCGGCGTGACACAGGCGGAGTTGGCCCAGTTGGTGACGGCGTCACCCAAGTCGGTGGAGTACGGGCTGGCTCTGCTGCGTCAGGAAGGCGTGCTGGTCACCGACCGCCGCTATTACCGGATCGTCGACGCCGATCTGCTGGAGCGCAAGCTCGCCGACCCGGAGTGGCGGCCGGGTTAGGCTGCTGCCCGGATGATCCGCAGCTGATCGGGAGTGTCGAATGCCGTACGTCGCCGATGGGGCGCGATACCAGACCATGCCCTACCGCCGGGTGGGCCGCAGCGGGCTGAAACTGCCGGCGGTGTCGCTGGGACTGTGGCACAACTTCGGCGACGTGGACCGGATCGAGAACCAGCGGGCGATCCTGCGCCGAGCCTTCGACCTCGGGGTGACGCACTTCGACCTGGCCAACAACTACGGCCCGCCGCCCGGCTCGGCCGAGCAGAACTTCGGCCGGCTGTTCGCCGCGGACTTCGCGCCGTACCGGGACGAGATCCTGGTGTCCACCAAGGCCGGCTACCTGATGTGGGACGGCCCGTACGGCGAGTGGGGCTCCCGCAAGTACCTGGTGTCCAGCCTGGACGCGAGCCTGCGCCGGACGGGTCTGGACTATGTGGACATCTTCTACCACCACCGGCCGGACCCCGATACGCCCGTCGAGGAGACCATGGGCGCACTGCACTCCGTTGTGCAGCAAGGAAAGGCGCTGTACGTCGGGGTGTCGAACTACTCCGCCGAGCAGACCCGTCAGGCCGCCGCGGCGCTGCGGGAACTCGGCACGCCGCTGCTGATCCACCAGCCGTCGTACTCCATGGTGAACCGCTGGGTGGAGGACGGCCTGCTGGCCGCGTTGGACGAGGCCGGCGCCGGTTCGATCGCGTTTTCCCCGCTGGCCCAAGGCTTGTTGACCGGCCGCTACCTCAACGGCATCCCGGAGGACTCGCGGGCCGCCGGCGACAGCCCCTTCCTGACCAGCGAAGGCGTTGCCGCGCAACTGGATCGGGTACGGGCGCTGAACGAGGTCGCGCAGGGCCGTGGCCAGACGCTGGCCCAGATGGCCATCGCCTGGGTGCTGCGCAACGTGACTTCGGCGCTGGTCGGGGCGAGCAGCGTCCGGCAGATCGAGGACAGCGTGGGCGCGGCGGCCAACCTCGACTTCAGCGCGGAAGAGCTGACGCTGATCGAGAAGCTGCTGGCCTAACCCGCACCCCGGCGCGACCCCGCCCGTGTCACATGCGGTCCGGACGTGACGCATGGAGGCAAGTACGACGCGCATGTGACGTTTGCTTTAGTGATGGGTGGGGGTGGGACGGCTCGGAAGAGGTCGATGCCGGGCGGCGAGTCAGACGCCCGGTCACCTCGGCCGGGTCGGCGGTGTCAAGTGTGATGCCCGTTCGACCGGCGAAGGGCATGCTGGTGATCGGCTCGTCCAGGGTCACGGTTGCCGAGCGTAGCGGCCGGCGAGCAGGAACAGCCCCTGTCGGCGCAATCGCGAGGCCGGCGCGTTGACCGAGCTCAGCGCCCGGTCCATCGGCCGCACGCCGCCGATTCGGCGGGTGTACGAGCGTTGCTCGGCATATTCGGCCCGACCGGCCTTTCCGGACAGCGAGCCGGGGCGGACGCGGAACGCGGCCAGGCTGTCGGCGGTGCCGTGGAAGTCGCCGTGGTCGAGCAGTCGCAGCCACAGGTCGAGGTCCATCGGGAAGCGCAGCCGGCCGTCGAAGCCGCCGACCGCGTCGAAGTGCTCCCGGCGGAACAGCACCGAGCCGGGCTCGCCGACCGGATTTCCGCCGTCCCGCACGATCCGGCGGGCCACCGCCGTGCGATCGTGCCGACCGATCAGTCCGCGCAGCCCGCGACCGGCCACCAGCCGCCGACCCGAGTCGTCCACGAAATCGCGTCGGCAGGCGGTCAGCGACAGATCGGGACGGCCGATTAGCGTCTGATGTTGTAACCGCAAACAATCAGGTCTGAGCAGATCGTCAGCGCACAGCAGTTTCACCAGCTCGGCCCGGCTGGAATGAACGGCGAGGTTCCAGTTCTCGGCCAGTGGGAGAACCTTCGGGTTGCGTATCACCCGAATGCGGTAATCGTCGAATGAATGTGCAACAACCTCGGTGCCGTCGGTGGACGCGTTGTCGACCACGAGCAGCTCGAAGTCGTCGAAATTCTGCGCCAACACGCTGCGCATCGTCGCGCCCAGGAAGCGTTCCGCCTGGTAGGCGGGCACGCAGACGGACACGGCAGGCGTCGCGGACCCCATCACGCCCTCACATCCCGCCTATCGACTTCCCGGCCCAGACGTTACCTCCGATCGCCGGCATAAGTCACGTGAACAGGGTCACAGATGTCGTTCACCCTGGCTAATGGCCGGACGAGCTGGGAGTTCATAGCCCGTTCACGCGTCCGATCCGGTTGTTACTTAACGTCACCTCTGGACGTCACGTTCACTCGTCAGCATTATTCGAACGTGCCATGCGAAACCCGTTCGTCGAGGCAGGCAGCTGAGCTATGACGCGTACCGAACGTCCCACCGTGACCATCGTCGTCCCCGCCCGCAACGAGGCCCGCAACCTGGAACGGGTGCTGCCCGAGTTACCCGACGGGCACGAGGTCGTCCTGGTCGACGGGGACTCGGTCGACGACACCGTGGCCACCGCGCGGCGGCTGTTACCCGACATCCGGGTGGTGCGGCAGACCCGCAGAGGCAAGGGAAACGCGCTGGCCTGCGGCTTCCTCGCGGCGACCGGCGACGTGATCGTCATGTTCGACGCCGACGGCTCGGCCGATCCGGCCGAGATCCCGGACTTCCTGGCCGCGCTGACCGCCGGCGCGGACTTCGCCAAGGGCACCCGCTACGGCGCGGCCGGCGGCAGCGAGGACATCACGCCGTTGCGCAACCTGGGCAACGCCGGCCTCAACGGCATGTCCAACGTCCTGTTCGGCACCCGGTTCTCCGATTTGTGCTACGGCTACAACGCCTTCTGGCGGGACATCGTGCCGGTGCTCGACCTGCCGGCCGTCGAGCGCGTCGCGCCGCGCGACGGCCTGCTGTGGGGCGACGGCTTCGAGATCGAGACGGTGATCAGCTGCCGGGTGGTCGCGGCCGGCCTGAAGATCACCGAGGTGCCCAGCGTGGAGCGCCGCCGCATCCACGGCGAGAGCAACCTGCGCACCTTCAGCGACGGCTTCCGTGTGCTCAAAACCCTTCTGGCGGAACGGAGACGGGCGACGCTGCTCGGGCGGGCGCGGCGAGCCGGCATCACCACCCTGCGGCCGCACCTGCCGACGCCCCGGTTCGACCTGGCGGAGGACCGCGCGTCGTGAGCGTCACCGTCGTCATCTGCGCCTATACCGAGCGACGCTGGCCCGATCTTGTCGCGGCTGTCGAATCCGTTGCCGCGCAGACCGTTCCGGTCGACCAGGTGCTCCTGGTGATCGACCACAATCCTGCCCTTGCCGCCCGCGCGGCGGCCGAGATCGCCGGCGTTGCCGTGCTGGCCAACGAGAATCGTCGCGGGCTGTCCGGGGCGCGCAACACCGCGTTGGCGCACGCCACCGGCGACATCGTGGTTTTCCTGGACGACGACGCGTCGGCCGCCTCGCCCGACTGGCTCGAGCTGCTGCTGGCGCCGTACTCGGATCCTCAGGT
>DATJJB010000330.1:0-7827 GCA_035492655.1 Kutzneria sp. | reverse complement strand
CAGCGCCGCCGCGCCGCGGTCGCGACCGTGCTGGCCATGCATCCCGAGGTGCTCGTCCTCGACGAGCCATCGTCCAATTTGGACCCAGCTGCTCGCCGCGAGTTCGCGGATCTGGTGAAACGGCTGGGCATGACCACCTTGCTGGTCACCCACGACCTGCCGTACGCGCTGGAACTGTGCCACCGGGCCGTCGTGCTGGACCACGGCCAGGTCGTCGCGGACGGCCCGATCCGGGAGATCCTGGCCGACTCGGGCTTCATGAGCGCGCACCGGCTGGAGCTGCCGGCCGGCTTCAATCCCTTGGGAGGCTGACGAAGTGGCCCGCCTTGCCGCCCTGGTCGTCGTGCTGCTGCTGGCGTTGGCCGGCCCCGCCTCGGCGCACGAGGCCGACGCGCACACGCCGCCGGACCGCGTCGGCGACCTGAGCAGTGCACTGATTCCGTCGACCACCCTGCCGCCGGGCGTCGAGTTCCGGGTGTTGCAGAACGGCGAAGCGCTGTGGCTGCGCAATTCCACTCGAACGGATGTCGTCGTGCTCGACCCGGACGGGGCGCAGCGCTACCAGATCGGCCCGGACGGCGCGGCGGTCAACACCGCCATCCCGACCGAGGCGACGCCGGCCGGGGACATCAGCGAGGACCCGGAGAAACCGACCGGCGACGCGGCCGTGGCACCGCGCTGGCAACGCCTTTCCGCCGACCCGGTGGTGCAGTGGCACGATCACTACGCGCACTGGGGTGACGCAACACTTCCGTCGCAGGTTCTCGCCGATCCGGGCGAGGAGCACCTGATCCGGGCCTGGCGGGTCGATCTCGTCTCGGACGGCAAGAGCTACCAGGTCCGCGGCGAGCTCCGCTGGCTGCCGGGACCGTCGCCCGCACCGTGGATCCTGGTCACGTTGTCGTTGGCGATCGCTACCTCGCTACTGGGCCTGGTCCGCCGCGGTCAGCGCCCGCTGGCCGCCGCGACGGCCGTGCTGGTGCTGGCCAGCGCCACCCACGGAATTGCGACAATTCTCGGCCGCCAGGCCGAGAATCAGTGGACCATCGTGGCTCACGAGTACCTGCCGGTGGTGCTGGCCTGGCTCGTCGGCGCGGCCGCGGTGGCGCTGCTGGCGGCCGATCGGGGCACCGGGCGATGGTTCGCCGCACTGGCCGCGGTGGGCCTGGGCGCCCTCGCCTTTCTCCAGGATCTGCCGGTGTGGTGGAGCTCCACCAGCATCGTCGCGCTGCCGGTGGCCCTGGACCGCGCGCTGGTGTCGATCACAGCCGGTGTCGCGGTCGGTCTGATGGTCACGGTGCTTCTGACCCCGAATATCACCCGATCGGACGCTGTAACGGCAACGCAGGGAGACGACCCTGCCCGGGTGGACGAGGTTTTACCTCGAGGTAGGTAGACGTCCCGGCCCAGGTCACTACACTTCCCGGGGCTACCACCGAAACGCCAGGGTGCGCGCCGTTCGCAGCACCGGACCCACGAGGTGCGCCGTGCTTGACCACACGAGCTGGGCTCACACCTACATCGACCTCGACACGCCCAACGCGGCCCGCATCTACGACTATCTGCTCGGCGGGGCCACCAACTCCGAGGCCGACCGCGAGATGGCGCGCCAGGTCATCAAGGCGATGCCCGAGGTGGAGTACCTCACCAGGGCCAATCGCGCGTTCCTGCGCCGAGCCGTGCGCCAGCTGGTCGACCTGGGCGTGCACCAGTTCATCGACATCGGCTCCGGCATCCCGACCGTCGGCAACGTGCACGAGGTCGCGCAGGCCAAGGACCCGCGCTGCCGTGTGGTGTACGTGGACCGCGAGCCCACGGCCGTGGTCCACAGTGAACTTTTGTTGCAGGACAACGAATTCGCCGCTGTCGTGCACGAGGACTTCCGCCGCCCCGGCGCCGTGCTGTCGTCGCCGGAGGTGCAGCACCTGATCGACTTCGACCAGCCGGTCGGGTTGCTGCTGTTCGCACTGCTGCACCACATCCCCGACGAGGACGACCCGGCGGAGCTGATGTCGGTGTACCGCGAGGCGCTGCCCGAGGGCAGCTACGTGGCCGTGTCGCACTCCACCCACGAGTCCGTCACCGACCACATCCTCACCGTGTTCGACCTGTACGCGGCCAATCGGACGCCGATAACGCTGCGCGGCCGGGCCGACGTCGCCCGGCTGATCGAGGGCTTCGAGCCGCTGGATCCGGGCATCGTGCACGTGCCACGCTGGCGGCCGGAGTTCCCCGAGGACGCCGATCACCACGAGGAGGCCGCCATGTACGGAGTGGTGGCGAGGAAGCGCTGACGGTGCCGATGCTGGACAGACCGCGATGGACGCCCAAACGCATCGACCTCACCCGGCCGAGCGCGGCCCGGGTGTACGACTACCTGCTCGGCGGCGGCTGCAACACCGCGGCCGACCGGGAGCTGGCCAAGCGCCTGCTCGAGGTGACGCCGCAGGTGCGGATCACCGTCCGGCTGAACCGGAGCTTCCTGCGCCGGGCGGTGACCTGGCTGGTCGGCCAGGGCGTCACACAGTTCCTGGACATCGGCTCCGGCATCCCGTCCGTCGGCAACGTGCACCAGATCGCCCAGGGCCTGAACCCGAAGTGCCGCGTGGCGTACGTGGACAACGACCCGATCGCCATCGCCTACGCCGAGCCGCTGCTGCGGGACAACGAGTTCGCCACCGCGGTGCTGGCCGACTTCCGCTCGCCGGACGAGGTCCTCAACGCCGGCGAGGTGCGGGCGCTGATCGACTTCGACCAGCCGGTGGCCGTGCTGACGCTGCTGATGATGCACTTCGTCGCGGACAGTGCCGACCCGGCACGGCTGATGAGCCGCTACCGGGACGCGCTGGCGCCCGGCAGCTACGTCGCGCTGTCCCATCCGAGTATCACCGGCGCGCAGGGCGACGAGCTGGCCGACGCCCGGTCGGTCGGCGAGATCGTGCAGGACACCCTGGAGCCGCTGCACCTGCGCACCGCCGATGAGCTGCTGCGCATCATCGACGGCTTCGACCCGGTGCCGCCCGGTGTCGTGCACCTGCCGCTGTGGCGGCCCGACTCGGACGCCGACGTCGGCCGTCACCCGGAGAGTTCACTCGTCTACGGAGTGGTGGCGGTGAAGCCGTAAGCGATGCCGAATACACTGTCCGCCCGGGATCCCGGCACGAGCGAGGTGGCGATGACCGAGGACGGTCGCAGCGCCCAACTGCGCGAGTTCGCCGAGGGCTGGGCGGCGGCCATCATCGACACCTCCTATGTGCCGATGTCCCGCCGGGAGATCGAGGACTTCCTCGAGGAGCTGTCCGACGCGCTGCTGACCGCGTTGGTCAGCGAGCCGTTCGACCCGGAGCCGGCGATCGAGGTCGGGGCCCGGCTGGTCGGCGCCCACTTCACCGCCCCGGAGGCGCTCGGCCGCACGCTCCAGCTGCTGGGCACCGGTCTGGTGCTGCCGGCGGGTATCTCCACCGAGGACCTCAAGCTGCTGGACCGGGTCGTCCAGCTGCTCGGCCGGCTGAGCACCGGTTACTCGGAGGCGCTGCGCGAGCGCACCTTCGAGGAGCAGGAGGTCATCAAGCAGGCCATGTGGCTGGCCACCGACGTGGCGCAGCGGCGGTTGCAGGACAGCGAGTCGCGCTTCCTGGCCGTGTTCGACTCGGCGCCGATCGGGCTGGCCATCGGCGACTTCGACTCCAACATCCTCGAGTCCAACCAGGCGCTGCAGGAGCTGCTCGGCTACAACCGTGAGGAGCTGAACGCGCTGACCGGCGCGGACATCCTGCACCCGGACGACATCCCCGACACGCTCCAGCGCTACGACCGGCTGTTCCGCGGCGAGTACCCGTCGTTCCGCAGCCGGCAGCGGCTGCTGAAGAAGGACGGGGACGTGCTGTGGGCCAACGTCACCGTGTCCGCCGTGCGTGACTCGTCGGGCGTGGCGACGTACCAGGTGGCGATGGTCGAGGACGCCACCGAGCTGCACTACGCGAACCAGGCGATGGCCACGCTCGGCATGCAGGACCCGCTGACCGGCCTGCCGACCAGGACGGCGTTCATGGCGCGGCTGGACAGCGTGCTCGGACGGGTGGACCGGCCGCGGCGGGTCGCGCTGTGCGTGTTCGGTATCGACGGCTTCGCCGCCATCAACGACGGGCTCGGCCCCGAGGTCGGCGACGAGGTGCTGCTCAAGCTGGGCACCAAGCTGCGCTACCACGCCGAGGACAACAAGATGCTGGCCGCGCGGCTCGGCGGCGACGAGTTCGCGCTGCTGATCGAGGAGTCCGAGGGCACCCGGACCGTCACGCCGCTCGTCGACGAGGCGATGCGGCTGATCACCGAGCCCGTGACGGTGCTCGGACACCGGCTGTCCGTGCACGCCAGCGCCGGCATCGTGGAGCGCGCCGTCGGCCGCGAGCAGCCGGCCGAGCTGCTGCGCGACGCCACCATGGCGTTGCACTGGGCCAAAGAGGGCGGCAAGGCCCAGTGGGCGCTGTTCGATCAGCAGCGCTGCGACCGGGACCGCGCGCAGCTCCAGCTCGCCCTGACCATGCCCATCGCGTTGGACAACGGTGAGTTCACCGTCATCTACCAGCCGATCCGCGCGCTCGGGGACAACCGGCTGGTCGCCGTGGAGGCCCAGCTGGCCTGGGACCACCCCGAGCACGGGGTGCTGCCGCCGGCCGAGTTCCTGTCGCTGGCCGAGCGCACCGGGCTGGTGGTGCGACTGTCCGAGTGGCTGCTGCTGGAGGTGTGCCGGCAGGCCCGCGCGTGGCAGGTCGAGTTCGGTGAGCTGGCCCCGGTGGTGAGCGTGAAGATGCCGCCGCGGCAGGCCCGCGACCCCGACTTCCTGCCCAACGTGTTGCGGGCGCTGGCCGACAGCGGCGTGGACGGCGATCTGGTGCGGCTGGAGCTGGAGCCGGAGGCCATCGACTGCGACGGCGACGAGCAGGAGGAGGACATGACCCTGCTGGCCGAGCGCGGCATCTCCTTCAGCATCTCGGCGCTGTCCGGGCACCGGCCGGAATGCCTGGTGGCGCGGCCGCTGACCGTGCTCAAGAGCCGGGACCTGGTGGTCGACCAGGTCGACGGCGAGCGGGCGACGATTCCGGCGACGGTGTCGTGGAACACCGTGTCGCTGGCCCACCAGATGGGCATGCAGGTGATCGCCGAGAAGGTGGACACCCTGGAGGATGTGGCCTGGCTCCGGGAGATCGGCGTGGACGCCGGTCAGGGCGTGGCGCTGGGCGAGCCCAGCGGGCCCGAGGACATCGGTCCGCTGATCACCCGGTGATTCAGACCGTGACCGGTGTGCGGACGACGTTCCGCGCGGCCGGCGCCAGCTTGCGCAGGCTGAGTCCCAGGGCCAGCATGCCCAGCGTCAACGCCGCGGTGAAGATCGTGACGGCCGGCCAGCCACCGCCGGAAAACGCAAGGCCACCAACGGATCCGCCGACGCTGCTGCCCAGGTAGTAGCACAGCTGGTAGGCCGCCGCGGCTTGCGCCGGGTGCGTCGCGCGGGCGCTGACCCAGCCGCTGGCGACCGTGTGGCCGGCGAAGAAGCCGGCGGTGAGCAGCAGCAGCCCGAGGATCACCAGCACGAGGTTGTCGGCGAGCATCAGGCCGAGGCCGGCGATGCTGACCAGGGCCGTTCCCCACAGCACCTGGCGTCGGCTGTACCGGTCGACCAGCCGGCCGGCGACCGGGGAGCTGACCGTGCCGGCCAGATAGGCCACCGAGATCAGGCCGACGACCGCCTGCGACAGGCCGAACGGGGCGGCGGTGAGCCGGAAGCCGAGGTAGTTGTAGATCGTCACGAAGCTGCCCATCAGCAGCATGCCAATCAGGTAGAGGCGGACCAGGCCGCTGTCCCGGAAGCAGTTGGCCAGCGAGCGCAGTTTCAGTGGCTTCTTCGCGAAGTTGGTCGAGGACGGCATGACCGCGATGAACAGCAGCGCGCAGGCCAACGAGGTCACCCCGACCACGCCCAGTGCCCAGCGCCAGCCGCCGAGGTCCGTGACCAGACCCGTGATCACCCGGCCGGCCATGCCGCCGATGCTGTTGCCGCCGATGTAGAGGCCGACAGCGAACCCGAGCGATCCTCGGTGGACCTCTTCGGCCAGGTAGGCCATCGCGACCGCGGGCAGGCCGGCCACCGCCACGCCTTGCAACGCCCTGATGGCCAACATGACCGTGAAGTTCGGGCTGAACGCGACCGCGATCTGCAAAAGCGCCGTGCTGAACAGCGACGCCGTCATGACCGGCATTCGGCCCCACCGCTCGGAAAGCATGCTCAGCGGCACGATCGCCACGGCCAACAGACCGGTGGCGACCGAGATGGCCAGGCTCGATTCGGTCGGCGTGAGCCGGAAGTCCTCGGCGAACAGGGGAAGCAGCGGCTGCACGCAGTAGAGGACCATGAACGTGGCCAGGCCGGCGGCGAACAGCCCGAGGTTGATGCGACGGAATCCCTTGCTGCCACGGTGATGTGCTCGCACTTCCGTCATGCACTGGAAGCTAGTTGCCGCTCGTTCATGCGTCCAATACAGGAATCGTGGGGTTTCAATCCATAGGTGAATAGGTTGACGGCGATGTGCGCGAACACCGTTGCCGCCACGGCAAGCGGGAATGCGCCGACGGCACCCAGCAGCGGCAGGGTGCTGGCGATCGTGAGAAAGAACACCGAGGACGTGAAGGCCCCGACCACCACCGAGCGCAGCGAGATGACCGCCGTCGGACCACCCGCGGCGTTGTGCCCGTACGCGGCCGAGAGGCTTGCGAACAAAGGGAAAGAGGCGACGAGGCCGATCGTCCGCGACCCCAGCACCGTGGCCGCCGTGAGCACCAACGTCGTCATCACCGTCGCGACCGTGATGCGGGCCGGCAGTTCCCACGGCATCGACACGACCTCGCGCGGCGTCAGCGCCGGCCAGGCCGCCAGCGTCGCTGCCAGACCCGTCGGCACGAGGAATTCCAGTGCTGGCAACGAGAAGTTGTGCTGGCTGAGGGTGAGCGCGGCGATCGCGTAGCAGCAGACGGCGATCGGCAGCGCGATCGGCCAGCGGTGGTTGAGGGCCGTGCGGGCGTAGCCGAGACAGAAGGCCGCGATCGCCAGCTGACCGCCCAACGTGGCGATCGCCGTCTGGACGGCGAACTTCTCCCCTTCGCGGACGGTCAGCAGCGCGAGCGAGGAGGCGGCGGTCAGCGGCAGGCCGACGAGACGGCCGCCGAACAGTGTTGCCCAACGGCGTTGCAGGAGGGTGGCGGCGATGATCAAAGCGGGTGTCAGCAGGAGTTTGAGCAGGTCGGGCCCCATGACCTCGACCCTTTCAGCATTCCCGCCGCGGTTGTCGCGGAAATCGCGGCTGATTCTCGTTCACGGCCGCGATATTCTCGGTAGTTTTGTTTCATGACTTCGGAAGTCGCAGTGGATCTTGTCGACCGGGAGATCCTCGCCGTGCTCATGCACGACGGCCGGATCACGTACCAGGAGTTGGCCCGCGCCGTCCGGCTCAGCGCCAACGCCGTCGCCGACCGGGTCCGGCGGCTGCGGCGGTCGGGGATCCTGCGCGGCTATCGCGCCGATCTGGACTTCGCCGCCCTCGGCCGGCCGTTGGTGCTGGTCACCGAGGTGCGCCTGCGGGACGGCGTGTCCGGGGCCGAGTTCGAGCGTGGCCTGCGCGGGTTTCCGCAGATCTTCTCGGCCGCGCACGTCACCGGGGAGTACGACTACCAGCTGCGGATGGCGTGCACCGACACCGGCGAATTCGAGGAGTTGATCGAGCGGCTCAAGCGCGAGCACGGGGTCCGCGAGCTGCGCAGTCGACTCGTGCTGCG
>DATJJB010000329.1:0-23455 GCA_035492655.1 Kutzneria sp. | reverse complement strand
GTCGAACTGGACGACGAGCGCATCCCGGCGCTGCGTGCGCAGGGCACGCAGGCGGCGCTGATCGGCCTGCCGGACAACCCGACCGGACTGTCCTGTGTGGACCATGACTTCGCCGCGGCTGGTGCGATGTGCGCGGATCACCTGGCTGACCTCGGCCACCGCGAGATCGCGTTCATCGGCTACGGCGCCGGCGTCTACCAACGCCACGCCGGCTATGCCGAGCGCACTCTCACCGGGTTCCGGGAGCGGGCCGACCAGCGGGGCCTGCGGTTCCTGCACCGGTCCTGCGAGGGAACCTTCGAGAGCACGGCCGGCACGCTCGCGCGCATCCTGGCCGACCGGCCCGACACCACCGGCTTCGTGGTGCAGAACGAAGGCGCGATCGGCCCGCTGCTCAACCTGCTGCGCAGCGGCGGGCGCACGGTGCCGGAGGACGCCTCGGTGATCGCGCTGTGCCCGGAGCAGCTGGCCGAGCAGTACTCCCCCCGCCTGACCGCGGTCACCGGCCCGACCAAGGAACTCGGCCGCGTCGCCATCCAGCAGGTGATGAACCGGATCACCGCCTCCGGTCGCGGTGACCAGCCCGTCGACGAGCTCGTCCTGCTCGATCCCGTGCTGACCGTCCGCGAGAGCACGGGCCGCGCCCCGCGCTAGTCCCGAACCGACCGATCAGGCCGTGCCGCGGGCACGGCCCGACCCCGCACGCCCGCATCCGACCATCCGAACCGGTCCAAGACACATCACCAGCCAGCATGTGTTAGCGCTAACAGCCCCCAGGCTGCCGTGCCTCTGCGCACGGGCGGAAGCCCGCTGTTCCACCGACGGGAGCACCACCACATCCCTGCCCGAAAACCACGACCCAACGGAGGGTCTCGTGACACGGTTACCCCGCATCGGACGTGATCGCCTACTCGCCCCAGCCACCGCCCTGTCGCTCCTCGCCGCCGCCCTGTCGGTCGGGGCTGTCACCGCCGCCGCACCGGCGGCCACCGCCGCCACCGCCGCGACGGTGTCGGTCGACACCGCCCACTGGTTGGCCAACTACTCATCCACCACACCCGGCCTGAACACCCAGGTGTACGACGGGAACATGAACGGCTCGGCCATTCCCGGGCTGCTCAGCAACGCCGGTGTCGGGATGTTCCGCTACCCGGGCGGCAGTTACGCCGATATCTACCACTGGCAGACCAACACCGCGGACGGCGGCGTCGTCGCCCCGAACACCGACTTCGACACGTTCATGGGCACGGTCCGGGCGGCGCACACACAGCCGATCATCACCGCGGACTACGGGTCGGGCACGCCGGACGAGGCGGCGGCCTGGGTCAGGTACGCCAACGTCACCAAGGGCTACGGCGTCAAGTACTGGGAGATCGGCAACGAGATCCCCGGCAACGGCGAGTACGGCGCGCAGTGGGAGACGGACAAGCACGCCAGCCACAGCGCCACCACCTACGCCACCAATCTCCTGCAGTTCATCTCGGCGATGAAGGCGGTCGACTCCAGCATCAAGATCGGGGCGGTGCTCACCACGCCTGGTGGCTGGCCGGACGGCATCGTGGGCCCCGGCGACACCCAGGACTGGAACCACACCGTCCTGTCCATCGCCGGCTCGAAGATCGACTTCGTCATCGTGCACGACTACCCGTCCAGCACCAGCGAAGCCGATCTGCTGGCCAAGCCGCAGTCCAAGGTCCCGGGCATGGCCGGCACGGTGCGGTCGCTGATCAACCAGTACGCCGGCGGCAACGCGTCGAACGTGGGCATCGCCATCACCGAGACGAACGTCGACAAGTACAAGGACACCGCCCCGAACGGATTGTTCGCCCCGGACCAGATGCTGACCTGGGCCGAGAACGGCGCGTTCACCGTCGACTACTGGGCCATGCACAACGGTGTGGACTGCACCAAGGTGACCACAGTGGACGGCGCCACCGACTACGACGACGGCGGCGTGGTGTCCAGTGGCTCGTCCTGCGAGCCGGCGCTGAACACCCCGTTCGCGCCGTACTACGGCATCTCGATGGTCAGCAAGCTGGCCCAGTCCGGCGACTCGCTGGTGCAGGCCACCAGCTCGAACTCGCTGATCTCCGCGCACGCCGTGCACCGCGGCAACGGCGACGTGAACGTGATGCTGATCAACAAGGACCCGCACAACGCCACCACGGTGTCCTTGTCCTACAGCGGGTTCACGCCGTCCTCGGCCGCTCCGACCGTGTACACCTACCAGCAGAACGGCACCTCGATCACCTCGGCCGCCGCCGGCAGCGGCAGCACCCAGACCGTCCCGGCCTACTCGGTGGTCGTGGTGCAGATGCACCCGAGCGGCGGCGGCAGCGCCGGCGCGCTGCACGCGGTCGGCGCGAGCAAATGCCTGGACATCAACAACAGCAGCACCACGGCCGGCACACAGGCCCAGGTCTGGGACTGCAACGGCGGGACGGCCCAGACCTGGACCCGCACCGCCGCCAACGAGTTGCGCGTCTACGCCAACACCAGCACCCCGATGTGCCTCGACGACTCCGGAAGTGGCACCGCCAACGGCACCGCCGCTGTGATCTGGCAATGCACCGGCGGCGCCAACCAACAGTGGAACGTCAACGCCAACGGCACGATCAGCAACGTCCAAACCGGACTGTGCCTTGACGTGAACGGGTTCGGCACCGCGAACGGCACCAAGGTCCAGTTGTGGGCCTGCGGGTCGAGCCAGAGCAACCAGCAGTGGACCCTCGGCTGACCCGTTTCGGCTGAACCGCGCCGGGCGGCCCGGCGCCCGCACGTCGCCGGGCCGCCCCCGTCCACTTCGACCACGACTTCTGGCAACACAGGAGACGCCATGCCTGCCTTCATTCCCCATGCGGGCGGCCTTGAGCTGCACAGGCCGCACGAGGTGCTGCGCATCGAACCCTGGGGGACGCACGCGGTGCGCGTCCGGGCGGCTGTGACCGCGATCAGGACCGACCTGCCCGGCGCCCTCGACCCGGCCGGCCCGTCGACCTCAGGGGTCGAACTGACGGTGCTGGACGACGGGTCGGCCCGGCTGGTCAACGGGCGACTCGCGGTGGCTGCGGACACCGGTGGCCGGATCCGGTTTCTGCACGCGGCGACCGGCCGCGAACTGCTCGCGGACAAGCGTCCGTACACCGCCTGGGACCGCGGGCCGCGAATCCACTCGCCGCGCGGTGACGGCAGCTACCGCATCGAGCAGCACTTCGCGGCGTACGAGGGGGAGCGGATCTTCGGCCTCGGCCAGCACCTGCACGGCCGGCTGGACCAGAAGGGCCTGGTGATCGACCTGGTGCAGGACAACAGGGTGGCCGCCATCCCGTTCCTGCACTCCTCGCGCGGCTACGGGCTGCTGTGGCACAACCCCGCGACGGGACGGGTGGAGCTGGCCGGCGACACCACCCGCTGGGTGGCCGACTCCGCCCAGCAGGTCGACTACTGGATCACCGCGGGCGACACCCCGGCCGAGATCATGGCCGGTTACGCCGAAGCCACCGGCCATCCGCCGCTGCTGCCGGCGTGGGCCAGCGGGTTCTGGCAGTCCAAGCTGCGCTACCGCGACCAGGAGGAACTGCTTGCCGTCGCCCGTGAGCACGTCCGCCGCGGGCTGCCGCTGTCCGTCATCGTCTGCGACTTCTTCCACTGGCCGAGGATGGGGGACTGGCGCTTCGAACCGAGCGAGTGGCCCGATCCGGCGGCGATGGTGCGGGAGTTGTCGGAGCTCGGCGTCAAGCTCGCGGTGTCGGTGTGGCCGATGGTCGAGCCGGACAGCGACAACTACGAGGCGCTGCGGGCGGACGGGTTGCTGGTGCGCGATCGCCAGCAAGGCGGGCTGCTCACCTCGCACTGGCCGTCCCGGGGCCCCGGACCCGACTACCAGCCGATGGCGCTCTACGACGCCACCCATCCCCGTGCCCGCCAGTTGTTGTGGCAGCAGCTGAGCGAGCACTACCACGCCGACGGAATCAGCGTGTTCTGGCTCGACGCGTGCGAGCCGGACCTGGCACCCGAGTTGGCCGCACGTGCCGACTACGCGGCCGGTCCGGGCGTGCAGGTGGGCAATCTCTACGGCCTGCTGCACGCGCGGGGAGTCGCGGACGGCCTGCGGTCGGCCGGCGAGGACCGCCCGCTGACCCTGATCCGCAGTGCCTGGGCGGGCAGCCAGCGTCACGGCGCGGCGTTGTGGTCCGGCGACATCGCCCCCACCTTCGAGTCACTGGCCACCCAGATCCGGGCCGGCCTGAACGTCGCCATGAGCGGCATCCCATGGTGGAACACCGACATCGGCGGATTCCTCGGCGGCGACCCGGACGACCCGGCCTACCGGGAGGTGCTGGTGCGGTGGTTCCAGTACGGCACGTTCAGCCCGATCATGCGGCTGCACGGCGACCGGGAACCGAACCAGGCGTTCTCGGCCTCGATGACCGGCGGGCCGAACGAAGTGTGGTCCTACGGCGAGGAAGCGTACGCGATCCTGGCCGCGCAGCTCCGGTTGCGAGAACGCCTGCGCCCCTACCTCGCCGAGCTGTCCGAGGCCGCCCACCGCACCGGCGCGCCGCCGATGCGTCCGCTGTTCTTCGACTTCCCCGACGACGAGCGGGCCTGGACGGTGGAGGACCAGTTCCTGCTCGGACCGGACGTGCTGGTCGCCCCGATCACCGAAGGAGGGACGAGGTCCCGGCCGGTGTATCTGCCGGTGGGGACCCGCTGGCTGGATTCGACCACCGGGTCGGTCCACGACGGCGGCGTCACCGTCGAGGCCCCGGCCCCGCTGGCGCACATCCCCGTTTTCGTCCGCGAAGGAGCGGCCGTGGCCGCCGCCTTCACCACCGACTGACCCCAGATCGATCAACCGAAGAGGACGGCAGATGACACAGACACAGCACCGCCGGCGCGGACTCGGACCACTGGCGAGCATCCCGCTGGCGGTGGCGGCCATGGCCACGCTCGCGATCGCCCCGGCGCACGGTGCGGCCGATGCCGCCACCGCGCCGGCGACGCAGGCCGTGCCCGCCGACCCGATGAAGGCCGTCGCCGCGATGCAGCCCAGCTGGAACCTCGGCAACACCCTCGACGCCATCCCCGACGAGACCTCCTGGGGCAACCCGCTCACCACCAAGGCCACGTTCGACGGCCTCAAGGCCCAGGGCTTCCGCAGCGTCCGGATCCCGGTCACCTGGTACCCCCACCAGTCCGACACCGCCCCGTACGCCATCGACCCGGTGTGGATGAAACGGGTCAAGCAGGTGGTCGACCTGGCCCTGGCCGACGGTCTCTACGTCGAGATCAACGTGCACCACGACTCGTGGCAGTGGATCGAGTACATGTCCACCAACCACGACAACATCATGGCCCGGTTCGACGCGACCTGGCGGCAGATCGCCGCCGTGTTCAAGGACGAGCCGCGCAAGCTGCTCATGGAGAGCGTCAACGAGCCGCAGTTCACCGACGCGACCGACGCCCAGAAGACCCAGTACCTGCGCGAACTCAACACCTCGTTCCACGACATCGTGCGCGACAGCGGCGGGGGGAACAAGGACCGCCTGCTCGTCCTGCCCGCGGAGGAGACCAACTCCGCCCAGCACTGGCTCGACGACCTGTCGACGACGATCGGCGCGCTGCACGACCGCAACCTGGTGGCGACCGTGCACTACTACAGCTGGTACCCGTTCAGCGTGAACATCGCCGGCGGCACCAGCTTCGACGCCAAGGCCCAACAGGACCTGACCGAGGGCTTCCAGCGGGTGCACGACACGCTCGTCGCCAAGGGCATCCCCGTCTACGTCGGCGAATACGGCCTGCTCACCTCGCCCCACTCCGGCTACGTCGAGCGCGGGGAGATGCTGAAGTACTTCGAGGAGTTCAACTACGTGGCCCGGGTCAACGGTATGACCACCGCGGTCTGGGACGCGGCCAACGACTTCCTGAACCGCGGCACCATGCGGTGGGTGGACCCCGAGATGGAGGCCCTGCTCAAGACCTCCTGGACCACCCGCTCGGGCACCGCCTCCACCGACAACCTCTTCGTGCCGAAGGCCGGCCCGATCCCGGCGCAGACGATCACCTTGAACCCCAACGGGAACTTCTTCGCCGGCCTGTGGCAGGGCGACGTGCCGCTGATCCCGTTCCTCGACTACACGCTGAACGGCGACCAGCTGACCCTGACCTCCCGGGCGCTGACCCGGCTGGCCGGCGACCGCGCCTACGGCGTCAACTCCACCTTCCAGGTCCGGTATTCGCGGGGCGTGCCGTGGCAGCTGCACGTGATCTCGGCCGACCGCGCGGTGCTCTCCGACGCGACCGGAGCCACCACGCTCGCCATCCCCACCCAGTTCCACGGTGACCTGCTCGCCACCATGGAGGCCACCTACGCCGACGGAACCAACGCCGGCCCGGCCAGCTGGACTCCGTACCAGCAGTTCGGGTACTCGTTCGCGCCGGACTACACCGCCGGCACGACGACCCTGACCGCCGACTTCCTCAACAGCCTCAAGGACGGCGCGCCGGTCAAGTTCACCTTCCACTACTGGACCGGCGCCACGCTCACCTATCACGTGACCAAGTCGGGCACCACGGTGACCGGCACGGCTTCCTGACCCACCGCGACCCCGGCCGGGCCGCCGAACCCATCGGCGGCCCGGCTCGCGGGCTCAGATCCCGACGTACTGGCTCAGCCAGGCGCGGCTGGCGTCGCGGTACAGCGAGGCGTTGGCGGCGAGGGCGACCGAGTGCCCGGACCCGGGCAGCACGTATGTCGTCAGGTGGGCGGCGGCGGAGAAGTACGGCGCCTCTTCGTCCTGCAGGCTGCCCGGGTAGGAGCAGTCGCGGAACAGTCCGCAGAAGCCGGTGTCGTTCGTGCCGTCGACCAGGAACACCGGCGCCGTGATGTTCAGCGAGATCGGGCTGGCCAGCCCCACCCCGACGATGTCGAGCAGGCTGCTCGCGGAGACCTGGTCCTTGGCGTACGCCTCGTCGGCGGAGACGGCGAGCGGGTCGAGGTCGCCGGGGGAGTAGTACATCGTGCCACGGCTGTCGGGCACGGTGGTCAGATAGCCGGGATCGCCGCCGCGCGAGGCCAGTTGCGGGTCCAACGTCACCGGATGCAGTCCCAGCGCGACGTCGTCGAGCACGACGGGGGCGTTGGGCAGGTGGGTCATTCCGGTCAGCAGCACTCCGTCGACGTCGTGGTAGCCGGCGGCCTCGATGATCGAGATGGCCGAACCGGCGGAGTGGCCGACGAGCACGACCTTGCCGAAGTGAATGCCGCCGACGACGCCGGCGCGCAGGTCGCCCACGACGATGTGCACGGCGGCGGCCTGCATCGCGCCGGTGATCAGGGTGCTCAGCGGCCGGCTGCTCTGCCCGATGCCGATCTCGTCGACGGCGAAGGTGGCCAGCCCGTTGGCGGCCATGTCCTGCTGGTACGAATAGGTGGCGGGCTGGTAGGGCAGATCCCAGTAGGCCCGGTTGTAGGTGGCCCCGTGCAGCAGCAGTTGAACGGTGGGCGACGGGGCGCCGGCGGGCAGGCACAGTTGCCCGTGCATGGTCAGCGGCAGCAGCGGGTTGGTGGACACCGGCAGGTCGTACGCGGAGCATCGGGCGGGATCGGCCGAAGCGGGCGGCGCGGTCGCGAGCAGCGCACAGCCGGCGACAAGGGACGTCACGAGAGCGGCCAAGGGTCTCAGTCTCATCGGAAACGTGTCTCCTGGCGATGGAGAGGTGCGGGCGGCCTGGGACGCTATCCCCGCCCGGCCCCCAGCCACAGCGCCTCGACACGATCGTGTGAAACACAGCGTGGGCATGACCGCTCGATCGGCCGATTTTGCTTACACGAAAGGGGGATTTAGTGCCCCTGAACGGGTTGTGTTGCTCATCGTTCGCGTCGACATCCGGTACGGTCGCCCACCTCGGAGAGGTGGCTTTGTTGGGTGAGAACGCGTCGAGACCCATACCCTGGGTGGTCGATCTGAGCAGACCGAGTCCGTCCAGGGTGTACGACTATCTCATCGGCGGGGCCTGCAATTTCGCGGCTGACCGGGAGTGGGCCGAGCGAGCCATCGAGCAGATGCCCTGGCTGCGGGCCGCCGCCCGGTCCAACCGCATGTTCCTGCGGCGGGCGGTGTCCACCTGCGCCGAGGCCGGCGTCCGCCAGTATCTCGACCTGGGCTCGGGCATCCCGACCGGGGCGAGTGTGCACCAGATGGCCCGGCGGGTCCAGCCCGACAGCCGTGTGGTCTACGTCGACAACGAGGAAGTCGCGGTCGCGCACAGCACGCTCACCCTGGCCGGGACAGCGGGCGTCGGCATCGTGGAGGCCGACATGCGACACGTCGACGCCGTGCTCAGGGCGCCGGTCACCCGCCGGCTGCTGGACTTCGACGAGCCGATCGGCCTGCTGATGACCGCGTCGCTCTACTATCTGCCGGACGCCGACGAGGTGGCCGCCATGACGGCCCGGTACAAGGCCCTGCTCGCCCCGGGCAGCCACGTCGTGCTCTCGCACACCACGCTCGACCGCCGCCAACGGGACATGCTCGAGCTCAGTGCGGTGCTCGAGATGACCAAGTCGCTCACCAGTTCCGCGACCGCGCGGTCCCGGGAGTGGATCGCGGCGCTGCTCGATGGCCTGGACGTGCTCGACCCCGGGCTGGTGTACACGTCCTCCTGGCGCCCGGAATCGTCGCGCCCGGATGACGTCACCCCGTGGCACGACTCGATGTTGGCGGCGGTGGCACGGAAAAGGTGACCGGTCCGGCCACCAACCCGTTCAGCGAACGATGGTCCGAGTCAGCCCTTGCGGACTTCCTCGTGGGGGCGCGACTGCCACAGCGCCCAGTCCGCGGACACCTCGCCGGCCGCACGCAGCAGCAGCGGCAGGTACTTCTCGGTGAGAGTCTCCACGGTGGTCTCGGCCGCGTGCACGGTGACGTTCATGGCCGCCCGGACCACGCCGTGGCCGTCCCGAACCGGCGTGGCGACGGACCGGATGCCAGTGGCCAGCTCCTCGTCGGCCAGCGCCCAGCCCCGGGCCCGGACCGTGCGCAGCTCGGCGGCCAAGGCGTCCAGATCCAGCGGCGGGAACGGCGGCAGGCCGGACCGGCTCGGTTCGGCCAGCACGCCCGCCAGGGCGTCCTCCGGCAGCGCGGCCAGCAGCACCTTGCCCTGCGAGGTGTACGGCGCCGGGAACCTGGTGCCGATCTCGACCCGCAGGGCGATCAGCTTGGGCACGGCCATTCGCGCGACGTAGACGATGTCCGAGCCGTCGAGCTGGGACATCGACGAGGACTCGCCGATCGCCGCCACCAGCTTGCGCAGGTGCGGCCGGGCCATGTCCCAGAGGCCGAGCGCCCCGACGTAGGCCATGCCCAGCGACAGCACCCGCGGCGTGAGGGCGTACTGGTTGCCACACGCCCGCACGAAGCCCAGCTCCTCGAGGGTGAGCAGCAGTCGGCGCGCGGTGGGCCGGGCCAGGTCGGTCGCCGCCGCCACCTCGCTCAGCGTCATCAGCGGCCGCACGGGGTGGAAGCACTGGATGACGTCGAGCCCGCGGGCGAGCGCCTCCACGAAGTCCGGGCCTTCCCCGCGTCCGGCCATGTCCTCCAACTCCTTCGGTGCGCACCGGCCGGCCACGCCGGATCCGACCAGATGATACCCGCGCGGCCGTCTGTCGGACGCCCGTCCGCATGGCTCCGGCGGTGACCGGTCGTCCATAGTGGACGGACGGCGTCACGGCACCAGCACGGCCCGGCCGCCGGTGCGGCGGCGCCAGGCGGAGCCGACGTCGGCCAGCGGCACGCTCTCGTGGTCGATGGTGAGCTCCCCGCGCGCGGCCAGCTCGGCGATGTGGGTGACGGCCGAGGCGCGCTGCTGGCGGGTCAGCTCGTTGTTGGTGTAGCCGGACAGACGCAGCGAGCGGCTGCGCAGCGTGGACGAGTCGATCGGGCAGGTTTCCGAAGCGGAGCCACCGAGGTGCACCCAGCGGCCACCCGGCCGCAGGCTCCGGGCCGCCGCGGCGGCGGGCACGCCGAACAGTGGATCCAGCACGAGGTCGGCGCCGCCGTCGGTGGCGGCCTCGAACCGCGCGGCCAACTCGTCGACGTCGTCGTTGTCCAACGGCACCACGGCATCGGCGCCGGCCCGCCGGGCCCGGTCCAACCCCGTCTCGGAGCGGGCGGCGCCGATCACCCGGCCGGCGCCGGCGAGCCGGGCCAGCTGCACCGCCGCCTGGCCCACCGCGCCGCCGGCGCCGAGCACGATGACCTGGTCGCCGGCCGCCAGTTCGCCGCGCCAGGTCAACGCCATGTACGCGGCGACGGCGGACAACCCCAGCGCGGCAACAACAACCGCGTCGACACCTCGGGGCAGTTCGACGAGGTCCTCCCGAGGCGCCACGGCGGCCGCCGCCATGCTGCCGTCTCCCGGGGCCATGCCGGCCTTGGTCGGGAACCACACCAGCACGTCCCCGAGCAGCCCGACGCCCTGCACGCCGGGCACGTACGGCGTCCGAGGGACACCGAAGTACGAAGTTCCGCTGGCGCACAACAGATCCAAGGGCGTGATCGGGGCCGCCAGCACGCTGACGACGACCTCGCCCGGGCCCGGGGTCGGCGGCTCCCGGTCCCTCTCCCGCGGCGGCCGGCCCGGCTGCTCGACGACGGCGGCACGCACGGCTCAGACCGGCTGCAGCACGAAGTCGAAGTGCGCTTGCACCCACGGCACGTCCGACTTGCCGCCGTCCGGTGTCGGCCCGGGCTCGCGCGGCTCGAAGGGCACCACGAGTTCCTGTTTGGTGCCGAACACGACGTCGCTGTTCAGGTACTGCGCGCCTTCCTGGAACAGGTGCGTGATCAGCGGCTCGTAACCGTCGACCACGAGCAGGAAATGCACGTGGGCCGGCCGGAAGTGGCTGATCCCGGTCTGCCGGATCAGCTCGCCGACCGGCCCGTCCATGGGGATCGAGTAGCCCTTCGGCGCAATGGTGCGCACGCAGTACGTGCCGTCCGCGCGGGCCGTGTACTTCGCGCGCAGCCGCGCCTCGTCGATCTGCGGCAGCTGCGACTCGTAGTTGCCATCGGCGTCGGCCTGCCACACGTCCAGCACCGCGCCGCCGATCGCCGTGCCGTCCAGCGAGCGCACGGTGCCCGTGACGTACAGCGGGGTCCCGGGCACGCCGTCGGACATGTCGCCACCGAAATCCAGCTCGGGCGAGCCGTCGATGTGGAACGGGCCGAGCACGGTTGCCGGTGTCGCGCCGTCAGCCAGCCCGTGGTTCATCTGGACCACGAGCATGCTCAGCCCCAGCACGTCCGAGGCCAGGATGAACTCCTCGCGCTTGTCGTCGCTGATCTGTCCGGTCGCGGTCAGCCACTGGATCGCGGCCATCCACTCGGCCTCGGTCAGCCGCACCTCACGGGCGAAGGCGTGCAGGTGCCGCACCAGCGCGGTGAGCACGTCCCGGGTGCGCGGGTCCCGCGCGGTGGCCCACCGCTGCGCGGCCAGCTCGGTGATGTTGTCCTCGGTGACCAGCTCCATTGCCTGCCTCCTTCGGGCGGTGGGATCAGGATCGGTACGGTTCGGGCGGCACGGACCGGTTGTTCAGGTCCACCGACAGAAAAATGTCGTTGCCCACCGGCCGCCGCAGCTCCTCGGCGAGCTGGCCGATCAGCCCCGCGGTGCGGGCCAGCAGCGCGAAGCCGCGCAGCAGCTCCAGCGGCAGTCCCAGGTCGGCCAGCGCCGCGCCGCAGACGCCGGCGCCGTTGAGCGGCAGCGTGCGGCCAAGCACCTCGGGGTGCACGCGACCGATCGCCGCGAACAACGACAGGTGCGGGCCGAACAGGTTCTCCTCGGTGGCGATCCGCATCAACCGAGGCGTGCGCGGGTCCCCGTTCTTGTGCACGTGATGGCCCAGCCCCGGGATGAGTCGACCGGCGGCGCGCTGCTCCCGAACCGTGGCCAGGGCGAGCACGTCCCAGCCGGCCTCGTCGACCGGAAGCTCCACAGTGGACAGCACGTCGTGCAGGAACCGTCCGCAGTCCTCGGTGACGCCGAGGAACCGCGAGCCGCCGCCGAGCAGCCCGGCGGCCAGCGCGCCCTGCACCGAGTCCGGGGCGGACAGGTAGGTGAGCCGGGTGACGATGGCGGTGGGCGTGAAGCCGTGGTCGGCCAGCGCGGCCAGCACCGCCTCGAACACCCGCGTCTCGCCGGGGCTCGGACGGCGCTGGGTGGCCAGCCAGAACGCCAGCTCGCCGAAGCCGACGTGGCCCATCACGTCCTCGGCGAGGTCCGCGCCCAACAGCGTGATCGTCTCCAGCGACGACGCGCCCAGCGCCGTCTCGTAGACCGGCCGGTCAGCCACGGTCCTCCTCCTGCCTGCTCAGCCACTCGCGCAGCTCGTCGCCGTGCTCGTCCAGCTCCGGCGGCGGCAGCCGGTAGACGGCCGGTGTGGTGGAGAAGCGGATCGGGTGGCGGGTCGTCGGCACCGCGCGGTCGCCCGTCCCCACCGTGACGACCGGGTCGAGACCGAAGCGCTCGGCCATGGCGAAGCCACCGTCGATGGTGTTGATCGGTCCACAGGGGACGCCGGCGGCCACCAGCAGGTCGAACCACTCGACCGCGCCGCGGGTGGCCAGCCGCTCGGTCAGGATGGGCCGCAGTTCCTCACGGTTGCGAGTGCGGTCGGCGTTGCGGGCGAACCGGGGGTCGTCCGGCACCCCGGGCAGGCCCAGCACTTCGCACAGCCGGCGGAACTGCCCGTCGTTGGCGGCCGCCACGATCAGGTCGTTGTCGGCGGTGGGCAGCGGCTCGTACGGGAACACGCTGGGGTGCGCGTTGCCCATCCGGTAGGGCACGGTGTCGCCGGCGACGTAGGCGGAGCTGTGGTTGACCAGCCCCGTCAGCGCCGAGGACAGCAGGTTGACCTCCACGTGCTGGCCCTGACCGGTCGCGTCCCGGTGCCGCAGCGCGGCCAGGATGCCGATCACCGCGTGGTTGCCGGCCATCACGTCGAACACCGAGATGCCGGCCCGGTACGGCGGCCCGTCCGGCGCGCCGGTCAGGCTCATCAGGCCGGAGATGGCCTGCACCATCAGGTCGTAGCCGGGCACGTGTCGGCCGGCCCCGGCGCCGAAGCCGGTGATCGACGTGTAGACCACGCCCGGGTTGGCCGCCCGCACGCTGTCGGCGTCCAGGCCGAAGGCGGCCAGGCCGCCCGGCTTGAAGTTCTCGATCAGCACGTCGGCCCGCCGCGCCAGCTCCCGGCCGAGCGCGGCGTCCGCCTCGTCCCGCAGGTCGAGGGCGATCGACCGCTTGCCCCGGTTGACGCCGAGGTAGTAGGTCGACACGTCGCCCCGGACCGGCGGCATCCAGGTCCGCGTCTCGTCGCCGTGCGGGCTCTCCACCTTGACCACTTCGGCGCCCATGTCCGCCAGCAGCATGGTCGCGTAGGGGCCGGCCAGCACACGGGAGAAGTCCGCCACGAGCAGGCCGGACAGCGGTCCGCGCGCACCGCCGTCCGTCACCTTGTCGGCCATTCCGCCCTCGCTCCGTCCGCAGTACGGACGATTGTCCGTACACCGTGGCGACGCGTCAAGCGCCGGGCCTGGTCGAGCCCCGGTACTCGGTGTAGGTGTACGGGTTGTCCAGCACCTTCGTGGTCGGCACGTCCGGATTCATGCCCTTCCGCCAGGCTTCCTCGCCGAGTTCCCCGCGTAGGTAGTCGACCGTGCGGTCGACGCCGGCCCGCACGGCGGCCAGGTCCACGCCGACCAGCCGGTGGTCGCGCTTGACGATCCGGCCGTCGACGAGCACGGTGTCCACGTCGCCGCGCTGCGCCTGGAACGCCACGTGGCCGTACGGGTTGAGCAGCGGGAACATCACCGGCGAGTGCTCGTTGCGGATGAGCACCAGGTCGGCCTTCTTGCCGACCTCGATGCTGCCCAGCTCGGACTCGCGGCCCAGCGCGCGTGCGCCGCCCATGGTCGCCCAGTCCACGACCTGCTCGGCCCGCAGCGCGGCATGCGTCACCGTGTCGCCGTCGGCGTGCGCCGCCATGTGCTCCCGCGCGCGGTCCGCGCCCAGCGTGGCGCGCATCGCCGAGAACAGGTCCCCGCTCCACCACACCGAGGTGTCCATCGACAGCGACACCGGGATGCCGTGCGCCCGGATCGCCCAGGTGGGCGGGTAGCCCTGGCCTGCGCTCTGCTCGCTCTCGGTGGACACCGACACCGAGCCGCCGGTCGCGGCGATGCGGTGGTAGGAGTCGGCGGACAGCGACGCCGCGTGCACGTAGATCGTGCCCGGCCGCATGAAGCCGTTCTCGTACATCAGCCGGATACCCTCGTCGCTGGTCGCGCCCCAGACGCCGGCGTGCGTGGTGACCGGCACGTCCAGCTCACGGGCCACCTCGAAGGCGGCCCGCTCCGGGAACTCCGGGTCGCCGGTGACGTCGAAGGCGAGCTGGAAGCCCAGCATGTCGTCGCCGGTGATCCGCCGGCTCACGAAGTCCCGGAACTCCGGCGTGGCGGTCCAGTTGGCCGGGCTGTCCTGGATGTTGCCGTAGGCCAGCACGAATCGGCCCGGCACCGCCCGCAGCGCGTCCACCGCGGCGTCGGCGTGCGCAGTGGTGCGCAACCCGTGTGACCAGTCCACGGTGGTGGTGACGCCGGCGTCGAGCGCCTCCACCGCGCCCAGCAGGTTGCCGGCGTGGACGTCCTCGGGCCGGAAGACCTTGCCCCACTCCAGGTAGTACCAGACGAAGTACTGGGTGAGGGTCCAGTCGGCGCCGTAGCCGCGCATCGCCGTCTGCCACAGGTGGCGGTGCGTGTCGATCATTCCCGGCAGCACGATGCCGTCGGCCGCGGCGATCTCCTCCGTGCCGTCGGGCACGGCCAGCGCGGGGCCGATCGCGGCGATGCGGTCGCCGACCACGAGCACGTCGTGGTCGGCGAGCACCCGGTGCCGGCCGTCCATCGTGAGCACGGTGCCGCCCCGCAGCACGACGGGACGGCGGTCAGCGGCGGACTCGGCCATGGTGGCCTCCTCGGATCAACGTTGGTCCGCGACACGGACGAGTGTCCGCGAGCAGTCTTCAACGCCGTCCGCGGCGAGTCAATGCCTACCTGCCGGCACCGATCACGGCGACCGTGCCGTGGACCTGATCGTCTGGGCTCGGGACTGTCAGCAGGACGGCACCAGCTGGTAGTACCCGGCCGAGGTCTCGGACAGATTCGTGGTCACGGCGACGTTCCACAGCCCCATGGCGTCGTTGGAGCCGACGGCGTAGGTGTAGCCGCCGCTCTGGTACGCCCGCCCGGCGACGGTGTGCGCGTAGTTGCTGGCGGTGAAGCACTGCACCGGAGGCGACGTGGTGGTGGTCGTCGGTGGTGGGGTGGCGCCGCCGGGATTCAGGCCCCAGAACACCGCCGTGTGGTACGTGGCGCAGATGTAGTCCAGGTAGTACGGGCCGGTGCTGCCGCAGCTGTCCGCGCCGCTGCCGGGATGCACCGCCAGACCGTGGGCCATGCCGGAAACCGAGTACACCTCGACTGCGGGTTTGCCCTGCGGGTCGTTGTAGACGCTTTCCGTGGTGTTGCCGATTCCGACAGTGCTGGACGGCGTCTGGCCGAGGCCCCAGACGTTCGTCCACTGATCACGCAGCTCGGTGGCGTTCACCGGGGACACGGTGGTGTCGGCGGTGCCCTGCCAGATGGCGACGCGCGGCCATGGTCCGCCGTAGCCGGGATCGGCGGCGCGGACCAGATCGCCCCACTGCGTCGGCGTCTTGTTCTGGTTGCTGTACTGGCAACTCGTCGCTTGGACGAGACTGCCCGCGCACTGTGCCGGCAGGCCGGAGTTGATCGCGCCGCCCGCGAAGACGTCGGGGTAGTCGGCCAGCAGGTCGGCCGTCATGCCGCCGCCGGCCGACAGCCCGGTGACGAAGACGCGCTTGGCGTCGGAGTGGTACGTGGACTGCGCGTACGACACCATCTCGCGGATCGATTCCGCCTCGCCCTTGCCGCGGCCGTCGTCCGACGGCGTGTACCAGTCGAAGCAGCTCTGGGGGTTGTTGGTGGAACTCTGCTGCGGGAAGACGACGGCGAAGCCCCATTGGTCGGCGTACTGGGACCAGCCGGAGTGCTGGTAGTAGTCGGTGGCGCTCTGGGTGCAGCCGTGCAGGGCCACCACCAGCGGCGCGGTGGACGGCAGCGACGCCGGGACGTAGCTGTACATCGAGAGGTTGCCGGGATTGGCGCCGAACCCGGTGACCTGGCCGAATGACCCGGCCGGGGCGGCGGCGACGGCGACGGCGGAGCCGGCGACGACCAGCGCCGCGGCGGTCCAGGCGAGCGTGCGACGAAAAGCAGGCAGGGGATGCATCGTTGCACCTTTCCGACGGTTCGCCGTTCGACGGTAGGGGCGGGACCGGCCCAGGACCATGTCGCTGCGACCCACCATCGGCGACGGCCTGGTGTGTCGAGGCCACATGAGCGGCGTATGGGGTCATCGGCCATAAAGCGCCGTCAAGACATGGTCCCCACACACATGTTCAGCGGGGGTGTCACTGCCTACGGTGGCTGACCATGACAAGCCCACTCGACGGCAGGACCGCCCTGGTCACCGGCGGCGGCAGCGGCATAGGGCGGGCCTGCGCCGAGGAGTTGGCCGCCGCCGGCGCCAAGGTGCTGGTGGTCGACCTCGACCCCCGCACCGCGGTCGAGGTCGCCACCCATGTCGGCGGCACCGCGCACGTCGTGGACCTCGCCGACCCGGGCGCCATCGACGAGCTGCCGGCGGACGTCGACATCCTGGTCAACAACGCCGGCATCCAGACCGTCGCGCCGGTGCACGAGTTCCCGCCGGCGCGGTTCGCCCACATCCAGCAGGTCATGGTCACCGCGCCGTTCCTGCTGGCCAGGCGCTGCCTGCCGCACATGTACGCCAACCGCTGGGGCCGCATCGTCAACATCTCCAGCGTGCACGGCGTGCGCGCCAGTCCGTTCAAGGCGGCCTACGTGGCGGCCAAGCACGGGCTGGAGGGCCTGAGCAAGGTGATCGCCCTCGAAGCCGCGCCGCACGGCGTGACCAGCAACTGCGTCGCCCCCGGCTACGTGCGGACGCCACTGGTCGAGGGTCAGGTGGCCGACCAGGCCGCCGCCCACGGCATCGACCCCGACCAGGTGCTCACCGACGTGCTGCTCCAGCGGCCGGCGATCAAGCGGCTGATCGAGCCGCGCGACGTGGCCGCACTGGTCACGTGGCTGTGCGGCGAACAGGCCGGCCACCTCACCGGCGCCAGCCTGCCCGTCGACGGCGGCTGGACCGCCTCCTGACCTGTTGATCCTGCTCGACGACCCGGAAAGCGTGAGTCAACGATGACCCAGACCCTGTCCCCGTCCAGAGAACGCATCGCCCGCGTCGTCACGGCCAGCCTGATCGGCACCACCGTGGAGTGGTACGACTTCTTCCTCTACGGCTCCGCCGCCGCGCTGGTGTTCAACAAGGTCTTCTTCCCGACCGCCGACCCGCTCACCGGCACGCTGCTGGCGTTCGCCACCTACGCCATCGGCTTCGGCGCCCGCCCGCTCGGCGGCCTGGTGTTCGGCCACTTCGGCGACCGTCTCGGCCGCAAGCGGCTGCTGGTGCTGAGCCTGCTGATGATGGGCGGCGCCACGTTCCTGATGGGTCTGCTGCCCGGTTACGCCTCGATCGGGATCGGCGCGCCGCTGCTGCTCACGGCATTACGACTGGTGCAGGGCTTCGCCCTCGGCGGTGAGTGGGGCGGCGCCGTGCTCGTCGTCGCCGAACACGGCAGCGCCAAGCACCGCGGCTTCTGGGCGTCGTGGCCGCAGGCCGGCGCGCCCGGCGGCAACCTGCTCGCGACGGCGGTGTTGGCGGTGCTCGCGGCTGTGCAGTCCGATCAGGACTTCGCGTCCTGGGGCTGGCGCATTCCGTTCCTGCTGTCCGGTGTGCTGGTCGCGATCGGACTGTGGATCCGGGTGCGCGTGTCGGAGACGCCGGTGTTCCAAGCCGCCGCCGCACGGGCGGCCGAGAGCGTCGAGCGGATGCCGATCGTCACGGTGCTGCGGACGCAGTGGCGTGAGGTGTTGGTGGCCATGGGCGCGCGCATGGGCGAGAACATCTCGTACTACGTGATCACGTCGTTCATCCTGGTCTACGTCGTGGAGACGCTGAAGCTGCCGAAGTCGATCGCCCTGACCGCGGTGCTGATCGGCTCCGCGGTGGAGTTGGCGGCGATTCCGTTGTGGGGCGCGCTGTCCGACCGCGTCGGCCGCCGCCCGGTGTACCTGTTCGGGGCCATCGGCATGGCGGTGTGGGTCTTCGTGTTCTTCGCGATGCTGGGCAGCCGGTCGGCCGGCTCGATCATCGTCGCCACGACCATCGCCCTGGTGTTGCACGGCGCGATGTACGGGCCGCAGGCGGCGTTCTTCTCCGAGCTGTTCGGGACCAGGGTGCGGTATTCGGGTTCCTCCATCGGTTACCAGCTCGCGTCCATTCTGGCCGGTGGGCTCGCGCCGCTTGTCGCCACCGCGCTGCTGGCGGCCTTCGCCTCGGCGACGCCGATCGCGCTCTACGTGGCGGCCGGGGCGGCGATCTCCGTGCTGGCCGTGGCGCTGTCGCGGGAGACCACCGGCGGGTCGCTTGAGGACGTAGAGTCCTGACCAGATGGAGGCTTTGTGGCGACTGCTCGAACTGCTCGACCGAGGTGGCTCGGCCGAGCAGTTCGCGCATGTCGCCACCTCGGCCCGCCGGGCCGGCCTGAGCCACGAGGAACTCGCGGACGTCGAGCGTGCGACCGAGGCCGCGCTGCGGATCCGGGCCACGCTCACCCAGCACCGCCGTCGTGAGGCGGAGTTGGCGGCGCTGTTCGACACCGCCAGTGACCTGGCCAAGCTGCGCGACACCGACGGCGTCCTGCGGGCGATCGTGCACCGCGCGCGGATGCTGCTGCACACGCACGTCGCGTACCTCAGCCTCAACGACCTGGCCGCCGGCGGGACGTACATGCGGGTCACCGAGGGCTGCACCTCCGCGCTGTTCCAACAGGTCATGCTCGGGATGGGGGAGGGGCTCGGCGGCCTGGTGGGGCAGACCGCGCGGCCGTACGCGACGACGGACTACCTGCCGGACCCGCGGTTCGAGCACACCGTGACCATCGACGCCGCGGTGGCGGACGAGGGCTTGGTGGCCATCCTCGGCGTGCCGCTGCAACTGGGCAGCCGGGTCCTCGGCGTGCTGTACGCCGCCGACCGCACGCCCCGTGACTTCACCACCGCCGAGGTGTCGCTGCTGGGTTCGCTGGCCGACCACGCCGCCATCGCCCTGGACGCCGCGCAGCGCATGGAGGAGGCGCGGTCGGCGCACGAGACGATCCGGCGGCACAACGAAGCCATGCGCCGCGCCGAGGACGCCCACGACCGGCTGTCCGACCTCGTGCTGCGTGGCGGCGATGTCGTGCAGGTGGCCACCGCGCTGGCCGAGGTGTTGCACGGCGGCATCGTCGTGCACGATGCGACCGGCGGTGAGCTGGCGCGCGTCGACACCGTCGCGTTGGAGCAGCCGCTGCGGCTGGTCGAGGAGTCGCGGGCCAGCGGGCGGGCCGTTGCGCACAACGGGATCTGGGTCTGCGCCGTGCTGGCCGGCCCGAAACCGTTGGGCAGCATCACGTTGACCGGTCACCCTGAACTCGGCGACGCCGACCGGCGGTTGTTCGAGCGCGCCAGCGTCGTCACCGCGCTACTGCTCCTGCTGCGGCAGTCCGTCGCCGAGACCGAGGACCGGGTGCGCGGCGAACTCGTCACCGACCTGCTCACCGCCCCGGACCGCGACCCCGGCGGGCTGATCGCCCGTGGCAAGCGGCTCGGCGTCGACCTCACCGCGCCGCACGTCGTCGCCGTCGCCCATGCCGCGCAGGAATCCCGGCACCGGTTGGCCACCGCTGCCGCCGCCCGCGTCCCTCGCACCAGCCTCATCGGCACCCATGCCGACCGGCTGGTGCTGCTCGTCCCGTCCGCCGACGCCGGTGAGTTGGCTTCTTCCCTGGCGCGGCAACTCGGCGACGCCCTCGGCCGCCCCGTCACTGTCGGCGCCGCCGGTCCGGGCGCCGACCCGTCCGCGCTGGCCGCCGCCCACGCCGAGGCCGAACGCTGCCTCCGCGCCCTGCTCGAACTCGGCCACACCGGCCGTGGCGCCTCCCTCGCCGGGCTGGGCTTCGTCGGCGTCCTGCTCGGCGACCGCCCCGACCTCGACGGCTACGTCCGCCGCACCCTCGGCCCCGTCCTCGACTACGACTCCCAGCGCGGCTCCGACCTCGTCGCCACCCTGCACGCCTACTTCGACTCCGGCGGCAACCTCAACCGCGCCAAGGACATCCTGCACGTGCACGTCAACACCGTCACCCAGCGCCTCGACCGCGTCACCGCCCTGCTCGGACCCCACTGGCGCGACCCCGAGCACGCCCTGGAGATCCAGCTCGCCCTCCGGCTCGACCGCATCACCCGCCGCTGACCCCGGATTGCGGCGAAGCGCGCACGCGACACCGTGCCGTTCGGCGCGATGATGGTCGGGTGGACCTCAGAATCGAAGTCGACGAGCCGGATGCGACAGAGTCGTTGCGGTCGTTGACCGTCTGGTTGAAGGACGAGGACGGGCTGCGCGGGCAGGTGCGGACCGTGCCACGTCCGATACGACCGGGGACGTTGAGCGGTGGTGTCCTCGACGCCATCGTCGTCACGGTGGGGCAGGGCGGCGCTGGGGCGCTCGCCGTGAGTGCGGTGGTCACCTGGCTGCGGCAGCGGACCACCGAGGTGACCATCAGGATCACGCGGGCCAACGGTGAGTCCGCCGTCGAGTTGTCGGCCAAACGGGTGCGGTCCATGGACGCCGCCGAACTGCGCGGTGTGGTCGCCGAACTGTCCACCACGCTGACCGACGAGGTCGATGACGCCGATCCCGGCGGGGCGGACTGACGGTCGTGCCACCGGGCGCGGCACCCTACGCCAGGTGGCCCACGGAGGGTGGCGGATCGGTGGCGGAGGGCCATAATGCCGTCGTGGCGACCAGGGAAACGGTGCCGTCTCGGGGGCGCTTGCCGTTGTCCGGCAACGGAGTACGAGTGGTGCTGGCTGGCACGGGAACCCATCCCGCCGGCGCTGACCTGCCCACCGTGCCCGCGGTGGCGGCCACCGTGGCGGATCTGGCCGACGCCTTCACCCAACAGTGCGAGGTCGCCCCCGAGAACCTGGCCGTGGTGGTCGACCCCGCCAGCCCGCTGGACCTCGGCCAAGCCCTGACCCAGGCCGCCGTCGCCGCGACCGAGGTGCTGGTCTTCTACTACGTCGGACACGGTCTGGTCGGCGAGAACGGCGGCGAGCTGCACCTGGCCACCAGCGCCACCGACGACCGGTCCGTTGGCCTGGCGTACAAGGCGTTGCCGTACTCGGCGGTCCGGGACGCGCTGGTCGGGTGCCGCGCCCCGCTGCTGGTCGTGGTGCTGGACTGCTGCTTTTCCGGCCGGGCCGGCAACTCCTTCGCCCTGGGCACGTTGCGCGCGGCCGAACTCACCGGCGTGCACGGCAGCTATCTGCTGACCTCGGCCGCCCGGGACGAGCTGGCGCTGGCCCCGGTGGGGGCCCGGCACACCGCGTTCAGCGGCGCGCTGATCGAGCTGCTGACCACCGGTGATCCGACCGGGCCGGCCGAGTTGACCCTTGACCACGCCTACCGGCACCTGACCCGGGTGCTGGCGGAGCGGAACGCGCCCCGTCCGCACCGCCAGGCCGGTGACCGGGGCGGCGAACTGGTGCTGGCCGGCAATTCCGGAGCCGCCGAGACGCCGGCCGGCGCCGCCGGGGTCCCGGCCCCGTCGGGCGAGTCGAGCTGCCCGTACCGGGGAATGCGCCGGTACGACCGGGAGGACGCGCGCTGGTTCTTCGGCCGTGAGGCGATGACCGCCGAGCTGGTCCGCCGGGTGACCGCGACGCTGGCCGAGCCGGGCATGGTCGTGGTGATCGGGCCGTCGGGCTCGGGCAAGTCGTCGTTGCTGCGGGCCGGGTTGCTGCCGGCGCTGGCCGAGGACGACACGGTGGGCGCGCGGTACTGGCCGCAGCTGGTGTTCACGCCCGGCGAGCACCCGATGTCCGCGGTGGCCGCGAAACTGGAAGGCCGGCCGGCCACGGCTGAGACGATCGGCGCGTCACTGCGCGCGGCGTACCCGGACGCCGAGCGGGTGGTGCTGGTGGTCGACCAGTTCGAGGAGTTGTTCACCGCCGGCCAGGACGAGGACGAACGGCGAGCCTTCCTGCGGGCCCTGGTCGCGGCGGCCGGGTCGGGACCGGACGGCGCCGAGCCGGCGGCCGTCGTGGTGTTGGGCGTGCGCGCGGACTTCTACCAGCACTGCCTGCGGCACCCGGAGCTCGCCCGTGCCCTGTCCGACGGGCAGGTTCCGGTGATACCGATGACCGAGGCGGAACTGCGGGAGGTCATCCGGCGTCCCGCCGAGTCGGCCGGGCTGACCGTCGAGCCGGCGCTGGTCGACCTGCTGCTGACCGACCTGAACGCCGGTGTGGACACCGCGAGCGCGTTGCCGCTGCTGTCCTACGCGCTGGTGGAGACCTGGCACAAGCGCGCCGGCGCCACGCTGACCGTGGCCGGGTACCAGGCGACCACCGGGGTGTGGCAGGCCGTGCGCCGGCGCGCGGACGAGGCGTACCAGAGCCTGGACGCCGAGGCGCGACAGGCGGCGCGTCGGCTGCTGCTGAGCATGATCCGTTTGGGTGAGGACACCGCGGACACCCGTCACCCGCTCGACATCGCCACGCTGGCCGTCCGGCCCGATGATCCGACCGACCGCGCGCTGCGCGCGTTGGCCGAGGCCAACCTGGTCACGGTGGACGCCACGACCGTGTCCATCACGCACGAGGCGTTGGTGCGCGCATGGCCGCTGCTGCGCGGTTGGCTGACCGACAACCGCCAGGAACTGCTGGCGCGCCAACAACTTCGCGACGCGGCCAGCAGCTGGCAGCGCGAAGGCCGGGACCCGGCCGCGTTGTACCAGGGCGGCCGGCTGGAGGCGGTGCGCGGCTGGCGCGACCGTTCGGAGCTGACCGAGGTCGAACAAGAGTTCCTGGCGGCGAGCATGGCCGGCCACCGGCGCCGGCGGCGTCGACGCCGGTCCGTGATCGGCGCGCTGGCCGCGTTGACGGTGCTCGCCCTGGTCGCCACCGGTGTCGCCGTGACCAAAGCCAACAACGCCTTCCAACAGCAGCAGACCTCATTGTCGGAGGCACTGTCGTTCGAGTCCGCCAACGTGACGGCCACGAACATCCGCAAGGCCGACATGCTGGCCATGGCGGCCTGGCAGACCGCGCACAACGCCGCCTCGCTCGGCAGCCTGCTCAGCAGTGAGAGCACGGGCTACCTCGGCGCCTTCACC
>DATJJB010000328.1:0-13552 GCA_035492655.1 Kutzneria sp. | reverse complement strand
AGCACCGGCAGCCACGGCCGGAGGTGGTTGCTGATCCGCAATCCCGTTGCGGCATCGGGGATCGCGACGTGGACGTGGCACGCGCAGGTCAGCGAGGCCTGGGCGATCGCGCCGAACTCGCGGGCCATCCGGTGGTAGCGGGCGTCCGGCGTGAACCGCGGCGGCCGGTCGTCGGCCATCGGCGCGGTGCCGCTGGGCAGCAGCCGCAGCCCCTGCTCGGCCGCCTCGGCCGCCAGCCGGTCGCGCAGCCCGCGCAGGCCGGTGACCACCTCCTCGGCCGTCTCGCACACGTCGGTGGCCGATTCCACCTGGCAGCGCCGCAACTCGTGCTCGACCTGCCCGTCCTCGTCGGTCACCTGCTCGGAGATCTCCGGCCCGGCGGCCGCGAGCCGGCCGTCCCCGTCGACCAGCAGGAACTCCTCTTCGACGCCGAGCGTCAAACCGGGTCTCATGCCCGGGAGATGCCCGTTGCGGGCCCGCGTTCAAACGCCGAACCCGAGGTGGCCGGCCAGCACGTCGCCGGCGATGTCGGGCAGCCGCCGCCCGGTGACGAAGGCGTGGGCCCGCAGCCGGGCGTACGCGTCCTCCAGCGAGGAGCCGACCTGGCGCGACACCATGGCCACCGCCTGGTTGACGCGCGCCCAGCGATCGGCGACCGGCCCGGCCAGCACGTCGTCATCGCTCGACACCAGCAGCTCCAGCCCGCTCTGGGCGAACAGCAGGCCGTCCGACACCTCGTTCTCGGTCAGGGCGCGCGGCCGGCGCTGGTACAGCTCGAGGACACCGACCGTGACCCCGCCGTCGGCCAGCGGGAACGCGAACAGGGCCGCCGCCCCGGCCTCGGCCAGCGCCGGCACGAGCAGCGGCCAGCGCCGGTCGGCGACCAGCCGCGGCAGCAGCACCGGATCGTCCTGGTTCAGCGCGAGCACCACCGGCCCGCCGCCGTGCACGATCTCCAGCTCGACGACCCGTTCGGCGATGTCGTCGGTGGCGTGGGCCGGCTCGGCCGTGCCGAGATCGCCGATCACGGACAGGCTGACACCGTCGGCCCCGAGCACCGCCACACACGCCTGGCAGACATGCCGCACCGCCACCGCTTCATCCCCCGCCACCGCGGCGATCTCCGCGGCGATGCGCTCCTCCGGCTCGCCCTCCCGCACCGAGCAATTGTCATACGCAGCGGTTACCGAGAGCAACGTCGGCAAAGGCGTCGGGATCGAGGTACGGGAAGGCGTGCGGCAGCCCCGGCAGCGTGACGGCCACACCACCCAGCCCGGCGACCCGGTCGGACGTACACAGTGGATCGCGTCCGCCCCGCACGGTCACGAGTGGACAGGTCACCGCGGCCAACAGGTCCTCCAGCGGATGGCGCGGCATCGACCTCAGCAGCACCGAGATCCGCCGCAGGCCGGCTGTGCGCCACTCCGGGAACTCCTGCCGCCCCAGCGAGGACGGCTCCCGCGTGCCGTCGAGATGACTTCCCGGTCACGCACCAGGTCCGCGACGAGGGCGGCGTACTCCGGGACACCGACCGGTCGGCTCCAGGTACCGGGACACGGCCAGGCCCGGCACGACCACGACGTCAGCCGGCACGGGCGTGGTCCAACTGGTCCAGGATCTTGCGCACCCCGATGCGCAGTTGCCGCTCGCCGGGCGGGATCGCCGAGGAATACGCGGCCAGGGCGGCGAAATCGGCCGGATAGCGGCCGACGTCGGTGGCCGGCAACCGCACGACCCCGCTGTATTCGCGCAGCCGCAGCCAGTCCTCGGGCTCGGCGATGCCGGCGGAGCGGACGCCGTGCGGGAACATCAGCACATCCACGGTGGGGTAGCGGCGTTCCCGCAGGTAGGAGCCGACGGCTTGGAGCGCGTCCTGCACCGGGAAGACCGTCCAGTACGGGACCAGACCGGCCTGGTTGACGCCGACCGGGTCGAGCATGACGAACGACTCGACCAGCAGCCGATCGGCCGGCCGGCCGGCGGCCAGCAGCCACTCGCGGTGCAGGTCGGCGATCGGGGCCGACAGGTCGTGCGGGTCGGCGAAAGTGATGCGGTGCACGGGATGCCCGTGCGCGGCGGCCCACTGCTCGATCTCCACGCCCAGCGACGGCTGGAAACCCCACTCGGCCTCCGGCGCGTGGTCGTCAGCCGCCGGGGACTCGAAGGCCCGCAGCGGAGATCCCTGCGCCGCAAGGAAATCGGCCACCCGCGGACTGCCGCCCAGGTACTCGTCGGGCCGGAGGCCGCCGTAGGCTCCGGTCTGGAACACGTGCCGGTCGCCGATCCTGGTCACCGGCCACGACAGCTCGCAGTCGACCAGGATGATCGGCGCGCCCGGCATCAGCCGGGTGGCCAGGAACTCGGTGTACGCCCGGGGCAGCCGCAGCCACTTGAGCCGGAAGTAGGTCATCAGGTCGATCATCAGCCGGTCCTGGTTGCCGTCGTGCATGTGGTGCAACGCGACATCAGGATTGTTGGCCAGCAGTGGATCCGCGATCGAGGCGCCGTAGTCGGCGGCCGCCGCCGGCCGGTCCGGGTCGTTGTCCGCCCAGCGCACCGGCACCAGCATCGTCTGCGGCAGCCAGGGAATCCCCGCCGCCGTGCACAGATGCGTCATGGCGCCGTTGCTGGATCCGATGACCACACCCGGATACTGCGGCGGGAGTTCGTCGTAGTGGCCGACCATCCACGCCGCCACCTGCTGCATGTCGATCGACGCCAGCATCGACGGCGTCACGCCCTCGGCCGCGCCGGAGATGCGGTACAGCTGGGTGCGCAGCGCTGCCGGCAGCAGGTTGGACAGCCGCAGCGGAGCCGCGGCCAGCCGGCTCTGGCCAAGCACGGTGAACCGCTTGCCGCGCAAGGCCAGCGACACCGCGCGCAGCATGGCGGTGGCGGAGTCGAAGCCCGCCACCGCTCTGCTCGGTGCGACCGTGGACATCTCAGGCGCTCTTGACGGCCAGCGGATCACTCGGCGCGTCCGCCTTCGCCGCGGCCATCCGCGCGCCGATCTCCTGCAACTGCTTGCGTCCCATGGCCTTGCGCACGTCGGGGAACCAGTCCCGCTCTTCCTCCTCGACGTGGTGGCGGACGTTCTCGATCAGCACCGTGACCTTGGCGTCGAAGTTCTCCGCCTCGGCGTCCAGCTTGGCCAGCTCGGAGAGCATCCACATCACCACGTGGTGCTCCTCCACGCTTTCCAGCACGTGGTCCTCGGTCTGCGGGACCGCCTGCCGGGCCGCCGGATAGAAGATCGTCTCCTCGATGTAGGCGTGCGTGGTGAGTTCGGAGATCATCGAGTCGACCAGCCGGCGCTTGGTCGTGTAGGCCCGGTCGCCGGCCTGCTCGAACTTCTTGAACAGCTGCTCCACCGTCTTGTGATCCTCTTTGAGCAGCACGATGGCATCGGTCGACACGGGTGCACTCCTCCCGGCACGGGTTGGTGAGACACCCGGGAATAGCCGGTGTCCGGTTCTTTCAACCATCGGCGCTCACCCGTACGGGTTCGTCGGCGGCGTGAGCAATGTCGGACCCGGTTGCGTTGCCGGACCGCGTCGTCTGCCTCAAGCTGGAACACATCCAGTCCCGTCGCAGAAAGGCCGCCAGGTCGGTGAGTGACGTCTTCCCCGGCACCAGCGAGATGGCCGCGCGGATGCGCGCCTTCGACTGGTCCACGTCCCCGCTCGGCGCCCCCGACAGCTGGCCCGAGGGCCTGCGCGCGGCGGTGCGCATCTGCCTGACCTCGCGGTTCCCGATGATCCTGTGGTGGGGCCAGGAGTTGCGCTTCCTCTACAACGACGCCTACCTGCCACTGCTCGGCTCCAAGCATCCGGCACTGGACAAGCCGGGATCGTCGGTGTGGCCGGAGATCTGGCACATCATCGGCCCGATGCTGGACGGCGTGCTGGCCACCGGCGAGGCGACCTGGTCGGACGACATGCTGCTGCCGATGAACCGGCACGGGTACTGGGAGGAGACGTACTGGACGTACTCCTACAGCCCGTTGATCGACGACACCGGCGCGGTGGTCGGTGTGTTCACCGCCGTGTCGGACACGACCGACCGGGTGGTCGGCACGCGGCGGATGGCGGCGTTGCAGGATCTCGGCGCGCAGGCCGGCGCGACCACGGCCGACGAGGCCTGCCGGCGGATCGCCGACTGGGCCGATCGGCACGGCCAGGACGTCCCGTACGTCTCGGTGCACCTGGGCGACGCCCAGGACGAGCGCTGGCCGCTGGCCGACGTGCTGCGGGACGGCGAGCCGGTGGTCGTGACGGCGGTGGAAGGGCTGCCCAGCGGCGGCTGGGCGACGCCGCCGACCGAGGCCATGGTGCTGCCGCTGCGCAGCGACGCCGGCGACCGGCCGCTGGGCGCGGTGGTGCTGGCGGCCAGCGGCGGCCGGGCGTTGGACGAGGACTACCGGGCGTTCCTGCGGCTGGTCGCCGACCAGATCGCCGGGCTGGTCAACGGGGCCATGGCCTATCAGGCGCAGCAGCGCCGGGCCGAGGAGCTGGCCGAGCTGGACCGCAGCAAGACGGTGTTCTTCTCCAACATCAGCCACGAGTTCCGCACGCCCCTGACGCTGATCTCGGGGCCGCTGCGGGAGCTGCGCGAGCAGGCGCCGCCGGACGTCGACGAGCAGCTGTCCACGATCGAGCGCAACGCGATGCGGCTGGGCAAGCTGGTCAACGCGCTGCTGGACTTCTCCCGGATCGAGGCCGGCCGGGTGCACGCCCAGTACGAGCCGGTCGATCTGGCCCTGCTGACCAGTGAACTGGCCAGCGTGTTCCGGGCGGCGATGGAGAAGGCCGGCCTGACACTGACCGTGGACTGCCCGCCGCTGGGCCGCCCGGTGCTGGTGGACCGGGACATGTACGAGAAGATCGTGCTCAACCTGTTGAGCAACGCCTTCAAGTTCACCCTCGACGGCTCGGTCACGGTCGGTCTGCGGGCCGACGGCGAGCACGCGGTGTTGTCGGTGCGCGACACCGGCGTCGGCATCCCGGCGGCCGAGATGCCGCGGCTGTTCGAGCGCTTCCACCGCATCGAGCAGCCCCGGGCCCGGTCGACCGAGGGCAGCGGCATCGGCCTCGCGCTGGTGCGGGAACTCGTGGGTCTGCACCGCGGCGACATCTCGGCCGAGAGCGTGGACGGCGAGGGCACCGCCTTCACGGTGCGGATCCCGTTCGGCGACGGTGAGATGCCCGAGCCGGTACCGGACCATAGGCCCGCTTCGACGCCGTACGTGGAGGAGGCGCTGCGCTGGCTGCCGCCGGACGTGCCCTCCGGCGGGCCGTTCGACCAGGGCCCTGGCTACGTGCTGGTGGCCGACGACAATGCCGATATGCGGGACTACCTGGGCCGACTGCTGGGCGAGCGGCACACCGTCCGCACGGTCGCCGACGGGAACCAGGCCCTGGAGCTGATCCGGACCGATCCCCCGGATCTGCTGATCAGCGACGTGATGATGCCACGGCTGGACGGCATCAGCCTGGTCCGCGTGCTGCGTGGGGACCCGCGCACGGCCCGCCTTCCGGTGCTGCTGCTGTCGGCCCGCGCCGGCCAGGAGGCGGCGGCCGAGGGGTTGCGGGCCGGCGCCGACGACTACCTGGTGAAGCCGTTCGCCGCCGGCGAACTGCTGGCCCGCGTGAACACGCACGTGCGGCTGGGGCGGGTCCGCCGGCAGGGCGAGGAACGGTTCCGCACCATGGCCGACGTGGCCCCGGCGCTGATCTGGGCGTCCGACCGGACCGGCCTGCGGGTGCTGGCCAACCGCGGCTGGTCGGAGTTCACCGGGCACCAGGGTCTGGGTGAGCAGTGGCAGGAGGCGCTGCATCCCGAGGACCGCGACCGCTATCTGCGGACGTTCGACCAAGCCACCCGGGACGGCACCGCGTTCGATATCGAGTACCGGCTGCGCCGGGCCGACGGGGCGTACCACTGGATGCTGGAGCACGCGGTGCCGATCGGCGGCGGCGCGGAGTTCGGCGGGCACGTGGCCAGCTGCGTGGACGTGAACGAGCGCTACCGGGAGGGCGAGCGGCAGCGGCTGCTGGCCCAGGTCGGCGCCGCCCTCGACGCGGCGACCGGAGTGCGGCAGCGGCTGGACCGCCTGGTCGGCGTGCTGGTCGACAGCCAGCTGGCCGACGGCTGCGCGGTCGCCCGGGTCACCGACAGCGGCCGGTCGGTGCTCATGGCTCGGGCCGGCGCGGCCGTCGAGCCGGTGACCGTCGACGAGCCGACCCTGGTCAACGACACCGAGATGGCGCTGCCGCTGCGGGCCCGCGGCGAGACCCTGGCCGTGCTGACCATGTGCCGCGCGGCGCACGAATCCGCCTACTCCGACCGGGATCTGGCGCTGGCCGAGCAGATCGCCGACCGCGCCGGGATCGCGCTGGACAACGCCCTGCTGCTGGCCGAGGAGCAGGCCGCCGCGCGCAGGCTGACCCTGTTGCAGCAGGCCACCGCCGATTTCTCGGCCGCGACCTCGCCGCGGAGCGTGGCCGAGACCGTGGCCACGCATGGCCGAAAGCTGTTCCTCGACCACGAGTTCGTCGTGTTCGAGCAGCGCGACCCGCACCGGCTGCTGCCGCTGATCGTGCCCGGGCAGCAGTACGGACTGGACCGGCTGGACCTGCGCGAGCACTCGCCCATCGCCGACGCCGTCACCACACAGGCCCCGGTGTGGCTGGACAAGGTCGAGGACTGGCACGCCGAGTACCCGGACTTCGTGAGCCGGGCGCGGGCCGTCGGTTTCCGCTCAGGCGCGGTGATTCCGTTGACCGCCAACGGAGCCTGCATCGGCGTGCTGGCGCTGGGCAGCCGCCGTGAGTTCCCGCTCGACGCCGGCGACAAGCGGGCCGCGCTGGCGCTGGCCGAGCAGTGCGCCCAGGCGCTGGACCGGGCCCGGCTGTACCAGGCCGAGCACGAGATCGCCGAGACGTTGCAGCGCAGCCTGCTGCCGGCGCGGCTGCCGCAGCTGGACCGGCTGGCGCTGGCCGCCCGCTACCTGGCCGGCGCGGCCTTCAGCCAGGCCGGCGGCGACTGGTACGACGTGCTGCCGCTGGACGAGGACCGGGTGGCGCTCATCGTCGGCGACGTCGTCGGCCAGGGCCCGCGGGCCGCCGCCGCGATGGGCCAGCTGCGCAGCACGCTCGCGGCGTACCTGCTGGAGGGGCACCCGCCGGCCAGCGCCCTGGCCCGCCTGGACGAGTTCGCCGCGCGCATCCCCGACGCGCTGGCGTCCACAGTGGTCTGTGTGGTGGTCGACACCGCTGCCGCCGAGCTGCGCTGGGTGCGCGCCGGCCACCTGCCGCCGCTGATCATCATGGACGGCCACGGCGAGTTCCTGAGTGGTGCTCGCGGACCGGTGCTCGGCCTGGGGGCGGGCATGGAGTTCACCGAGGAGCGGTGCTCGCTGTCACCGCGCGCCAGCATCGTGCTGTACACGGACGGACTGGTCGAGCGCCGGGACGCCGACCTGGACGAGGACCTGGAGCGGCTCGCCGCGACCGCCGCCGACCTGCCACCGGAGGAACTGGCGGTGTGGCTGGTCGAGCACCTGCTGACCGATGAGGGGCCCAGCGACGACGTCGCCCTGGTCGTGGCCCAGCTGGTGCCGGCGCCGCTGCGGCGGACCCTGCCGGCCCGTCCCGACCAGTTGGCCGTGGCCCGTAAGGACATCACGGCCTGGGCCAAGGCCGCCGGCCTGCCACGGTCGCTGATCGACGACCTGCTGCTGGTGATCGGGGAAGCCACCGCGAACTCCGTCGAGCACGCCTACCGCGACCGGCCGGCCGGCGACTTCAGCTACGAGCTGCGCTGCACCACGGACGGCGGCGTCAGCGGCGTGGTGACCGACGCCGGCCACTGGCGGCCGGTGCCAACGGACAACGGCACCCGAGGCCGCGGACTGGCCATGATCAAGGCGGCATCGGTGCGGGCCGACGTGCACGGATCCGAGACCGGCACCCGTGTGGAGTTCACGCTCCCACCAGCGGTTGCCGCCGCCGAAACCCCTGGCTATGGTCGGCGCCATGGGCAGTGACGGACTGTTCCCGACGCCCGCCGACGCGGTCCCGCCCGCCCTGGCCGCGGTCGACACCATGGGCCCCGTCTCCGTCGTGCACGTCAGCGGCGAGATCGACATGACCAGCCGGGACGCCGTGGAGCGGGTGCTCACCCGTGCCGTGGACAGCCACCCCGACGCGGTGGTCGTCGACCTGTCCGAAGTGACCTTCTTCGGCTCGTCCGGGCTCCAGATGCTGGCCGAGGCCCGAACCCACGCCGCCGCCAACCACGTGACGCTGCGGTTGGTGGCCAGCAGCCGCCGGGTGCTGCGGCCGCTGGAGATCACCGGCATGACCATGGCGTTCCGCGTCTACCCCAGTGTCGCCGAGGCCGTGGCCGGCTAGTTTCGCCGCCGCTCGAAATCGTGGAGTGCCGCCGACACGCCCTGGCGGCCGAGGAGCCCTACGGGGTGTGGGGCGGCCAGGACGAACACGAGCGGCGGCTGCTCATCACCCGACGGCGTCGCGCACGAAAGTGTGAGCCTTCCTTGAGGGGGTAGCCTCCGACCTCGGGAGTCGAACACCGCCGAAGAGGGTGACGGAATGCCCCACTGCCGCGACGTGGTCGTCGTCGGCGCATCCGCCGGCGGGGTCGAGTCGTTGCGGGGGCTGCCGGCCGACCTGCCCGCCTCGGTGCTGGTGGTGCCGCACATGCCGGCCGATGGCACGCCGCTGCGCCACGGACATGTCTGCTCCGCCGTGCCCGACCACCACTACCTGCTGCTGGTCGACGACGTGATGGCGCTGTCCAAAGGTCCGACCGAGAACGGGCATCGCCTGGCGGTCGACGCCGCGTCGGTGGCCGAGGCGGCGAACGCCGCCGACATCCTGCGCCAGTTCATCCGCGATGATGTCCTCACCGATGAGGGGCCGGTGCCGTGAGTCCCCGACCGTACCTCTCCGTCGACGTCAGCCGGCGCGGCACGGCGATGCTCGTGCGGCTGGTCGGTGAGCTGGGCCTGGCCAATGTGGCGACCGTGCGCAGCGCGCTGCTCAAGTGCGTGGCTGACGAGCCGTCCGGCGTCATCGTGCAGCTCGACCGGACCACGGTGATCACCCCGCTCGCGCTCAGCGTGTTCGGCGCTGTGTCCCGCCGGGCCGGCGACTGGCCGGGGCTCCAACTGCTACTGGTGGCCCGGCCCGGCCGGACCCGTGAGCTGCTGCGGCGCGGCGCACTCGACCGCTTCGTGCCGACGTTCGCCCAAGTCACAGAGGCGGTGCAGGCGCTGAAGGCGGTGCCGGGCCGCCAGCTCGCCACCCTCGAGCTGCCGCCGTCGACCGGCAGCCCGGCGCTGGCCCGCCGCTTCGTCACCGAGACACTCGACGGCTGGCAGATCAGGCATCTGACCGACGACGCCTGCCTGATCGTCTCCGAACTGGTGGAGAACGCCATCGTGCACGGTGGATCGGTCGCGAAGCTGCGGCTGGAGCTGCGCCGAGGGCTGCTCACGGTGGCAGTGCGGGACGGCAGCGCCACGCCGCCGTCCCGGCTGGAACCCGGCGCCGCGGGCACCGGCGGTCGCGGCATCTTCCTCGTGGACGCCATGTCCAAGGCCTGGGGCAGCACGCCGACGTGGGACGGCGGCAAGGTGGTGTGGGCCGTGCTCGTCCTGGCGGACGGCGGATGATTCGGTGCACCGAGAACCCTTGCCACCCGTGGTGGACAAGACGGCCACGGACGCGCACTTCGAGGCGGTGCTGCCATATCTGAAGGACGCGTGGCTTCGACTTCACCGGGTACAAGCGGACCAGTCTGTCCCGGGTCAGCGTCGAGGAGTACGTCGACTACCTCCAGCTCAACGCGGACGAGTTCGCGGCGCTGTGCAACGTGCTGCTGATCAACGTGACCGGTTTCCTGCGCGACCCCGAAGCATGGCAGCACCTGAGCACCGAGGTGCTGCCGCAGCTGCCGGCCGAGCTGGGGCCGGACGCGCCGATCCGGGTGTGGAGTGCCGGCCCGCTGTCCGAGCTGCGGCCGCTGGTCCGCAGCGCGCTGGTGGAGACCGAACCGGCCAGCGAGATCACCATCGCCGCGGTGAACCGCCGCAGCCGCAACAGTGACGCCGAGGGCGCGATCCTGGTGCTGGAGGAGAACCGCGTCACGTGATGGCCACGACCAGGATGGAGGGCAGCAGGTCGAGCGTGTCGTCGGCGCGCCTGATCGGCGCCCACCAGTCGTGGGTGCGGGGGTCGATGACTTCGGGACCGACCGCCATGGCGCGGCCGAAGGAGCTGTCACCCTCGGGCTCGGGGTCGAAGTAGACGACCACCGTGCCGGCGCGGAGGACCGGTGTGTCGATCAGTGACGCCGCATCGTCTTTCATGCCTTCGAGTACCCATCCAGCGGATGCGCAACCTCGTTGCGGGTACCCGGATGCCATGCTCGGAGTGCTACTGGCGGTGTTGGCGTCGGCGATGAACGCGGCGGCCTCGGTGTTGCAGCGCAAGGCCGATCGGGACGAGTCGTCGTTCGGCTGGCGGATGCTGCTGGACGTGGCTCGGCGGCCGGCGTGGTGGGCCGGGATCGGGTCGGTGGTGCTGGGTTTCGCGTTGCAGGCCGTGGCGCTGGCGCTGAGCCCGGTGTCGGTGGTGCAGCCGCTGCTGATCAGCGAGCTGCCGATGACGCTCCTGTTGGCCTCGCTGGTGTTCCGGCGGTTGATGGTGGCGCTGACCGTCGCGGGCCGGCGGACCAAGAACGGTCGGCGGGCGGCGTTGCTGGGGCTGGCCACCCCCATCTGGCTCGGGCATCCGTCCAGCGTCGCTCAGCGGGTGCTGGAGCGGTTGGACGCCGAGCTTTCCGAGACCGACGAGAACGGCCTACCTTGCTTGTACAACAAGGTCGCCACCGTCGCCGTCGTCGGCGACGAGGACGGCACGCACAAGGTCAGCGCCGACCTTTTCCAGGCGTTGGACGACGTCGGCTTCACCATTCCGGCCGGCGGCGTCACCTACGGGGTCGGCGAGGCCATGCACGGCACCGACTTCAAGGACGTCGAGGAGGTCCCGGACGTCGTCGCCAAGACCACCAAACAGCTCGCCGCCAACGCCACCCACCTGGCGCGTGTGCTCCGCGAATCCCCGTACTCGGCCTGAGGAGGCAACCCCGATGGCGCTCACCAAGAACCCCGCCCGCCCGTCCATCGTGCTCGACGGCAACCCGCCCGAACAACGGCGTCGCGCCGCCCGGCACATCGCCAGCCGGTCGGACAACCCGCGGCAGTGCGCGGAGATCCTGGACATGCTCGGCCTCACCGCTGACGACGGCCTCGCGCCGCAGGAGTGACACCACGAAGTCGACCCCATAGCCACGGGGTCGACTTCGTGGTGTGCCGGTTACGGTCGCGGGCGGGGTTCGCCCAGCGTGGGCTCACGGCGGGGCTGGGGAGCCATGCCGGCGGACGGGTCGTTGGTCACCTCGTAGCCGTTGGCGTGCTCACGCTCGTGACGGAGTTCGCGCACCTGGGCGTCGAAGCCGGAGACGACCTCCTCCTGCTTGCGGCGGGTCAGCATGCGCAGCGCGATCGCGTAGGCCACGGCCACCAGGATCAGCAGCAGGCCGATCCGCACCAGGAACACCTGGGTCCGGTCGCCGCCGAACGGGATCGCCGCGAGCAACGCCAGCAGACCCAACGTCACCAGGTGGAACAGCATCGACACGAGCATCGCGACCGAGCCGGCCGATTCGCGCTCCCGCGGTGCGACGTTGGCGCCGGCCAGGTACCGCTTGCCGCTGAAGGCCAACAGCCGGCCGACGACGACAATGGCGATGATGCCGGCGACCAGGTAGTACACCGTTCCGGTGTCCACGAGAACCACCTCTCTTCTGGTTGACCCGGGAATACCCCGCCACACCGGAACCGAATCACCCCAGAACGAGGCTGGCCGGCCAGTAGACGGCAGCGGCGACCAGGGCGGCGGCCGGGAGGGTGAGAACCCAGCCGGTGACGATGTCGCCGGCGATACCCCAGCGCACGGCCCGCGGCCGGCGGGTGGCGCCGACGCCCATGATCGCGGTGGTGATCACGTGCGTGGTGGAGATCGGTGCGGCCCAAGCGAAAGCGGTGACATAGAGGACCGCGGCGCCGGACAGTTCGGCGGCGAAGCCGTGCGGCGGGGTCATCGGGAACACCCGACGGCCCAGGGTCCGCATCACCCGCAGCCCACCGGAATAGCTGCCGGCGGCCATCGCCCCGGCGCAGGAAAGCACCACCCACAGCGGAACTCCGTTGCCGTGCCCGATGCCGGTGACGGCCAGGGCCAGCACGATCACACCCATGGACTTCTGCGCGTCCTGCAACCCGTGCCCCAGCGCCAACGCCGCCGCGGACACGATCTGGGCGTGCCGGAAGCCCCGCCGGACGCGATGGGCGTTGCCGCGCCGGAACGCCCACAACATGCCGGTCATCACCAGGTATCCGAGCACCAGGCCGACCAACGGGGAGATGATCATCGGCACGATCACCTTGTTGATCACGCCGGTCCAGTGCACCTCGCTCGCGGCGGCCAGCGCGGCGCCGACGAGACCGCCGATCAGCGCGTGGGAGGACGACGACGGCAGCCCGAAGTACCAGGTGGCCACGTTCCAGACGATGGCGCCGACGACCGCCGCCAACACGACGGCCAACCCGTCGGAACCTTGCGGCGGCGCGATCACGCCGTCAGCGACGGTCACCGCGACGCCGGTCGACAACAGCGCGCCGAGCAGGTTCATCGCCGCGCCCATCGCCAAGGCCCACCGCAGCGGCAACGCGCGCGTCGACACGGCGGTGGCCACGGCGTTGGCGGCGTCGTGAAAACCGTTGGTGTAGTTGAAGACCAGTGCCAGGGCCACGACCACCCAGAGCCCGAGCAACCCTCAGCTCTCCTTGACGGCGATGGTGTGCATGACATCGGCCGCGTGTTCGAACGCGTCGGCCGCCTCCTCGAGGCCGTCGACGATGTCCTTGAGCTTCATCACGGCCAGCGGCTCGTACTCGCCGCCGAACAGCAGGCTGAGCAGCCGCCGGTGCACCTGGTCGGCGGCGTTCTCCACCTCGCCGATCTGCTGCCAGTACGGCACGAGGACCTTGGGCGTGCGCAGTTTCGGCATCGCCTCCGCGGTCAGCTCCGCGGCCTTCTTGAGCAGCTCGACCTGCTCGGACACGCCGGGCGGAAAGCGGGTGCAGGAGTACAGCACGGCCAGGTCGACCACCTCGTCGACGGCGTCGATCACGTCGTCGAGCCGGACCGCCAGCCGGTAGATGTCCTCACGGTCGAACGGGGTCACGAAGGTGACGTCGATCAGCTCGATGAGGGCGTGGGTGTGGTCGTCGCCGATGTGCTCCAGCCGGCGCATCTCCCGCGCCAGCGGCTCGCGGTCGGCCTCCTCGGCCCGCACGAACCCGTCGAGCACCGTCATCGCCGCGGCGATGTTCTCGGCGGCGGCGGTGAGCAGATCGTAGAAGCGGGTGTCCCGCGGCGCGGCCCGCAACCTCATTCGGCCT
>DATJJB010000327.1:0-10091 GCA_035492655.1 Kutzneria sp. | reverse complement strand
AGCTTCCTTGAGCCGGGCCGGCAGGAGTTGGTGCTGGGCCACGCCGAGGAGTTGGCCTACGGCCAGAGCGTCACCGACGCCTGCATGGGCTGGGATGTGACCGAGTCCGTGCTTCGTTCCCTCGCCGACGCTGTCGGCCGGCGTCGGGCCGGACGGTCGGTCTCGACTGTTTCGCCGGTTTCCTCGGGTGCGATGGTCTAGCAGTTCGCTGCAAAACTTCTCCACTTTGACGACCGAGTGCCCTGTTGTCGCACAGCTCGACTGCGATGACCTGGTGCTCGGTCGTCAAAGTGGTCGGCCGGCATGGTCCAGCGGCCAACGTTGATTATGTGGATCCATGTTGACGTGACTTGACAACATGGATCCACATAATCAATGTTCGACCACAGTGGACAACCGATTCTGGAGGTCGGGATGAAGGACGAGCTGGAGTTCTTCGACGTCGAGACCGTGCCGTGGCGGCCGGATCCGCACGCGCCGGGAGTCAGCGAGCGGGTGCTCAGCCGGGAGGCCGACGGCGAGGTGGGCACGCGGATCGCGAGGTGGGCGCCGGGCACGGAGACGTCTGAGGTGATCCGGCACGACTACTTCGAGGAGGTGTTGCTGCTCGACGGGTCGCTGCACGACATCATGCTGGACCGGACGTTCCGAGCCGGGCAGTTCGCCTCGCGGCGGCCGGGCATGCCGCACGGTCCGTATCGGACAGTGGACGGCTGCACGATGCTGGAGATCAGAAATCGGCCAGCTGACGCATCTTGAGCTGGTTGTACGGAGAGTCGGGCCGCACACTGATCCGCTCCCCTACCAGCGTCCGGGCCTGCGCGGTGCGGCCCGCACGAATGGCGGCTTCGACGAGGGTGCGCTGCATGACATCCCGCTGGGCGTGGCTGCCGCCGAACTCGTGCACGTAGCGACGGATGGGCCACAGCAGGTCGACGGCCTCCTCGTAACGTCCGCGACCGAATGCGAGCAATGCTTCACAAATGGGCAGGCCGACGCGGGCCGTCGTGGCGACATTGGTGGCGGGCCCGGCTTCGGCGGCGTAGCGACGACGGTCGGCGACGAGGTCCGCGGCGAGATTGTCCTCGCCGGCGCCGACGTAGGACATGACGGCATGCATGTCGTTGAAGGCGTTGAACGGGATCGTCATACGCGGCGGCCAGGTCGCGGCCAGCTTGGCCCAGCGGTCGCCGACGTTCTCGCCGAGCAGGTGCAGCCGCCACATCAGGCTGGCGGCGTTGACGGCCTCGGTGATCGTCGATTCATCGGTCGGCGCCAGCCGCTCGTCGTAGAGGTCCAGTGCCTCCCGGGAGCGGCCGGCTTCCAGCAGGAACAAGCAGTAGTGCCACCAGATGTGCACGCGGAGCAGGTTGCCCTGGTCCCAGTTGGCGCGGCGGCGGTCCAGCATGGCGATGCCGTCGTCGTAGCTGGCACGCATCTCGTGCGTGTGGCCGACGGCGTGGATGCTCCAGACGTCAGCCGCGTCGAGCTCCATCGAGCGCAGGCCCGTCTGCTCGGCCAACTCCCAATGGCCGCATTCCTCCAGGCCGAAGGCATACATGCCGAGCAAGTTGGCGTAGTGCGGGTCGGCCGTGCTCCAGGCGGGGAGGGCACCGCCGATGCGATCGCGTAGCGAGGTCGCGTTCCCGGTCAGGTAGTCGATCTGATGGCCGACGGCCAGAGCCAAGGCGTCGCGGGGCTGCTCGGCCACCAGGTCGGCGAGCAGGGCACCGGCAGTGTGCAGGTCGCCGTCAAGCAGCTTGGCCGCGGCCTCGACGTGCCGGCGTTCGCCGTCGGTGAGGTCGCCGACGCGTCGCCGGAACTCGGCGAACTTCGTCGCGACCGCTGGCACGTACTGGGGATCGGTGCTGAGCACTGCCAGGTACACGCGCATCGCGTTGGCCGTCGGCTGCAGTGGGTCCTCGGTGATCGCGCGCTCCGACCGTTCCCCCACGTCGAGGCGGAAGTGCAGCAGCGAGTCGACGGCTCCGTCCAGCTCCTCGACCGCGGCGGCAGTGGCCGCGTGCACCGAAATGCCGTGCTGATCCTGGCGCATTCCTCCGACAATACGGCCATGACCTTGCCCATCGGCGTGACCGGCGTGATCATCCCCGTACTGGCCGTGGAGCCGCTCCTGGATCGACCGGGCGTCCCGCCGCGTGCGGTCGAGGCCCACGTGACGGTGCTGTTCCCGTGGGTGCCGATGGACCGGTTGACCGACGAGGACGAGCGGGCCCTGGCCGCGATCTTCGCCGACACGCCGCCGATCGACGTCCGGCTGGCCGAGTTCCGCCGCTTTCCGACGGTCCTGTATCTGCGACCCGAACCGGAGGAGCCGTTCCGTGAGCTCACCCGTCGGGTCGCCGCGCGCTGGCCGGAGCACCCGCCCTACGGCGGCGAGTTCGGCGACGACGTCCAGCCGCACCTGACCGTCACGATGGACGTCTCCGAAAAAGTCGAGAAGTTCGTCGAAAACGAGCTTTTTGCAAAACTTCCCGTATGTGACCGGCTGACCGAGGCGTGGCTCGTCCACTCGGATGGTGCGCGGTGGCTGCGCCGCGCGACCTTCCCGCTCGGCGCAGAACACTGCTGACCGCCATCTCAGAGCAGGCCGAGTTGGGCGGCGCGGACGCCGGCTTGGAAGCGGCTGCGGGCGTCGAGGCTGAGCATGGCGGCGGCCATGTCGTTGCGGACCGTGCGGACGCTGACGCCGACCTGGCGGGCGATGGCGTCGTCGGTCAGTCCGTCGGCCAGCAGGCGGAGGACCTTGTGGTGGCGGGGCGTCTGGTCGGCCGGGTGGTGGCGACGAGGTCCTGGGCTGCTGTTGGCCCAGAGCTGGTCGGCGAGCACGCAGAGCGGCGCGACCGCGGAAGCAGCGCGGTTGACCACAGCGTCATCCCCGGTAATGACCACGGCGACGGAACGGTCCACCAGCAGCATGGTCGTCGGCAACGTGGGGACGATCCGGGGCGCGGCACCACGGGTGCGTAGCCAGTTGGCGTGCGCCGCGACGGTGGGCGTGCGGATCAGTTCGCTACGCCAGAGAAGTCGGAGTTCGACGCCGCGACGAAGTACGGCTTCAGCGACCGGCACGGCGTACTCGAAGGAGCCGCTCCGGTGCTGACCGCTGAGGATCACGACCTCGCGGCGGGCGTTGGCGACAAGATGTTCGGCGAACGAGTTCATCTCGTCCAGCCCATGGAGGCGGTCAGCCGCTGATGCCTGATGTCGGGCAATGAGCTGGGCTATGGACAGGGCCTGCGGCCGCGCATCGCCGGCGCTCAGACCCCACACCCGACTAGCGGCGAGCGCGGGCAGCGCAAGGGCGGGATCGACGGCACGGACCGCGCCGCTCTCCTCGGCGGAGGCGACCAGCAGGCCGTCGGCGCGGAGCCCCTCGACGGCCGCGAGAAACCGACCCTCGGACCGAACCTGATCAGCGGACTCGAGAAGATGACCGCCCGATCGAGGCCGCTGCCGACCAGAAGGTTCGCCGAGGTGGACCACGTCGGCGGCCTTGCCAGAGCACACGTCTGGGCAAGAGCGCTCGGCGGCCGCGACCACACGACCGCCGAACCACTCCTGACCAGCGGAAACCAGCAGACAGCTGCCCGGCCGGCACCGGCCGGGAGCAGCAGCGGTTCGGCCGGGGTGAACCACATCGGCGGCATCGCCAGCGCAGGCGTCCGGGCGAGACCGCTCGACGGCACTGTCGGAGCGAGGCCGCTCGGCGGCCGCGAGCGCATGACCGCCGGACAGCACCTGGCCGGCGGAAGTCAGCAGACAGGCGTCCGGCTCGCAGCGTCCGGGAGCCGCAGCGTGTTTGTCGGGGCGGACCTGATCGGTGGCGGCAGGACTGTCGGAGCCGAGGTGATCGGCGGGCCGGCCGTTGCCGAGGTCGACGTGGCGGGCCAGGTCGGCGAGCCGCCATCGGACGCGCGTGAGTGCGGTCAGATAGACCGTCTCGGCGACGGCGTCGAGACCCAAGCCGCTCACGAGCACACCTCCGGCGCGGATGACCATTGGTCAGTCATCCCGAAATGCTGCCGGCGGCGGCTGACGTGCCGCTTGTCCCGCGCTTGTCCGGCGCGGCTACGCCTCGTTGACCAGCGACACCGCGCCGGCGCAGACCGCGCAGACCAGGGCGAAGATCAACGGCTCCATCGTGCCGGCGTCGACCCGGTCGAGCATGGCCCAGAGCAGCACGAGGGCGTTGGCCAACGCGAGCAGCACCCACGCCAGGGCGATCACCGGACGACGTAGCGGCATGGTCAGCACGGCGAGCCGGAAACCGGACGGAACGCGGAACACCTCGACGACGGCCACCACCAGGACCACGCACGGGATGGCGAACCCGAGCCACGCCAGCACCGGGGTGGGCTTCGGCAGGCCGGCGACCATCAAGAACATGCCTGCGATCACCACTGCCACGGACAGCTGACGGACGACGCGCCAAGCAAGGTTCTCCGCGATCGGTGACCGGCCGGCTTCGGCGGATCGGCCGGTGCCCGGCGACCGAGCGACCTCTGGCGATCCGGAGCCGGCCCGAGGGCGACCGGCTCTCGAAGCGTGGCCGATCTCCGCTCGGTCGGCGGCGGGCCGGTCGGTTGCCGGACGACCGAATCCAGAAGTTTTGCGAAACGCTCGATTTCGGCGAAGTGCAGAAGTTCGCCCGCGCGCGGGGTCGTCGCCGGCCGGGTGGTCGTCCGGGAGCGAAGAGCTGCCCGGGTGGTTGACCGCGGGACGGTCTCCGACGGGATGGTTGCCGACGAGACGGCTGAACATCGCACGGTTGCCGGCGACGGGGTGATCGACCGCGCGATGGCCGACGACGGGGTCGTGGGCGAAGCGGCGCGGCCGCCAGTCGTCCGACCCGTCGGAGGAGGCCGTCCAGGGACGTGTCGGACGGCGGCCTTGAGGAAGTTGACCGAAACCTGAGTTTTGGTCGACATCCTGGAGAGTTGAAAACTTCTGGATTTCGCCGAAGTTCTCCAGTCCGGCGACGCCGGAGCGGGGTCGACGCGGACCGGGCAGCGCGGTGGCACGAGGGTCGGCCTGCCGGAGGCGGGCCAGTTCGGCACGAACGCGAGGGTCGCCCGGTTTGCGGCGCATGGCGGTGCGGTAGGCGCGTTCGGCAGTGGCCAGGTCGCCGGTCCGGCGGGCGGCGTCGCCCAGGACGAGGTACGGCCGGACATGGTCGGGCTGGTAGCGGACGGCCTGCGCCGCGGCGTCGACGGCGTCGGGCCAGCTACCGGCTGCACCGAACGCCTCGGCGAGGGCGATGCGGCATCGCCAGTCCGACGGCGCGGCACGGACGGCCTGCCGAGCAGCGGCAACGGCTTCCTCATGCCGGCCGAGGCGACTCAAGGCTTTACCAGCCAGTCGGTGCGCCCACGCCCTGTCCCCGCCGAGCGACATCGCACGGTGCACGGCGACCAAGGCAGCAGCCGCGTCGCCACGGTCCAGCAGCGCGGCGGCCAGCCGGCACCAGACCTCTGGGCTGCCGGGATGGGATTCGGCGGTGCTGCGCAGCAGGGCAACCGCTTTGCGACGCCGGCCGGAGGCACTCAACTTGGCTGCTCGATCGAGTACGTCTCCGAGCGGTTCGCCCATCGCTTGTGTCCTCCCACCAGCCGGACCAGGCAACTCGGGCAAGTCTGGCAGCGGACGGCCGGCAACGAGGGGACCGTCTTATACCGGCGTGTCGCGTAGGTGAACACCGCTGGACAGCCCAATCAAACGGGGTAAGCCCTTAAGAGAAGGCGCGAGGTGCCGACAGCCGCCCTGGAGGACTGGGCCGGTTGTCGGCCGAGTTCGGACGGACGCAGCGCTGACGCGACGCATGGCCGAGGTGCCCTGAGGCCATTGGCGCCAAGGCCGCTGGTGCAGGGTCGATAGCACGCGGACGGCCAGCTCGGCCGCGCCGAGGCGACCTTGGTTGCCACCCTGGACCGGATGGAGCAACTCGGACCGATCGCGCGGCTACCTGATCCGAGCGACCGTCGCGTGCGTATCCCGAGCTGACAGAGAAGAGTCGCCAGGCCAGGTGGTCTTCCTGCTCGAACTGGAACTGATCGGACGGGCCGTGCTCGGCGGGCTGAGCACGGAGGAAGTGGCGGTGCAGCGGCGCGTGCTGCACGGCCGGCGACGCCCCTGTGGGGTGGCGCGGGCTCGGATGGCGCGCGGGTGTAGCGATCATCACGTAGGAAAGTGGTCACAACAGGGGCAAGACCGTTCCCCTTTTCAGGTCATATCCCCACACTTTCGTACGGTGAATGACGAAACCGCTGGACCGCCACCCGGATGAGTGACAGATTGAGCGGGCAACTCCGCCTGGGGGCGACATTGAGTGAACGTGGACAAGTTCTCCAGAGGACTCCGCCACTGTTGACTCAGGACGAGTGTCGGGAAGCCGAGGGGTGAACACGATGCGTAACGACCACATGACGCTCCGCTCGATGGCGGTGCTGGACCTGCTGGTGCCCGACGCACCGTCGGTCCCGGTCGAGGTCGAACTTCGCTACGACACCCGTGACCCGTACGCCGTGACAGCCGCCTTCCGCTCCGGCCCGTCGGGCTGGGTGGAGTGGTGCTTCGCCCGCGACCTGCTCGCCGACGGCCTGATCGCCGAGGCCGGCTCGGGCGACGTCCGGATCCGCCCGGCGGTCGACGACATCGAGCTCGTCGTGCTGGTGGTCAGCTCGCCGGCCGGCCTGGCCATGTTCGAGGCGTCCGCGCAGGAGCTGGCCGACTTCCTCGACCGCACCTACGACCTGGTCCTGCCCGGCACCGAGGGCAGCTGGGTCAGCGTCGACGACGCGCTCACCACCCTGATGCCGTACGACCTGGGCTGAGGCCCGGCGCACCCCGACCGCACGGAACACCTCGTCCGAGGAACAACCCCCGAGCCGTCCCTGTTGGAATGTTTCGTTGTCGCATGCAAACATTCCTTGAGGGAGCCGCGCGGTGGGGTTACGTCAGCTGAGCCCGAAGGTCGTCGTCAGCGTCGTCTTCGTCGCGGCACTCTTCCTGAACATCCTCGACACCACCATCGTCAACGTCGCGCTGCCGACGATCGCCGGTCAGTTCCGCGTGACCGCGGCCGACGCCGGCGCGGTCGTCGTCGGCTACCTGCTCAGCCTGGCACTGGTGATCCCGGCGTCGGGTTGGCTGGGCGACCGGTTCGGTACCAAGCGGGTGTTCCTGATCGCGCTGGCCGTCTTCACGCTGGCCTCGGCGCTGTGCGGCGTGGCCCAGTCACTCCCCCAGCTCGTCGGGTTCCGGCTGCTCCAGGGCCTGGGCGGCGGGATGCTCGCCCCGATCGGCCTGGCCATGCTGTACCGGGAGTTCCCGCTGGCCGAGCGCATGCGGGTGAACCGGGTGCTGATCCTGCCCACGGCCGTCGCGCCGGCGATGGGACCGGTGCTGGGCGGACTACTGGTGGACACGCTGTCGTGGCGGTGGGTGTTCTACGTCAACCTGCCGGTCGGCGTACTGACCTTCCTGTTCGGACTGTTCCTGCTGCGTGAACACCGCGAGCCGGGTGCCGGGCGGTTCGACCTGGCCGGCTTCCTGCTCTCCGGCGTCGGATTCGCGTTGCTGATGTACGCGCTCACCGAGGGCGCCACGCTGGGGTGGGGCGCGCCGCAGATCCTGATCACCGGTGTGTTGGGCGTGCTGCTGTTGGCCGCCACTGTGCTGGTCGAGCTGCGTGTGCCGGAGCCGATGCTGGACCTGCGACTGTTCCGCGACCGGCTGTTCCGCAGCATCAACGTCGTCCAGCTGGTGTCGACGGCCGGGTTCCTCGGCACGCTGTTCGTGTTCCCGCTGCTCTACCAGTCCGGGCTCGGCATCTCGGCCTGGCAGACCGGGTTGACCACGTTCCCGGAGGCAGTCGGCGTGCTGGTCGGCACGCAGATCGCCAGCCGGGTCTACTCGGCGCTCGGGCCGCGGCTGCACATCGTGCTCGGCGTGGTGAACGCCGCCGTCGCGATGATGCTCATGACGCTGGTCAGCGCGGCCACCCCGCAGTGGGTGGTCATGTTGATCATGTTCTACCTGGGGTTGGGCATGTCCAACAACTTCAACCCGGCGCAGACGGCCGCGTTCGCGCAGGTGCCGCCGGCCAAGACCGGTCGGGCGTCCACGTTGTACAACTCCGGCCGGCAGGCCGGTTCAGCGGTCGGCGTGGCGGTGCTGGGCAGTGTGCTCGCCGCGTTCGGCAGTGGAAGTTCGGCCGGCACAGGCAGTCTGGTCGGCTATCACGTGGCGTTCGCCGTGGCGGCCGGGCTGATGATCGCGTCCGGCGTGGCAGCGCTGCTGATCAAGGACGGTGACGCGGCCGCGACGATGAGCCGGCCGGCACCGGCGACGGCCAACGACCCGGCCGAGGTCGTCGCAGCGGCGGAGACCGTCGTTGCGGTCGGGTCCGGCGCTGCGGTCGGGTCCGGCGCTGCGGTCGACACCAGCACTGCGACGAAGGCCGGCGCTGCGGTCGAGACCGGCACCGCGGCGCAGGCGGGCGTTGCGGTCGAAATCGGCACTGCGGCGGAGACCGGCACGATGGTGGAGACCGGCGACGGCGAGACGTTCGTACGAAGTTGAGCAGTTTTGCGACCGCGAGAAGTTTTGAAAAGTAGTGCAGACCGCGCGAGGCGGAGGAGGCCGTCGCGGCGGCGGGGCTCGGCGCAGGTGGGGACGGCGTGCGGCGCGGTGCAGTTTTGCGAACTCGAGCAGTTTGGCGAAGCAGTGTAGACCGCCGAAACCGGAGCAAACCGGCGAAGCGGAGGAAAGCGGCAGCTGACGGTGTCCGCGAAAAACCAGACCGGTCCGGACCGAGCGGGGCGAGAGTAGGCGTGATCGCCCGAACGGGCGGGCGCCGCTTCCGCCCTTCTGACTAAAAGCGGTGGTCGGGGGTACGGGCGGGGGTGCCTGATCACCCTCCCAGGTGACAATCGACCGCCCGGTCGTGCGAGGCTAAGCAGCAGCACGGCGTGATCATCCACGGGGACGGGCACGATCTGGCCGCGAAACCCGCGTCACGTCGTCGGCCGGGGTGCGTCACACCGCTGCGAGCGCCGCGATGTAGTCAGGCACCGAAGGGCTGGAGGCGGAAGACGTGGTTGACCGCAAGGAATGGTTGGTGACCTGTCGGGATGTGGCGGGCCGTCGCCGTGACCTCACGGTGTTCGTCAGCCAGGGCCACGTGGTGTTGGTCGCCCCACCGGGAGAGACAGCAGTGCTGGCGCCGTTGGAGGTCGGACGGCTGCGGGCGGCACTGCGTGACGCGGTGGTGACGGCGTCCGAACCGGCGTGAGGGTCCGCCCGGCAACGGCCGCCGACCTGGACGCGGTGGGCGCGTTGTTCGACGACGCCGTGCGGTGGCTGACGAATCATGGCCGTCCGGGGCAGTGGGGCACGGAGCCGTTCTCCACGAACCCGAAGCGCGTGGAGACCATCCAACGGTGGTTGGCCGGCGAGGCGTGGATCGCTGAGGCCGACGGCCGGACGGCAGGTTTCATGGCGCTCGGCGAGCCGCAAGAGCACATCCCGCCGACCGACGTGCCGGAGTTGTACGTGGCGTCGCTGGTCGGCGCCCGATTCCCGGAGGCGCGTGGGGCTGGGCGGCTGCTGCTCAAGCACGCGGAGGCCCGTGCGGTCGAGGAGGGCGTGGAGCGGGTCCGGGTGGACTGCTACGCCGGCGACGACCGAGCATTGGTCGCGTTCTACGTCTCGGCGGGATTCACGCCGACCGACACCTTCATGGTCGACACGTGGCCCGGTCAGGTGTTGGAGTTACGCCTGCGCTGACGAACCAGCGCCCATGACACGAAGCCGAGCCAGACGAGGCCGGCGCAGCCGAGCGCGATCCAGCCGGCGCGCAGCGCGGCGTCCTCCATGAGCGCGGCGCTCACGACCGCGAACGCGATCGCCAGCACCCCGAATCCCAGGTGGAACGGCCTGGCCCGGAACTCTCCCCACCTCGCCATGGTCAGCCATGCTGCCACGACCGCTTCCTACTCACGAGTAGGTAGTGGCATCATCGGGTCATGAGTGGATCGTCGTCGCTGGCCGGCAAGCGCATCCTGATC
>DATJJB010000326.1:0-6240 GCA_035492655.1 Kutzneria sp. | reverse complement strand
GGCTTCGTGACCAGCCGGGAAGTGCCGGACAGCAACGCCTAGCGGGGTGCGCTGAGCACCTGCTCGATCTGTTCCGGCGTTGGCGTGGCGCCCGGCAGCGGTTCTCGCTGCTGGGTGTCGGCCCGATAGCCGTCCAGCACGAGGGCCAGCGCGCGCCGCCACAGCGTCGGGTCGATGCGCCTGGAGTGCTCCAGCACCGCGCCCACCATCTCCTGGACCAGCGGAAAGTCCCCGACGCCGACGTCGGGGCGCAGTTGCCCGGAGGCATGCGCCCGGCGGACCAGCTCCCGCACGGCCGGGCCGATCCGCGCCTGGGCCCGGCGGGCCAGGTCGGTGGTGCGGCCGTCGCCGGCCATCAGGTCCTTCAGGCCCTTGTCGCCGGCCTGCAGCTCCAGGTTGCCGGCCACGAACGCGCACAGGCCCTGCCACGGGTCGTCGATCTGCTGCGCCGCCTCGACCAGCGCGATGATCCGGTCCACCCGCTCGTCGAACAGCTCGTTGATCAGCTCCTGGCGGTCCGGGAAGCGCCGGTAGACGGTGCCCACGCCGACCTCGGCGGCGCGGGCGATGTCGTTGTGCGTCACGTCAAGGCCGACCTCCGCGACCAGCGCGTTCGCGGCGGCGAGGATGCGCTGCCGGTTGCGCTCGGCGTCCCGCCGCAGCGGTTTCGACCCGTCCATGGGCCCATCGTACCTGTCAAATGGATAAGCATCGTCCATGTGGATAGCTCTTATCCGTTTTGGCTGCTACGGTCGGTCTCAGAGAAACGGAGCATGGTTATCCACTTCTAGGGAGACGGTCATGAGCACCCAGGTCCACCCGCAGGCCGACACCTCGACCGCCCGCGTCGCGCTCGGCGTCGCCGCCGCGGCGGTGGTCTCGATAGCCCTGAACACCGCGGTCGCGCTCGGCGCGACCGCCCTGAATCCGAACGGCACCCGAATGGGTCTCGACCTGGTCGCCTACGCGCCGTTGACGATCATCGGCGTGCTCGCCGGCACGATCGGCTGGGCGCTCGTCCGCCGCCGCGCGGGCCACGCGCGGGCCACCCTGCGCGTGCTGGTGCCGGTCGTGACGGTATTGAGCTTCATCCCGGACTTCGCGCTGCGGATCACCGGCGTGGCCGACTGGGGCAACGTTGCCGGCCTGCTGGTGATGCACGTGGTCGTCGCAGCCGTCACCGTGACGGCAGTCAGCCGGGTGCTGCCGCTCGTCGGCTACCGCCGGACCGTCTAGTTGACGCCGAGTCGACGGAGCAGATCCTCTTCCAGCCGGTCCAACTCCTGGCCGACCGCCTTGTGCGCGGCCTTGCGGCGGCCGCTGGGCATCCGCTCCGCGGCCCGCACGGCGGCGGCGAGTTGGGTCAGCCGGGCTTCGCTGGCGTCGGCGAACGCGGCGTCGGCAGTCCGCAGGTCAGCGGCCGCGGCGGCGGCCCCGGCGATACGGGCGTGCAGTGCGCCGCCGCGGCCGGAGTAGGTGGCGAGATCCTTCACCTCGACGCCGAGGCGACGGGCCCGCATCCGGTCGACGGCGTCGCGCGCCATCGAGGCGGCGCGCAGCGCGTACGGCGCGACGACGGGTACCACGGCCGGACCGACGACCTTGGCCAGGCCGACCAGATTCTTCGCGTGCGCGGGAGTGAACCGAGGCTTCGACCGGTTGCGTGCCACGCCTCGACTCTAGTCCGGCCGGTGGAGATCCACCGGCCGTCGACACGGACCTCGAGCGGCGGAACTAGGCTGGTCATCGTGACGTCTTCGGTGCTGCTCGACGCCGGTGTGGTGACCCGCTGCCGGCGGCGCGTGCACCTGGAGAACGACCCGACCATGGTCGACGCCCCCAGGGCCGCCCCGGATCCCACCGGCGAGCAGCGCCGGGCCGACGCGATGGCCCACCGCCGGGCCGTCGCCGACCGGATGGCCACCATGGCCGGCTCGGCCTGGACGGAGATCCCGCTCGACGCCAAGACCGCCGATCGCGAACGGGCCACCGTGGCCGCGCTCTCGGCCGGCGCGCCGTTCGTGTGGGCCCCGCAGCTGCCGCGCGACCCGTCCGGCGGCCGTCGCGGCGGCATCGACCTGCTGGTCCGCGTGAGCACGGGGTACGTCCCGGTGCTGGTGGTCCGGCACAAGGTCACCGATCCCGGCACCGGTGCCCGCACGTCGCCGCTGAGCGAGCCGACGCCGATGGGCATCCGCTCCGACCCGCTGCGCAAGGTCCGTCCACAGCCCCGCGACCAGCTCCGACTGGCCCACGCGCAGCGGATGCTGCAGGCCGGCGGCTTCGCCGCCAGCGGCCGGTCCTACGGCGGCGTGGTCGGCATGGACGCCGATGTCGTGCTCTGGCACGACCTGGACGCACCGACCTGGCCCGGTGCCCGGACCGCGCTGTCCGAGTACGACATGCGCTTCGCCGACCGGCTGGCCGTGGCCAACGCGGCCGCGAACGGTGGCGAGGCGCTGGCCCGGCCGTCCCGGATCGTCGAGTGCCGCAGCTGCCCGTGGTGGCCGGTCTGCGATCAGGCCCTCAACGAGGCTCGTGACGTCAGCCTGGTCGTCCGCGGCGAGGACGCGTTCGCGCTGCGCAAGCTGGGCGTCTCCACGGTCGACGAGCTGGCGGCGATGGATCCGGCGACCAAGCTGGCCACGCCGCTGGTCGGTATGCCGCTGTCCGACGCCGTGGTGTTGGCCCGGGCCTGGCTGCGGGACCTGACCGTGGTCCGCCGGGTGCGCAAGGTCCGGGTGGCGCGGGCCGACGTCGAGGTCGACATCGACATGGAGAGCTTCGGCGACGCCGGCGCGTACATGTGGGGCTGCCTGCTCAGCGGCAAGGACATCGGCGAGCGGCAGGGCTACCGGCCGTTCGTCACGTGGGAGCCGCTGCCCGACGACGACGAGGCCCGGTCCTTCGGCGAGTTCTGGACGTGGCTGATGCTGGTGCGCACCAAGGCTTTGGCGCACGGGCTGACGTTCAGGGCCTACTGCTACAACGAGTTGGCCGAGAACCGCTGGCTGCTGTCCTCGGCCGAGCGCTTCGCCGGCAAGCCCGGCGTGCCCACGGTGGCGCAGGTAAACGCATTCATCCGCGACCCCGCGTGGGTCGACGTGTTCGGCGTGGTCCGCGACCAGTTCCTGTGCGCGCACGGCAAGGGCCTGAAGATCATCGCCCCGATGGCCGGCTTCCACTGGCGCGACCCCGAGGCCGGCGGCGAGAACTCCATGCGCTGGTACCGCGACGCCGTCGGCATGGACGGCGCGCCGGCCGAGGTGTCCCAGCGGCAGCGGCTGCTGGAGTACAACGAGGACGACGTGCACGCCACGCTGGCGCTGCGGGAGTGGATGAGCTCGCCGGCGATGGCCGAACTGCCCTTCGCCGGCGACCTCTGAGCGGTGTGAAAGGACCATTCCTCACGTTGAACGCGTGGAATGGTCCTTTCCGAACGCTGAGGGCTTGACGGATACCTAGCGCGGGGCCATGCGCAGCGAGCCGTCCATCCGGATGACCTCGCCGTTCAGGTAGTCGTGCTCGACGATGGCCACGGCCAGCTGGGCGTACTCGTCGGGACGGCCGAGGCGCTTGGGGAACGGCACGCCGGCGGCCAGGCCCGCGCGGAACTCGTCGGAGACGCCGGCCAGCATCGGGGTGTCGATGATGCCGGGCGCGATGGTCATCACGCGGATGCCGGAGGACGCCAGCTCGCGGGCGGCCGGCAGGGTGAGACCGACGACGCCGCCCTTGGACGAGGAGTACGCGGCCTGCCCGATCTGGCCGTCGAAGGCGGCCACGGAGGCGGTGTTGATCACGACGCCGCGCTGGTCGTCCGCCAGCACCGGGGTCTTGGCGATGGCCTCGGCGGCCAGTCGCAGCACGTTGAACGTGCCGATCAGGTTGACCTCGATGACCTTCCGGTACGTGTCCAGGTCGTGCGGGCCGTTCTTGCCCACGATCCGACCGGCCGTGCCCACGCCGGCGCAGTTGACCGCGATGCGCAGCGGCGCACCGGCGGCGACCACGGTGTCCACCGCGGCCTGCACCTGCTCCGGGCTGGTGACGTCCGCCTCGACGTAGGTCACGCCGTCCACGGCCTCGGCGTTGGCGACGGCCTTGGGCAGGTCGAGTGCGAACACCTTGGCGCCACGGGCGGCCAGCGCCCGCGCGGTCGCCCCGCCCAGCCCGGAAGCCCCACCGGTGACGATCGCCGCGTTGTCAGAGATCTGCATTCGGCGAGGCTAACCTGCTGTATCGATCAGACGTCGTGTCGGTCGGAGGGGTCCTGCATCAGCCGCAGCATCACCAGCAGCGGCAGGGCCACCACCAGTGCGCCACCCACGAACAGGCCCGCGATCTGCAGAAGTTCCATGTCACCAAGGGTGCGCGACGGCAGGCTGACCCCGCGTCGGCCGCAGGTGCCGTTCCGGCCTCCTACCGGGGGATGACCAGCATCACACTCAGCGACGACCCGGCGGACATATTTCGTCCAGCAGATCGAGGTCGGCGGGGCTGAGCGCGAACTCGCCGGCGCGGGCGTTGGACCGCACCTGCTCCGGACTGGTCGCGCCGCAGATCACCGAGGCGACCGTTGGCTGCGCGGCCAGCCAGCCGATGGCCAGCCGCACCATCGGCGCGTCCCGCTCCTCGGCGAAGGCCCGCAGCTTCTCGATCCGCTCCCACGGCGCCTCGGACAGCAGCCGCTCCCGGCCGGCCAGGCGGGAGCCCATCGGCGGCTCGCCGTCCTGCCGGTACTTGCCGGTCAGCAGTCCGTTGGCCAACGGGAAGTACGGCAGCAGCCCGAGTCCGAAGCGGCCGCAGGCCGGCAGCACCTCACGCTCCACCTCGCGCTCCAGCAACGAGTAGTGGTTCTGCGCCGACACCGGCGCGGCCACGTGCTCGGTCTGCGCGGTCCAGGACGCGTCGGCGATCTGCCAGCCGGCCAGGTTGCAGTGGCCGACGTAGCGGATCTTGCCCTCGTGCACGAGGTCGTCCAGCACGGACAGCGTCTCGGCCAGCGGCGTGCGCGGATCCGGCCGGTGCAGCTGGTACAGGTCGATCCAGTCGGTGTTCAGCCGCCGCAGCGAGGACTCGACGGCCCGCCGCACGTATCGCCGGGAGCCGCGGGCGCCGAAGTCGGGACCGTTGACCCCCTGCATGTCCACGCCGAACTTGGTCGCGATGACCGCATGCTCGCGACGGCCGGAGAGCGCTTGCCCCAACAGCTCCTCGCTGCGGCCGCGCGGCGCGCCGTACACGTCGGCCACGTCGAAGAAGGTGATCCCGTTGTCCAGCGCGGCTTCCACCACGGCGCGGGCGCCGGCCAGCGTCTCCGTCGATGTGCCGGGACGGCCCAGGTTGTTGCAGCCGAGGCCGACGGTGCTGACGACAAGACCGGAATGCCCGAGGCGACGTTGCTCCACGGGCGGTCACCCTAAACCTCGGGTAGCGCTACCGGGTGTTCACCACCTGTACGGCCTAAGCGTGCGGGCATGTCAACTCCGCCTGCGAACGTCGGCAACGGAGACTCCTGCGACCAGGTCGGGGTGGTGCGAGGTGTTCGCTCGTCGAATCGCGGTGATCGGGACCGGGTACGTCGGTCTCACCACGGGGGCCTGTCTGGCCTCGCTCGGGCACCACGTGGTGTGCGCGGACGTGGATGTGGCCAAGGTGGCGCGGCTGCGCGCCGGCAAGGTGACGATCCTGGAGCCGGGGCTGGCCGAGTTGGTGGCCGAGGGCCAGGCCGGCGGCCGGCTGGAGTTCGTGGTGGGCGCGTCGGCCGCGGTCGGCGACGCCGAGGTGGTGTTCCTGTGCGTGCCGACGCCGATGGGGCAGGGCGGCGCGGCCGATCTCGCCGCGGTGGAGTCGGTGATCGCCGAGGTGCGCACGATGCTGCCGGTCGGCAGCATCGTGGTGAACAAGTCGACGGTGCCGGTCGGCACCGCGGCCCGGGTGTCCGGCCTGCTCAAGCGTAAGGACGTGCCGGTGGTGTCCAACCCGGAGTTCCTGCGTGAGGGCACGGCGGTGCACGACTTCCTCAACCCGGACCGCATTGTCGTCGGCTGTGACAGCCAGGACGCGGCCGAACGGGTCGCCGCCCTGTACTCCCGCCTCGGCGCGCCGACCGTGCTGACCGACGCGGCCAGTGCCGAGATGGTCAAGTACGCGGCCAATTGCTTCCTGGCGATGAAGTTGTCCTACGTCAACGCGGTCGCCGAGCTGTGCGAACGGCTGGGGGCCGATGTCGCCGAC
>DATJJB010000325.1:0-24107 GCA_035492655.1 Kutzneria sp. | reverse complement strand
CTGATCCTGCATTCCTCCACTGCCAGTGTCGTGGTGCCCTCGGTGATCCGGCTGTCCAGCTACGTCCGGGTCCCCTATCGCGGACGGGTGCCGCTGACCAGGGCCGGGCTGATGCACCGGGACCGCTACCGCTGCGCGTACTGCGGCGGGCGGGCAGAGACTATCGATCATGTCGTGCCGCGCTCGCGCGGGGGTGCCCACAGCTGGACCAACTGCGTGGCCTGCTGTGCCAAGTGCAACCACCGCAAGGCCGACAAGATGCTCTCCGAACTGGGCTGGAGGCTGCTGGTCGTGCCGACCGCGCCCCGGGGGCCGCACTGGCGGCTGCTGGCGGGCGTGGCCGACGCCGACCCCCAATGGCTGCCATACCTGGGCGAGCCGGCGGCGTGAGCCGGAGGTTCGCCCAGGGATAGGCGGCAGTTCGCGCGACGAGCGACGGTCCGGGCGTTTCCGCCCGGACCGTCGCTCGTTGTGTGTCTGTGGTCAGGCCGCGCGGTTGACGCGGATGCCGTCCCGGTTGACCCGGATCCCGTCGCGGTTGACGCGGATGCCGGCGTGGTCGGCGGCGGCCCGGTTCACGCGGATCCCGTCGCGGTTGACCCGAATGCCGTCCCGGTTGACGCGGATCCCGGCCCGGTCGGCGACCGCGCGGTTCACGCGGATGCCGTCCCGGTTCACGCGGATACCCTCGCGGTTGACGCGGACCCCGGCCTGGGCGTTCACCCGAATGCCACGCTGGACAAGGGTGGATTTGTTCACCCGGATGCCCGACACGACCGTGAGCACCGTGCGCATCTCTTCACTCGATCGGGTGACATCGGCGACCGAGGTGGGGAGGTTCGGCGTGTACATGGCGTGCCCTCCAGGGAGGTTCGGGGTGGATTTCAGGCAAGGCCCTTGCTCCGCAAGACCCGTACAGGTGAAAGCTAATCTTGATTGGCCGGTCAGGACAAGCCGCCAAACCGGCGGCATTCGCGGTGGTGACCCGGGGTCCGTTCGGCGCAGCACGTTCGGCCACAAGAGTGCGTGCTGATGATCACTTTCACGCGCTGTGGCCGGCGACGGAGTGGTCACTTCAGCGCGCGGCTTGCCCGTTCGGGCGTGGTCATCGCCCCGGACCGGGACGGCCGGTGACGCGCGGTGGGACGGCCTCGGCTACCGTAAAGCCCCGTGAACGTCGTGGACACCCTCCTCGTCTTCGCGCTGATCCCGCTGTGTGTGTACGGCGTGATCGCGTTGCTGACGCTGTGGCCGAAGTTCGCGCGTACCCCCCGGTACCAGGCAGGCCAGGAGTGGGGCTACGCGCCAGTTTGGTGGACCGCCAACCCCGCGGGTGTCGGTGCCCACGCCCCCTCCGCGCACCTCGCGCTGGAGCAGGGCGAGGCCGGCGAGCCCGCGCCGACCGCACGGGGAGGTGCCCGTGGCAACTGGTGAGATCACGCAGCGGCACGCCGAGGACGTCGAGCTCGGTTACGGCGAGGCGCTGATGGCCGACGGCCGGCTCTCGGTCGCCGTCGAGCAGAAGCCCAAGCCGCCGAACCTGCCCTTCCGCTCCGCCGAGCTGGCACAGCTGGACGAGGCGCTGACCCTGTCCAGCCGGGAGACCGGCCTCGACTTCAGCGTCTACCTGGGCGAGCTGGACGGCGACGACACCCGCAAGGCCGCCGAGGAGCTGCACGCGCAGACCCCGCGGCCGACGCACGCGGTGCTGGTCGCGGTCTCCCCGGGCCAGCGCGCCGTCGAGATCGTGACCGGCGACGAGTCGCACCGCCGGCTGCCCGACCGCGGCTGCAAGCTGGCCGTGATGAGCATGGTGGCCTCCTTCAAGGAGGGCAACCTGGCCGGTGGCCTGGTCAGCGGCCTGCGCATGCTGACCGACCAGGCGGGCCCGGCGCCGCGCCGCTAACTGGCGTCATAGCGAACGAGAAGGCCCCCGGACGATTGTCCGGGGGCCTTCTCGCGTCTGAAGGTCAGGAGCGGTCGAACTCACGGGCCGCCAGCGCCCGCACGATGCCGGCACGGCCCTCGGACACCAGCCGGCGCAGGGCCGGCGGGTGCTCCTCGTCGGCCAGCCAGGCGTCGGACGCCTCGACGGTCGACGCGGTCACCGCCCACGACGGGAACAGTCCGGTCACCGTCGGCTGTGCCCGCTCGCTGGACCGCCGCCGCCACACGTCCGCGACGTCGGCGAAGTACTTCTCCGCGTACGGCGCGAGCAGCTCCTTCTGGCTCGGGTGCGCGAAGCCGTAGATGATCGCCTCGTTCACCGCGTTCGGCAGGTCGTCGTCGTGCACCGCCCGGCGCCACGCCTCGGCCTTGTTCTCCGCGGTCGGCACCAGCGCGCGGGCCCGCTCGGCGTGCCGCTGACCGGCGGCCGTCGGGTCCTGCTCCAGCTCGTCGCGAACCTCGGCCTCACCGGCCGCGCCGTGCGCGGTCAGCGCCTGCAGCAGCCGCCAGCGCAGGTCGGTGTCCACGACCAGGCCCGGCAGCGGCTCGGTGCCGTCCAGCCAGCCCTTCAGCACGGCGACGACGTCGTCGGTCAGCGCCGCGCCGGACAGCGAGTTCACGAACGCCAGCTGGTGGTCCGAGCCCGGCTCCGCGGAGCGGGCCAGCTCCAGCACGGTGTCGGTGAAGCGCCGCCAGCCCTCCGGGGCCCACGACGGGTCCGCGTACGAGGAGATCGCCGTCTGTGCCTGGAGCAGCAGCCGCTGCACTACGCCGACCTCGGTCTCGGTGCGGATGCCGCCCAGCACCAGGGTGACGAAGTCGCGGGCCTTGAGCTCGGCCTCGCGGGTCATCTCCCACGCCGCCGACCAGCACAGCGTGCGCGGCAGCGGCTCGGTGATGTCGGCGATCCGGTCCACCAGCGTGGCCAGCGAGTCGTTGTCCAGCCGCATCGTGCAGTAGGTCAGGTCGTCGTCGTTGACCAGCACCAGCTTGCCGCGCGGCACACCGACCAGGTCCGGCACCTCGGTGCGCTCGCCGGTCACGTCCAGCTCGACGCGGTGCGTGCGGACCAGCTTGCCGGTCGCCGGGTCGTCGTCGTAGACGCCGATCGCCAGCCGGTGCGTGCGCAGCTCACCGGCACCCGGCCGGGCGCCACCCTGCAGCACGGCGAAGTCGGCGAAATTGCCGTTCGCGTCCACGGTGAACTTCGGGCGCAGCAGGTTCAGGCCGGTGGTCTCCAGCCACTGCGCCGACCACCAGGACAGGTCGCGGCCGGACGCCTCCTCCAACGCCGCCAGCAGGTCGGACAGGGTGGCGTTGCCCCACGCGTGCTTGGCGAAGTACACCCGGAGGCCGCCGAGGAAGTTGTCCAGGCCGACGTAGGCCACCAGCTGCTTGAGCACGCTGGCGCCCTTGGCGTACGTGATGCCGTCGAAGTTGACCTCGACCGCCTGCAGGTCCGGGATGTCCGCCGCCACCGGGTGGGTGGAGGGCAGCTGGTCCTGCCGGTACGCCCACGACTTCTCGATGTTGGCGAACGTCGTCCAGGCGTGCGTGTACTCGGTGGCCTCGGCTTGCGACAGCACGCTGGCCCAGGTGGCGAACGACTCGTTCAGCCACAGGTCGTCCCACCAGCGCATGGTCACCAGGTCGCCGAACCACATGTGCGCCATTTCGTGCAGCACCGTCTCGCAGCGCCGCTCGTACATGTAGCGGGTGACCCGGCTGCGGAAGACGAAGTCCTCCAGGAAGGTCACCAGGCCGGCGTTCTCCATCGCGCCGGCGTTGAACTCGGGCACGAAGGCCTGGTCGTACTTGCCGAACGGGTAGCGCACGCCGAACGCGCGGTGGAAGAAGTCGAAGCCCTGCTTGGTCTGCGTGAACAGGCGCTCGTGGTCCATGTGCTCGGCCAGCGACGCCCGGCAGTACAGGCCCAGCGGGATGCTGCCCTCGGCGTCGGTGTACTCGTCGCGCCACTCCGCGTACGGGCCCGCGACCAGCGCGATCAGGTACGTCGACAGGGTCTTGGTGGTCTCGAAGACGTGCCGGGACGTCTCCGGGTTGATCTCCTCGACACTGGCCGACGGCGCGTTGGACATCACCTTCCAGTCCTTCGGCGCGGTCACCGTGAGGTCGTAGACCGCCTTCAGGTCCGGCTGGTCGAAGCAGGTGAACATGCGCTTCGCGTCGGCCGTCTCGAACTGGGTGTACAGGTAGACGCCCTTGTCGACCGGGTCGACGAAGCGGTGCAGGCCCTCGCCGGTGTTCGTGTACAGGCACTGCGCCCGCACCACCAGCTCGTTCTGCTCGGCCAGGTCGGGCAGGGCGATGCCGCTCTCGTCCCGGTAGCCGGAGACGTCGAGCTCGACGCCGTTGAGCACGGCGGACCGCACCTCGCCCGCGACGAGGTCGATCCAGGTCGACGCGCCGGCCGTGCGGCTGCGGAAGCGCACGGTAGTCGTCGACCCGAACGCGGGACCGTCGCCGGTCAGGTCCAGTGCGATGTCGTAGGACTGGACCTCGAGAAGCGCCGCGCGCTGCTGGGCCTGGTCGCGGGTGAGGTTCGGCGCGGCCACTGGTCACCTCGTCTGTGGATGTCGGGGGTCCGGGTTGGCTGTCGTTCGCCACCGGGGATGGGCAGGGGTCCCCGCATCCAATCACGTGACGTGGTCGCCGCGCTGCCAGGATCCGGCGTAATCGCCGGACGGGAAGACCGGACGACCCTCGGTGGTTGCCTCTAGGTGTGGAGCCCGGGCAGGCCGGGCCGGCGTCAGCCATGGAGATGTGCCGAATGAGCGCAGTGCCGTCGTTCTCCGACGAGAAGGTGAAGGTCGACTTCTGGTTCGACCCCGCGTGCCCGTGGGCGTGGATCACGTCCCGGTGGATCCTGGAGGTCGCCGAGCATCGCGAGATCGAGCTGGACTTCCATGTGATGAGCCTCTCGGTGCTCAACGACGGGCGTGACCTGCCCGAGGAGTACCGCAGCCTCCTCGACCGGGCCTGGGGTCCGGTGCGGGTGGCCATCGCCGCCGCCAAGCACCACGGCGAGAAGGTGCTGCTGCCGCTGTACACCGCGATGGGCACCCGGATCCATAACGAGGGCGTGAAGGACTTCGACGAGGTCATCAAGCTGGCGCTGGCCGACGTCGGTCTGCCGGCCGAGCTGGCCGCGGCCGCCACGAGCACCGAGTACGACGAGGAGCTCAAGGCCAGCCACCACGCCGGCATGGATCCGGTGGGCATGGATGTCGGCACGCCGGTCATCCACGTCAACGGCGTCGCGTTCTTCGGCCCGGTGCTGTCCAAGATCCCGCGTGGCGAGGATGCCGTCCGCGTCTTCGAGGGCGCTCGGCTGCTCGCCGGCTATCCGCACTTCTACGAGCTCAAGCGCACCCGGACCGAGTCGCCCGACTTCTCCTGACCGCTCCGCACGGCTCGGGCGTTGCTGCCGCACTCCTCGCGGCGGCAACGCCCGACTTTTTCGCACGACTTCCGGTCAGCGTGCGAACTGGAGAACTTTGCAAAACTTCTCGACCTCGTGCGAACTGGAGGAGTTTGCAACAGTGCTCCAGTTCGCACGAACTGGTCAGCGGTCGCCGTGCCAGTCGACGTCGGCCAGCGCGATCGGCGTGCCGGGCAGCGGGGACGCCGACGCCGGGCGGAGGCCGTCGAGCATCAACTGGGTGAGGCGGGCGTCCATCTCCTCGGGCATGGCGCCGGGCACGTCGAACGGCCGCTTGAGATGGAGCGACACCAGCATGGCCACGTCGACGACGCCGACGTCGGTGCGCATGGAGCCGTCAGCCTGGGCAGTGATGATCATCTGCTCCACGATGCGCAGCAGGTCCTCCCGGGCCGAGCGGATCTCATCGCTCTGGTGCAGGGCGGCGTGCAACTGCGGATCGACGATGGAGCGCAGGGCGCCGAGACGCAGGGCCACGCACTCCCGGACGAAGCGGCTCAGGGCGCTCCAGGCGTCGGGCTCGGTGCGCAGCGCGGAGTGGGCAAGGTCGGTCATGTGCTCGACGGTGTGCACGGACAGGGCCCTGAGCAGCGCCACCCGGTCGGGGAATCGCCGGTAGAGCGTGCCGACGCCGACGCCGGCGTGCCGGGCGATCTCCTCCATCGGCACCCCGACGCCCTGGTTGACCAGCAGCTCACGGGCGGCGGCCAGGATCTGGTCGCGATTACGCTTCGCGTCCGCCCGCAACTGTCCCGTCATCGCCCGTACGCCTCCCACCGGCACAAATGTGCTCCGAGGCTACCTGCCGCCGGCATGATTGTGGCCCGTCCCGCGCTGGGACGGGCCACAAACCGTGACCGGTCGGCCGTCAGCGGCCGTTGCCGCGACCGGCCGGAGCCTTGAGCCGGGCCGACAGCTCGCTGACGTCGATCTTGCTGTCGCCCGGCGTGCGCTCGCTGAGCGTCTCCGCGTTGGCCACGCTCGGGTTCTCCACCGGCGTGCGGCGGGGCGTGGCGTTGCGGACGCGCTCGCTGGGCACCATCGGCCGCAGCTTCTGGTCGAGCTGGCGGGTCAGGTGGATCATCGTGCGCGGCTGGTTGAGGCCGACGATGCCGACCGGCTTGCCGGCGCGGATGTACCCGGTGATGGAGCGCTCGGCGCCGTTGGGCCGGGTGCTCAGGTACATCGTCTGCTGGCCGATGGCCGGGATGCCGGCGGCCTGGATGCGCACGTGGTGCTGCTCGGACCAGAACCGGGGCAGCGGCGTGAACGGCTTGGCCCGCGACTTGCCGGCCAGCAGGTTCTCGGCGGCGGCGCGGCCCATCTCGATGGCGTTGAGCCAGTGCTCGACGCGCCGCGGCACGCCGTCGAACCGCAGGTTGGGCCAGCGGGCGACGTCACCGGCGGCGACGACGTCGGAGGCGCCGACGACGTGGCAGGTCGGCTCGCACAGCACGCCGTCCTCCAGCACCAGGCCGGAGCCGGCGAGCCAGTCGGTGGACGGCATGCTGCCGACCGCGAGGATCACGCAGGCGGCGGTGATCAGCCGCTCGTTGGACAGCACGATGGCGACGCCCTCGGGGCCGGTCGCCCAGTGCCGGATGTCCACGCCGAGCGCGAGGTCGACGCCGTGCCGGCGGTGCAGGTCGCCGATGGCGGCGCCGAGCTCGGGGCCGAGCGCCTTGCCGAACAGGGTCTTGGACCGGCCGATGATGGTGACGTCCCGGTTCATCTCCCGGCAGCTGGAGGCGAACTCGCAGCCGGTGAAGCCGGTGCCGATGACCACGACGCGGCCCTTGGAGCGGGTCAGCGTCTCCTTGATCGCGATGGCGTCGTCGAGCGTGCGCAGGGCGTGCACGCGCGGGTCGTGCCGGGGCGCGCCGGCCAGGTGCCTTGCCTCCACGCCGGTGGCGATCATCAGGCCGTCGTACTTGAGCTCCTCGCCGCCGGGCAGGTGCACGACGTGCCGCCCGTGGTCCAGCTTGTGGGCCCGGGTCCTGGTCCGCCAGATCGCGTCGATGTCGTGGTAGGCGGGGAAGAACAGGTCCTTGGTGGCCAGCTTGCCCGTCACCAGCTGCTTGGACAGCGCCGGCCGGTGGTACGGCTTGTACGGCTCGTCCCCGACGATCACCACCTCGCCGTCGAACTTCAGCTCGCGCAGCCGCTCGGCGGCGCGCAACGCGGTCAGCCCGGCGCCGACGATGACGATCCGTTCCATCCTGCCGCTCACAGTTGCTCCCCGGACAGCTGGATGGCACGCATCGGGCAGGCCATCGCGGCGGCGCGGGCCTGGTCGGCGTACTCGGGGATGACCTCGGTGACGTAGCGCAGGCGCTCGTCCTCCGTCAGTTCGAACAGGCTCGGGGCCTCGTACTGACAGGTGCCGTAGAGGTGGCAACGACCGTTGTTCACGCTGATGGTCAGGGAGCTGCCGTGCAGAGCGCGACGAGGACTCATCGGGCCAGCAGTCCTTTCTCAAGAGGCGGGTTCGGGGTATCCGCGTGGCGGGTGTGGCAGGACGTTCGGGGGATGTCCTGCTAGCCGCCGCTGAGCACGCCAGCTCCGACGAGGTTCTTGCTCGGCACGAACCGGAGCACGGCCAGCACGACGGTCGGGATGCCCAAGGTCAGCCCGCCGAGCCAGACGATGGACAGGTGGCCGTTGGCGACCGCACCCAGCCAGGAGTGCACGATGGTGATGCCCACCGCTATGTAGGCCATCTGGTGGAAGCGGAGCCACCTCCGGTAGACGAAGAACTTGACCAACCCGGTCGAGATCAGGATCGCGGTCATCACCTCCAGCCCGACGATGCCGAACGCCCAGCGCAGCTGGCCGCCGTCGATGATCGGGATGGTCAGGTTGACCCAACTGAAGATCTCGTCGGAATCGGTGAGGAAAACGAAGCATGCCGCGTGCAGGCCACCGAAGGCGAGCGTGAACGTCGCCATAATCATGTGGCTGCTACGAACGGCCTGCCGTCCTGTCAGCTTGGTGACCCATCCGGTCGCGGTGAAAATCCCCCAGACCAGGGTCAGGCACATCAACGCATAGGCCAGCCGGGCCGAAAGCGCGGCTACCTGACGCACGCCGGAATCGTGCGCGGAGTGCACTGTCGGCGACACAATCAACTGCGTCAACGTTATCAACTGCGTCGACACCTCAGACGCCTCCCGGACGGCCGTGATGCTCGGGGTCATCCGTTCGGAGCAACGGGGTGGGCCGTGTGGTCAAGGCCATGCTCCGGGGTCGGATGTCCGATTGTCACTTATTGTTGGTCATGGTTAAACAGTTTGTCTGTGGTGACAGCCGCCTCCAGACCTCCTGAGGAGTAATCCGTACGGCCGAATGGAGCAGCTGTCAGGGTGGTGCGTCGTTCCTGGTTAGCGGAACTAACGAATTCAGTTGTCTATGTTCTTGTAGAAGTTGGCGTGAGCGTCACGCCTGCGGGCAGGTAGTTCGACACCAGGGGTGTCGACTTCGGTGGCGGACGCATGTTTTCTCCTGCCCGAGGCATCGGTTCCCGGCCGGCCGGAACCGGTTCCTGAGATCCTTTTCTCCGTGTTGCGATGCCCGGTCGGCGGGCATTGAGCCCGGCCGTCAGGCGGTGGAACTCGCGCGGCCGGTCGACGGTGGTCAGACCGACCAGCCCGTCCGGCCGCGCCGACGCCAGGCTGCCCGGGCCGAGCCGCCCGTGCTCGCCGCCCAGCTGCGGCTGGCCCGCGACCTGCACCCGCATCCGGTGCTGCTCGGTCCAGAACCGCGGCAGCGGCGTGAACGCCCGCGCCCGCGACGGTCCCAGCAGCAGGCTCTCCGCCGCCGCCCGGCCCATCTCGACCGCGTTCAACCAGTGCTCGACGCGCCTGGGCACGTCGTCGAACCGCAGGTTCGGCCAGCACGCCACGTCACCGGCCGCCACCACGTCGGCGGTGCCGGCGACATGGCAGGTCGGCTCGCAGTACACACCGTCACGCTCGTGGTGCGGCACCTTGGAACCGCGCAGCCACGACACCGCCGGCAGGCCGCCGACCGCGATGACGACATGCCCGGCGACCAGCACCTGCCCGTCGGACAGGTGGATCGCGATGCCGTTGTCCTGCGGCAGCCAGTGCAGCACCTCGACGCCGAGGGCCACGCCGACACCCTTGCTCTGGTGCAGACGGGTGATGCTGTCGCACAGCTCCGGCGGCAGCGCGCCGGCCATCAGCGTCGGCCCGTCGGTCACGATCGTGACCCGCCGCTTGAGTGCGCGGACGCTGGCCGCGACCTCGCAGCCGGTGAAACCGCCACCGATCACGACGACGGGTTCCTTGTCCGCGGACAGCGCCTCGTGCAGTCGGGTCGCGTCGTCCAAAGTGCGCAGCTGGTGCACGCGCGGATCGCTGACCGGGGCGCCCGGCAGATGCCGGGACTCCATGCCGGTGGCGATCACCAGTCCGTCGTAGGCGAGCTGTTCGCCGCCCGGCAACGCGAGCACTCGCCTGCCGGTGTCGACGCCGCGAGCGGCGGTGTTCAGCCGCCAGCGCGCGTCGACCTCGGTGTAGGCGGCCAACGTCAACTGGTCGGCCCGCACTCGGCCGGTCAACAGCTGCTTGGACAGCTCAGGTCGGTGATAAGGACGGTGTGGCTCGTTGCCGACCATCACCACCTCACCCTCGAACCTGAGTTCACGCAGCCGTTCAGCGGCTCGCCAGCCCGCCGCTCCAGCCCCTACTACGACGATGCGATCTCGTCGGTTCACCGACTACGTCCTCGCTCACCGCGTGGTGTCCGCCACGCCGGCCCCGACCGCACGTGTGATCCTGCAAGCGGCACATCGGATCGCGCTCCGATAGCCGTTAGGTAACAGTTTGTCGGTCAGGCTCGCGCTGGCTATCGACTGTTCGGGGCAATGCCTTCGGTGAAGGGACCTGTTACCGGCCGGAACGGTTACGCGCCGTCAATCTTCCGATGGCCCTACGGGTGGCATCGGCCGGGAACGGTGAGTCACGGAGCACCTCCGCGAGCGTCACCGAACCGGCCGTGAGCTCCCGCGCGAGCTCGACGACGGCCGCGATGTCGGCCCGCTGCGCGGCCACGAACGGCGCATCGACCGGATCGCCGTGCCCCGGCACGACGACCGTGTCCGGACCGGTGAGTTCGAGCACTCCGGCCAGCGCCGTCGGCCACGAGGCCGGGAACGAGCCCTCGAACGCCGGCGGCGCGCCGTTCTCCACCAGATCGCCGGCGAACACCACATCGGCGTCCGGCACCCGCAACACCAGGTCGTGGTCGGTGTGCCCACGGCCGAACTGGGCAATCTCGACGACTCGTCCGCCGAGGTCGACCGTCGTCGGCTCCGACACCAAGGTGTCGGGCAGCGCGATCCGGGTGTCGCGGATGGCCTCGGCGATGGCCGGCCGGTTCTCCGCCTTGTAGTACGCGGACCACTTGTCCTTGTCCGCCGCACCCTCGATGACGAGTTCGTCGACACAGCTCGGGTGGGCCAGCACCGGACAGGGCAGGAACGCCTGAGTACCGAAGGCGTGGTCGAAATGCGCATGCGTGAGCACGACCGTCCACGGCAGCGGTGTCACTTCGCGCACAGCCGCCGCCCACTCGGCGCCCTGCACCTCGTCACCGCCGGTGTCCACCACCAGGCAGGCGTCGTCGCCGACAACCAGCCCGAGTGACAGGTCCAGCTCCTCGTGTCGACGGACGTGCACTCCGTCGGCGACCTCGATCCAGCGCGCGCTCATGTGGACAGTTTGTTGGTCAGCACACCGTCGCGGAGCACCGGTGCGCACGAACTGCTACCGACCGCCGCGGCCAGCTCGACGTCGGCGGCATGCCCGGCCGCCGTCAACTCGCGGCCTGATGTGCAATCGCGGAGAAGTTTTGCAATCTTCTCGACTTCGTACGAGAAGCAGCGCGCCGCCAATCTGGTCTCTGGTGACGCGCTGCTGGAGTTCTTCGTGAGCAGTGCGGCGGCGACGGCACCCGCGCCGAGCAGGTCTTCGATGCCGGGCCGGAGCGGACCGGCGGTGACGCCCCAGCGCTCGCCGGCCGGCACGATGCCGATCGGCTCTCCTTTTGCAATCTGCTCGACTTCGCGCGCGACCGACTCGGCGTTGCGCAGACAGGCGGCGAACACGGTCGCCCCCGAGGCGGCAGCCTGTGCGCACAACGTCGCCCCATTGGGTGACGGCAGCGCGAGCAGCGTGCCGGCCGGCAGATCGAGCAACGACGACGGCCGCAACGTCCACTGCTGGTCGCCGGCGACCACCGCGCCGGCCGCACGCGCGGAGGAGGTCGCACGAGCATCTCCACTTTTCAACGGCAGAACTCGACCGCCGCGAGCCAGCGCGATGTCGACCGCCGTGGTGAACGAGAGCACGTCGACGATGACCAGCACCGCGCAACTCGACGCCAGCGCCGCGACGCCGTGCTCGCCCCACTCGAGCCGCAGTCGGTACCCGTCCTGCCGGAACACGTCATCACTCACTCGACGGAGTGTGCGGCGCACCTCACGTACCGGCAGCTGAATTACTCCCCGCCGCCCACCGAATGGCAAACTCTGACCGTGCGCGTCTACCTGGGTTCCGACCATGCCGGCTACGAGCTGAAGTCCCACCTGGTCAAGCACCTCGCGGCCAGTGGTCACGACGTGGTCGACATCGGCCCCGCCGGCTACGACCCCGAGGACGACTACCCCGCTTTCTGCATCGCCACCGCCAGCCGCGTGGTCGCCGACGAGGGCAGCCTCGGGGTGGTGATCGGCGGTTCCGGCAACGGCGAGCAGATCGCCGCCAACAAGGTGCCGGGCGTGCGGGCCGCGCTGGCGTGGAACACCGAGACGGCGAAGCTGTGCCGTGAGCACAACAACGCCCAGGTCGTGGGCATCGGCGCCCGCATGCACAGCCTCGAGGAGGCCACCGCGATCGTCGAGGCGTTCGTGGCCACGCCGTTCTCCGGCGCCGAGCGCCACCAGCGCCGTATCGACATCGTGGCCGAGTACGAGCGGACCGGCGTCGCGCCGGAGCTGCCGACCGCCTGATGCCAGAAGGCCACACGCTGCACCGGCTCGCCCGGCTCCATCAACGCCGGTATGCCGGGGAGAAGGTGCAGGTCAGCAGTCCGCAGGGCAAGTTCGGCGGCGCGGAGTCGGTTGACGGGCGGGTGCTCGAGCGGGCCGAGGCCGTCGGCAAGCACCTGCTGCACCGGTACGGGCCGGACGCGACCGTGCATGTCCATCTCGGCCTGTACGGGACGTTCACCGAGTTCGACCGGCCCGAGCCGGCCGTGACCGGCATGGTCCGGATGCGCATGCTCGGCGAGACCCATGGCACGGACCTGCGTGGCCCGACCGCGTGTGAACTGCTCACCGATGACGAAGTCGACGCGTTGTTCGCCCGGCTCGGGCCCGACCCGCTGCGCCGGGACGCCGATCCGGAGCGAGCGTGGCGACGGATTTCGAAATCACGGGTGTCGATCGCCGCGTTGCTGCTCGATCAGGCCGTGCTGGCCGGTGTCGGCAACGTCTACCGCGCTGAGGTGCTGTTCCGGCACGGCATCGCGCCCATGCTCGCCGGGAAGCAGCTCGACCGCGAGCAGTGGGATTCGATCTGGGCCGATCTGGTCGAGTTGATGAAGTACGGGGTGAAGGTCGGGCGGATCGACACCGTCCGGCCGGAGCACGATCCGTCGGTGACCGGCCGGGCGCCGCGGCAGGACCGGCACGGCGGCGAGGTGTACGTCTACCGCCGCACCGGGCAGCCCTGTCTGATCTGCGGAACGCCGGTGGCCACGAAGGACCTGGCCGGCCGCAACCTTTATTGGTGTCCTACCTGTCAGCCGGCCTGAGTGGGCGACTGAAGAAATAGGAATGCCCCGGGTCAACCGTCCCGGGGCATTGCCAGCTCTGCTCAGCGGTCACCAGTTGTCGCCGCCGCCACCGCCCCAGTCGCCGCCGCCGAAGTCACCGCCACCCCAGTCGCCACCGCCACCGTCCCAGCCGCCCTGGTCGCCACCGCCGCCCCAGTCGCCGCCACCCTGGTCGCCGCCGTTCCAGTCGGCCTGCTGACCCTGGTCGCCGCCGAAGTCGCCGAAGCCCTGGCCGCCGTCGAAACCGCCCCCGTCGTAACCACCGTCCCAGCCGGCGCCGCTGTCCCAGCCGCCGACGGCGTACGGGATGGAGTGCATGCCGGAGAACATGGCGTTGAACAGCAGCCCGGCGCCGATGCCCCACGCGCCGGCGACGAGCGCGGGCTTCCACCACGGCTCGCTGTACCAGCCCTGCGGCACGGGGCGACCGGCGACGTAACCGCCGGGGTAGTAGTGCGGGGTGCCGGCGCCGGCGACGGCGGACGCCTCGTACTCGTGGCCCTCGACCTCGACCCGGCGGTCGCCGGTGACCTTGCCGGCGCGGCTCTGGCCGTTGAGGTCGGGCAGCTCGGGGCCGGGGTCCAGGCCCATGGCCTCGCGCGCGGCCCGCACGTAGTACAGGCCCTCCTGCGCGGTCTGGGTGACCAGCCGGCACTGCTCGATGGTGCGCGCCTGCTCCATCTGTGAGCCGGCGGCGTTGTAGCGCTCGCCGGCGTCGGCCAACGCCTGCTTGGACGCGTCGTTGGTGCCGGTCAGGTTGAGCACCTGGCCGCCGAGCCGCTCCACCCAGCGCCGGGCGTCGGCCTTGGCGTCGTCGAGGCGCTGGCCGTTCTGCGCGCGCTGACGCATCACGACGACGGCCACGCCGATGATCACCACCAGCAGGATCACGACGAGCAGCGTGGTCACGGTGCCTCCCGGCTTCCAACGAGGGTGAATCCGTCGCAAACGGACAACGGGAAAGCTACCGCCTCGGTTCCTGCCGGGCCGACCGAACCCGAGTGACCGAGCTTGCGAGGGCACCATTCAGTACAGGGACCTGGGTCGTAGACCCGCCGAGCGCCAGCGAGGTGGGCCTGTGACCCGGCGGACACCTACTTCCCGGCCGCGCCCGGCGACCGCCCGGCCCAGTACGCCCCGAGCAGGCCGACCACGACCACCGCGACAAGGTAGGTGCCCATCACGTCCTCCTTCTTGTGGCTACGTGACGGCCAACGAGCCCGCGGGCGGCGTGAGTTCCGGTTCCTGGCTGTCGATTACCTGAAGGATCAGCGGCCCTGAAGATCAGAACAATTCGGGGCAGTTCGGTTGGTGATCGCCGGCGAACGCCCGTGACGCGGCTCGGGCCTTGCCCGGCGTCAGCTCGCGGATACGCTGCGCGGCAACGAGTTCCTGCACGGTCGTGCCGCCGAGGAACACCGCGCCGAGCTCGCGGACGCCCAGCGCCAGGTCGGGTCGGGCATCGGTGCGGGTGACGGTCGCCGGTCCGTCGGCCTCGGCGACAAGCCGCCAGGTGCCGGCGTTCCATGGACAGAACGTGTCCTCGACCGCCAGCACGACGTCGACCGCCGCGGAGTACGTGCGGAGCGGCAGCGCACGGTCGATATCGACGATCCGCACCCACAGGCCGTCGCCGACGGTTCGGTTGTTGTCGGTGGCATCGCGCAGCATGTGGATGATCGGGTCGTCGGTGGCGCCCTCGGCCCGCACCGTTGTGGTCAGGTCGATGTCGAGCAGGTACCGCCACAGCGCCGCGTACGCCTGCGGTGTGGTGCCGAGGATCTCCCGGGTGTGCACCTCGTGTTCGGGCTTGCGCGACTCCCACTTCCGCTTCACCTGGTAAATGGCGTAGCCCTCCGGATGGATGGCGTAGCGCCACTTGGTCAGACCCTCGCTCAGCAGCTCCGAAGCGTTCTCCGACAGGAACACCTGCCAGGACGCCTTGGTGCGGTCCACCCACCCCACGCGCGTCGGCGCGACCTTGCTGTGCAGGTGGTGCATCAGCGGCAGCGCGGTTTCCTTGTCCACCTCGCGAACCCGGCCGTCGCTGACGTCCACAGTGGAATGGAACTCGGCCCCGCGCGGCACCGCGAAGAAGGCGCGATGGCCGGCGAGCCCGTAGCCGAAACGACCGTAGATGTCGCCCTCGGAGGCGTACAGCGCGGCGAACGCGTCGCCGGTTCCGTGCTGGGAATGCAGTTGTGCCCGCATCACCTCGGCCATCGCGCCACGACGTCGGTGATCGGGCGCGACGCCGACACAGGAGATGGCGGCGACCGGGTGCGGCCCGGTGCCGGGCAACGTCATCCGTTTGGACAGCATCGTGCCGCCGCCGATGAGCTCGTCGCCGTCGAAGGCGCCGTGCGTGCGGTGCGGCTCCAGCAGGTCGATCTCGGCCGCGACGTGTTCCGGGGCGGCGTCCTCCAGGAAGGCACGGAAGACCAGGCCCATGAACGCCGGGATCTCCTCGGCGGTCAGCGTGCGTGTCACCAGCGGCGATGCGGACATAGCCGACTTGGTACGCCGGTTCGGCGGCCCGCGCGAGTCGTTTTTCCTGACGTCCGAGGTAATCGACCAGCCGGCACCGCGCTGCCAGGCTTGAGGAAACCGAAGCGGGGCAAGGGAAAGGAACGAGGACGATGACTGACGCGAACACCGTCGTGCGGCGCTACGTGGAGATCTGGAACCAGCCCGATGGTGCACTGCGGGCCAAGGCCGCGACCGAGCTGCTCACCGCGGACTGCCGGTTCGTCGACCCGATCGCCGACGTGACCGGCCCGGACGGCTTCGCCGCCGTCATCGGTGGCGTGCACGAGCGGTTCCCGGGCCATCGGATCCGGCTGATCGGCGACGTGGACACCCACCACGACGTGCTGCGCCTCACCTGGGAGCTGGTGGCCGACGGCGACTCGGTGGTGATCGGCACCGACGTGCTGACCCTGACCGGCGACGGACAGGTCGGCGCGGTCAACGGCTTCTTCGACAAGGTGCCGGCGGCCTGAAAACGACTGTGGGCCACGGAATCCCCGTGGCCCACAGTGCTGGCTGACCGGACTACTTGGCGTCGACCAGCTCCGGCTGCTCCGCCTCGGCCGGCCGGCGGTGCTTGCCCTCACGGCGCTTGCGGAACCGCTCCTTGGTGTTCTCCACCATGGTGTAGAGCGTCGGCACCAGCAACAGCGTGAGCAGCGTGGAGCTGACCAGACCGCCGATCACGACCACCGCCAGCGGACGCGAGATGAACGCGCCGCTCTGCGTCAGGCCCAGCGCCATCGGCAGCAGGGCGAAGATCGTCGCGGCCGCGGTCATCAGGATCGGCCGCAGCCGTCGCCGACCGCCCTCCACGACCGCGTCGGCGATGCTCATGCCGTCCTCGCGGTACTTGTTGATCAGGTCCATCAACACGATCGCGTTCGTCACCACGATGCCGACCAGCATCAGCACGCCGATCAGCGACGGCAGGCCCAGCGGGATGCCGCTGATCAGCAGCGCCGCGATGGCGCCGGTGGCCGCGAACGGGATCGAGACCAGCAGCACCAGCGGCTGCATCAGGCTGCGGAACACCGCCACCATGATCAGGAACACCAGGGCCACCGCGACCGCGAGCGCGATCCCGAGGTTGCCGAAGGCATCGCTCTGCTGCTGGCTGACGCCGCCGACGCTGTACGTGGCGCCGGCCGGCAGCTTGGTGTCCTTCAGCTTCTGGGTCAGATCGAGGCTGATCGCGCCGGTGTTGGCGCTGTCGGCCGTGCCGCTGACGGTCGCGCTGCGCGAACCGTTGATGCGCTTGATCTGCGTCGGGCCGTTGGTCTGCTGGACCGTCGCCACCGAGTCCAGCCGGACCACGCCGGCCAGGCCGGGCAGCGGCAACGCCTTGAGCGCGTCCAGGTCGGCCGGCGCGGTTCCGGTGCGCAGCACCACGTTCTCCGAGGTGCCGTTCAGCGACAGCTGACCGATCTGGCTGCCGGCCAGCTGGGCCTGCACCGCCTGGCCGATGGTCGAGTCGCTCAGGCCCTGCCGGGCCGCGAGCTGGCGGTCGACCGAGACCTGCACCTCCGGCGCGCTGTTGACCAGATCGCTGGTCACGTCGGTGACGCCCGAGATGCCGGACATGGTCTTCTGCACGGCATCCGAGGCGGTGCGCAGCACGTTCTCGTCCGTGGCGTTCACCACGACCTGCAGACCGCTGCCGTTGAAGCCGCCGCCGCCCTGGGCGCCGACCGTGATCTTCCCGGCGTCCGGCAGCGCGTCCAGCTTGTCCCGCAACGCGTTCTGCACGGTCTGGAGATCGGCGCCGTCCTTGATGGTGATCGCGTAGCTGGCCTTGGACGTGCCGCTGTTGCCGCCGAAGCCGAGGAAGCCGCCGCCCGCGCCCACCGTCACCTGGTAGGTGTTGATGCCGTCGACGCCCTGGATGGCCGTCTCCACCCGCTTGGCCGCCGCGTCCGTGGTGGCCAGGCTGCTGCCGACCGGCAGCGTCTGCGAGACGTTGATGGTGTTCTCGCCCGAGCCGTCCAGGAAGTTGGTCTTCAGGCCTGCGCCCATCGCCAGCGTGCCGACCAGCACCAGGATCGCGATCAGCACGGTCGTCCAGCGGCGGCGGGTGGCGAACCGGATGACCGGCACGTAGATCCGCTGCAACGGGCTGCGCAGCTCCTTGCGGACCGCCTCCTCCGGGTCCGTGCCTTCCTTGGCCGGCTTGAGGAACCAGTACGCGAGCACCGGCACGATGGTCAGCGCGACCAGCAGCGAAGCCAGCAGGGCCACCGTCACGGTCAGGCCGAACGGCGCGAACAGCTCGCCGACCAGGCCACCGACCACGGCGATCGGCGCGAACACGGCGACCGTGGTCAGCGTCGACGCGGTGACCGCGCCCGCGACCTCACGGGTGCCGTCCAGCACCGCGCGCTTCTTGTCCTCGCCGTAGCTCAGATGGCGCTTGATGTTCTCCAGCACCACGATCGAGTCGTCGACGACCCGGCCGATGGCGATGGTCAGACCGCCGAGGGTGAGCAGGTTCAGCGAGGTCTTGGTGGTCCACAGCACGATCAGCGCGATGACCACCGAGAGCGGGATGGACACCGCCGTGACCAGCGTGGACCGCACCGACAGCAGGAAGATCAGGATGACCAGGACGGCGAAGGCCAGGCCCAGCAGGCCCTCCTCGGTCAGGCCCTCGACGGCCTGGTTGACCGCGGGCGCCTGGTCCTGGATGACGGTCAGCTTGGCGTTGTTGCCGAGGTCGGTCTCCAGCTGCGAGATCTTGTCCCGGACCTGCTGGGAGATGTCCACGGCGTTGCCGTCGGGGGTCTTGGTGACCGAGACGCCCAGGCTTTCCTTGCCGTTGGTGCGGGTGATCGAGGTCGCCGTGGCCAGGCCCTCGGTCACCTGGGCGACGTCGCCCAGCTTGACCGGCTGCGGCGCGGGGCGACCCGGCGCGGGCGGTGTCGTCGGCGTCAGGTAGAGGTTGCGCACATCGTCCACTGAGGACAGTCGCTGTCCGATCTGGACGGTCAGGGTCTGGCTGCCCTGGCTCAGCGTGCCCGCCGGCGTCGGCGTTCCGTTGGCCCGCAAGGCAGTGGTGATCGCGGTGGAGCTCAGGCCGGCCGCCGCCAGCTTGGCGTTGTCCAGGCCGATGGTGACGACCTTGTCCCGCGCGCCGGTCACGTTGGCGTCCCGCACGCCGGTGATGCCCTGCAGTTCCGGCAGCACCGTGCTGGTCAGCTTGGCGGCCAGTTGCTGCTGGTCGGCGTCGGAGGAGGCGGCCAGCACGATCACCGGCAGGTCGTCGGTGTTGCCGACGATCACGTTCGGCTTGACGTTGGTCGGCAGCTGCGCGGCGATCTGGTTGACCGCCTGCGACATCTTGTTGACCGCGTTGTCCAGGTTCGTGCCGAAGTCGAACTGCACGGTGACCGAGGACGAGCCCTGGCTGGAGGTGGAGGTCAGCTGGGTCTGGCCGGGGACGCTGCGCAGCGCGTCCTCGATCGGCTTGGTGACCTGGTCCTGCACGATCTCCGGCGAGGCGCCCGGGTACTGGGAGACCACGACCGCGGCCGGGAAGGCCAGCGAGGGCAGCAGCTGTCTTTGCAGCGACGGGATCGCCCACGCGCCGAAGCCCAGGGCGATGAGCGCCACCAGGGCCACCAGGCCGCGGTTGGCGAGGCTGAGTCTGGTCAGGAAGGTCATGGCAGCTCTCTGCGGAATTGGTTAGCCTTGTCCTAATATTTGGCCCAAGGCTAACAGTGTGATCGGCCCGGTCGCTGAGCTTTCTCTCAGGTTCGAGGGGATCGCCGGAACTGCTCCGGGCCGTCACAGCGGCGTGACGAAGGGTGATCGGTAACCGTCCATGGAGGACAAGGAGCAGCTCATCGCCAGCATCACCGCGACGCAGCGGTCGCTGGGCCGCCTGTTCGGCGCGGCGCGGGCCAACCCGCTGATGTCGCTCAACCTGACCATGCGGCAGCTCAAGGTGCTGCTCACGCTGGCCAGACGCGGTCCGCTGGCCGGGCACGCGCTGACCGCCGAGATGGGCGTGAGCTTGGCCACGGTCACCGGCATCGTCGACCGGCTCGCTGCCCAGGGCCTGGTCTCCCGTCGCGAGGACCCCACCGACCGGCGGGTCCGTCTGCTCGAGCTGACCGCCGAGGGGCGCAAGCTGGTCGGCAGCGTCATGGACGCCGGCAGCGCCCAGTACCGCCGGCTGCTCTCCCACCTGGAGGTCGACGAACTTCGTCTGCTCGACGGCCTCATCCGCCGTATGGCCGAGATCGCCGACGCGGAGTTCCCGGACGCCTGACCGGCGCTCTCCGGCGCTGCTGAGTTTTCTTCACATCAGCCGAGGTCGTGCGTTCTGGAGAACTTTTGCACTCTGGAGAACTTTTGCATTGTGGGGAAGTTTTGCACCGCGGAGGAGTTCGCCAAAGCTGAGGAGTTCGTCGGCCTGGACCACCTCGGCGCAGTACGTGTGAACTGCTCGATTTCGCCGAAGTGGTTGTGAACCGGGTTCACAGGCATCTTGCTGCGGGTGGGCCAGTGCGGGCGGCCGTTCGGATCTGACACGGCTGTCAGCACTGGTCTGTCCGAGTGGAAGCGACCGTTCCTCAGGCAACCGGATGTGGTTGAGCGTGTACGAACCGTCGTGATGCCCGTTCGCGGGCGTCGACCCGTGTCCATGGCGACGGAGGGGAAACCTATGCGGCATACGGACGGTGGTCGTCGATCTCCCTGGTTGCGCAGAACACCGGCGGTGCTGGGTGTCGCGGCGGTGGTGGTGACCGGTCTGGCCCCGGCGGCGGGGGCGGAGACGGTCACGAGCGCGGACACCACCCACACGGTGACGCTGGTGACGGGCGACCGGGTGGTGGTGCGGGACGTCGGTGGCCGGCAGACGGCGACGGTGGTGCCGAGGCCGGGGTCGAGCGGCGACTTCGTGAACCAGCGCATCGACGGCGACCTCTACGTCATGCCGGCGACAGCGCTGCCGTATCTGGGCAGTTCGCTGGACCGGTCGCTGTTCGACGTGTCGGCGTTGATCCGCGACGGCATCACGGACCAGGTGCCGGTGCAGGTGACGGCCAGCGCGGCCGACGTCCCCGGCGTGCAGGGCGGAAAGGTGACCGCGGAGTCAGGCGCGGCGTTCGGGGCGGCGCTGGCGGCGCAGGCCGGACGTGACGCCAAGAACCACTTCGCCGATCGGGGACCGCTGTTCGGCACGGTCAGCCAGGTGCGGTTGGCCGCGCCGGGGGCGCCGCAGCAGGTGCATCCGAATTTCCCGATGCACACGGTTCGAATCCTGACGGTGAACGGCGCGAACACCCCGGTGGACGCGGCGCTGGGTGTCATCAACACGAACGACGGCCGCAACTTCAACGCCTTCCCCTACAGCACGGCGGGCGAGGCGAGGGTGAGCGTGCCGTCGGGTGACTACGGCATGGTGGCGTGGTTCCCGACGTTCGACACGGCCGGCCGGGTGACGTCGGTGCGGGTGGTGGTGCAGGACATCGTGGTCTCCGGCGATCAGACGGTCACCATCGACGCCAGCTTGGCGACGTCGCAGATCACCGTGAGCACGCCGAGGCCGTCGACCCTCACCTCGGAGACGCTGGAGTATTTCCGCAGCGCGCAGACGATGGGGTCGCAGGGCTACGGCTTCGCGGTGGGCAACGGCACGGCCTACGTGGCGCCGTCGGCGCCGGCGAAGGTCGGCGGCTTCCACTTCAACGTGCAGACGCACAGCGACTCCCCGGCCGGCGCGGCCAGCCCCTACAGCTACGACCTGAAGATCGACAACGACGGGGCGTTGGCGTCGAACCAGCACTACAAGGTGACCGCGGACCAGCTGGCGACGGTGAAGGAGAGCTACTACAGCGACAAGCCGGCCCGGCAGGAAGGCATCGCGCGGATCATCTTCCTGCCCTACGAGGTCTTCGGCTTCGGCCAGTTCGTGCCGTTCGCGGCCCCGTTGCAGCGCACCGAGTACGTGCTGGGCGGCCCCGACCTCCAGTACAGCGACGCGGTCCTGGCCAGCATGGCCACCGGCGGCGGCTTCGTTTCTGGCGGCTTCCAGACCTTCGCGGCGAAGACGACAACGCCGGCCGAGTGGCTTCGTGGCCCCCTGGCTCCGGGCCTGAGCTCGCCGCCGGCGGGCACGACTTCATGGCTGTGCTCGGCCTGCCGACGCGACGACACGATCCGCGTCGGCCTGGTGCCGGTGCTCGACACCAACGGCCACAGCCTCTTCCTCGACGCCCCGACCACGGGCACGGTCTCGACCTCGCACTTCCAGCTGTTGTCCGGCGGGAAGGCGCTGATCGACGCCAAGGACGTGGTCGGCGGCGAAACGACCGCCCCGGCGGCGCAGGCCGATTACAAGATCGTCTACGACCAGACGCGGACCGCGCCGTGGTTCCACCAGTCCACGGTCAGCCACAGCGAGTGGACGTTCGGCTCGGCGCATTCCGGCGCGCAGTCGGTGCCGAACGGCTGGGTGTGCGACCCGCTCACCGGCAAGGCGACCGACTGCTCGGCGCTGCCCATGGTCACGGCGGCCTACCAGCTCAAGGCCGGTCTGGACGGCACCGCGCCGGCCGGGCCCGACCAGGTCGTGGTCACGTTCGGGCACGCCCCGGGCGGCCAGAACCTGCCGTTCCAGAAGGCCGACATCCAGGTGTCCTTCGACGGCGGCGCGACGTGGACGCCGACGTTCCTGGCCGACCTCGGCGGCGGCCGTTACCGGGCGCAGTGGACCAACCCGGCGTCCACCACCGGCGGCGACGTCTCGTTGCGGGTCAGCGCGACCGATGTCGCCGGCAACTCGCTGGCCCAGTCCGTCACCAGCGCGTTCTCGGTGCCGGGTGCCCAGAGCTGACCAAGGGGGAGTCACGATGAAGCGATTTCGAACGGCGCTCCTCGCCGGCGCGCTGCTGACGCTCGGACTGCCGGCCATCGCCGCGGCCGCGCCCGACACCACGATGCACGCCGCGTGCCCGGCGACGGTTTCGACCACGCCGACCATGCACTGCTTCGCGCTCTACCGCACAGCCCACAGCTTCGGCGCCAACGCGACGCCGGAGGGCTACGGACCGGCGGACTTGAGGGATGCGTACAAATTGCCGTCGACCGGCGGCGCGGGGCAGACGATCGCGATCGTTGACGCCTTCGACAACCCCAACGCCGAGGCCGATCTGGCCAAGTACCGGCAGCAGTTCGGGTTGCCGGCGTGCACGACGGCGAACGGCTGCTTCAAAAAGGTGAACCAGCGCGGCGCCGCAACTCCGCTGCCGGACGGAAATCCGAACTGGGGCGTGGAAATCTCCCTCGATCTGGACATGGTGTCGGCGGCCTGCCCGGATTGCCACATCCTGTTGGTGGAGGCGGACACGCCGTCGTCGGCGAACCTGGGCGCGGCCGAGGACACGGCGGCGGCGTCCGGCGCGAGCGCGATCTCCAACAGTTACGGCTCGGACGAGTACAACGGCATGGACGTCGACGCCAAGCACTTTCAGCACGCGGGCGTCGCGATCCTGGCCTCCAGCGGTGACTTCGGCTTCCAGCCGGCGTCGTTCCCGGCGTCGTTGGCCAACGTCATCGCGGTCGGCGGCACCACGTTGACCAAGGCCGACAACGCCCGTGGCTGGACGGAGACGGCCTGGTCGCGGGCGGGCAGCGGCTGCTCGGCGTGGATCCCGAAGCCGGCGTGGCAGCACGACGCCAACTGCGGGATGCGGACCGTCGCCGACATCTCGGCGGTCGCCGACTCGGATCCCGGCCTGGCCGTGTACGACACGTACGGGCTGGGGGCGCAGGCCGGGTGGATCACGGTCGGCGGCACCAGCGCCTCCTCGCCGTTCATCGCCGGCGTCATCGGGCTGGCCGGCAACGGCAGCCAGCTGACCGACGCGTCCTCGCTGTATCGGCACGCCGACAACCTGTTCGACGTGGTCGGTGGCTCGAACGGCTTCTGCGGCGACGACTATCTGTGCACCGGCCTGGAGGGTTACGACGCCCCGACCGGCGTCGGCTCACCGAACGGAATCGGCGCCTTCTAGCCTGGCCGGGTGGCTGAATCTCCCATGCTCGGTGTGGTCGCGTCCGGCGCGGGCGGCGTCGAGGGCCTGTTCGACGGGCTCGTCCGTCCCGCGCTGGACGCCGGCTGGCGGGTCGGCGTCACGCTGACGCCGACCGCCGGCCGATGGTTCCGCGACGCCGGCCTCGTGGCCGAGATCGAGGCCGCCACCGGACTTCCGTTGCGCGTCGAGTCGCGGCTGCCGGGCGAACGCAAGCCGCATCCGCCGGTCGACACGTACGTCGTCGCGCCGGCCACCGCCAACACGGT
>DATJJB010000324.1:0-10744 GCA_035492655.1 Kutzneria sp. | reverse complement strand
GTCGCGCACAGCGCGCTGGCGGCGAGTGGGGCCCATGGCCGTGGCGAGGATTCGCGGTGTGGCAGCAGGCCGGCGGGCAGCCCGACGGCGAGGTTCACGAGGAGCGTGGCGGCGAGCGCTCGGACACTGACGTCGTAGCCGAGTTCGACGTTGGTGATGCCGTGCCGCAGGGCCAGCGCGACGGCGGCCAGCAGCGCCGCCAGAACAGCCGTGGCCAAGCCCGGCACCAGGCCGGCTCGCCCCCGGGTGACGACGCCGGCGATCAGACCGGCCGCAGCCGCGGCGGCAGCCGTCCACAGGTCCAGGTGCAGGACATCGCCGAGGGTGGTCGCGTCGCTGGGCAGGATCCAGCGCCCGGCCACGACGACGACCGCGGCGACGACGGCCGTCACGACCGACATCAGCCGGCCCGGCGTCCGCCACCACGCGACCACACCGAGGACCAACATCCCGACGGCCAGCGGCTCGCCGGCGATGCCGCCCTGCCAGGTCACGGTCAACCCGATCAGCCAGTCATGAGTGAAAGCCACGAAAATGCCGCCGGCGTACCCGATCCACAGCGCTCCGACGAACAGCACGGTGTTCACCACGCCGGCCAGCAGCCAGGTGTATCGCGGCTTTGCCGAGTGTGGCCAGCAGAGTCGGGCCAGGGCGATGCTCAGCCCGCCGGCGCTGCCCACGGCAAGCGGCACCGTGAGCAGCAACGGCCAAGCGCCGGAGGGTCCGTCGCTGAAGGTGCCGGTGCCGGACAGGTCCAACAGCAACCCGATCGCGCCGCCGACCGGCAGCCCCACCAGGGCACCCAGGTGTCGCCGCGGCACCACGCTGCCGCGGGCCAGCTGCCACAACGCCGTTCCCCAGCCGAGGCTCAGCAGCAACCCGCCGACGCAGGCAGCGATGAAGATCGCTTCCAGGGACAGGTTGGCCGGAGACAGCAGTGGATTCACCACCTGCGTGGTCGCCTGCGCGATCATCGTGGCCAAGGCGCCGAAGGCGATGCCCTCGATCAGCCGGCCGTGGTCGAGTAGCTCACCGCGATCGAGGACGGCGATGCGTTGTGCCACAGTGGGATGCAGTGCCCGCAGCCGTTGCCACCGGGACGTCGGCGCTGACGTCGACCTGGTGAGCAGCGCCTTCAGGCCGTACGACGGATGGTCACGGCACGAGCGCAGATCGGCCTCGTGCTCGCGCGAGCGCAACACGCTGGCCGCGATGGCTGCCGTCATCGCGACGAGCAGCACCGCGCGCACGACGTACTCGGCCCAGAACGGATTCCAGATGGTGTGCGTGAGCACCGGATCGCCCGACCAGATCGTGCGGATCCCGACGGCGATCACGGGCAGCGCCAACACCGGCGGCACCGCCCACCACACGGCCCGGATCAGCCACACCAGCCGCACATCACCCGCCGCCACGTGGGCCAACTCGTGCCGTACCAAGGCATTCGCCTCGTCCTCGGGCAGTCTCGCCACCCCCGGCGGCAGCACCACCCGGGTACGGCCCGCCGCGCGAATGGTGAAGGCCTCCCGCAGCGAGAATCGGCCGAACACCACCTCAGGAGCCTTGCGCCCCAACGACATCGTGTCCGCGGACCACCGCGCGGCCGGGGTGAACGGGCCGGCCCGGCGCATCAACCGGCGAGGCAGGACGTACAGCAACGCCCAGCTCACCAGCAACACTGCCACGCCGCCACCGAGGGAGATCGCCGCCCGCCGGAACTGAGCGGGCGCGGTGCAGTCGAGGAACTGCTGCATGGCAGCAGCGTCCGGCTGCCCGGCCAGGTAGTGCGTGCACGCCTTCAGGTCAGTGGCCCACTGTTGGCCCAGCACCTGGTCGTGCAACAGCAGACCGGAGAACACGCCGGCCAGCAGCAGCACCGCCGCCAGCATGACGTAGCGGGCCCGGCCGGTGGACGGCTGCGCCGACCTCAGGCGGTCCGAGGACGTGGCGACGCTCATTCACCATCCGTTTCCGACAGCAGTTGGGCGACCACCTCGCGCGCGACCTCGTCGGCCACGGCCGGGTCGGCCTTCAGCTCGGCCAGGTGCGCCTTCACCACGACCACGATCACCTGCTGGTCGTCCCCGCCTGCCGCGGGTGCCGCCTGCTTGCCGTGCTGGCGATCCCACGCACGCTTGAGGCGGTCCCGCACCCCGTCCAACGCCGCGTCCAGCACCTTGTCGCCGATGGCCCCGCCGAGGAAAGCCGCCGCCGACAGCACATAAGGGCTGATCAGCGTCAGGTCCACCCCGACGGCGACCGGGGCGCGCAGCGGGTCGGGATCCAACAACGTCGCCGGGTCGGTCTCGAAACCGTCCACCACCTGGTCGAACCACGGCAGTTCGGTCTCGTGGTGACGCGCGACCACGGACCGGGCCAGCGCTACCACCACCGGGTCCAGCTCGGTTCGTGGCAACGGGTGACGACGCATCATCGAAGTCCAGTCTCTGCCCGGCCGCCGGGCGACCCCCGGACGGCAACGGGCAGTGCATCGGTCGCACCGCACGTTTCGTAACGGGGTGATCCACAGCAGCGCCGACGGGCACGATCTTGGCGCGACTGGGCTATTCGGAGGAATTTCGCCGGTGTGCGGGGCGTATCAGGTAACCGCACTCATCCAACCGACGACCTTGGGCGGGGAGCACGATCGAAGAAGGTTGAGGGGGAAGCGGCAATGGCACGCACCGCGTGGTGGCGGGCGGGGCTGGTGGCGCTGCTCGCGGCGGCGCTGGTGTCCCTGTTGGTGAGATACGGCCTGCCGGACTGGATGCTGACCAGCCAGAACCCGGTGCGCAATGTGCTGGAAGCGCTGAGTTGGCCGGCGAGCGTCCTGGCTTTCGTCTGGATAGCGGTGCCCTCGGTCCTCAAGTGGACGCGCTCGTCGAACGCCGAGCCGACACCCGCGGAACCGGTGCGCGAGGGCTTGCCGCCGGTCACCGGGATGACGTCCCATCGCGGCTCCGGCACCACCATCCAGGCGGGCCGGGACATCCGCGGCAAGACCGTGGTGACCAACGTCCCGCCGCCAGCAGGTGAGCAGCCCAGCCACCCCATGCCGGACGAGGCGGAGGCCCCACCTCCGGCCGGGACCTCGACCATGCGGTCGCACACCGGCTCCGGCACCTCGATCCAAGCGGCGCGGGACATCCGTGGCGGGATCAGGGTGGGCACCTTCCGAACCATCCCGATGCCGCGACCGGTCCGCAACGCGATCATCGTGGCGATCGTGACCGTGCTGGTCGCCGGTGCTTGTGTCGCCGTGGTGACCTGGGTCCTGCCCCAGTTCGCCCCCACGTACAAGACCGAGTTCCTGGTCGACCTGTCCGCGACCGGCGCTGAGCCGGCCGCTGTCGCGGAGAGCCGCGATTCACTGCGGAAGGCGATCGGGAACACCGGCGATGACGACGCCGTCGCGCTACGGACCTTCGGCGGTCAGTGCGGTTCGTCCGCCAACACGTCCCAGGTGGTCGGGTTCGGCCGGGGCAACCGCGACGACATCGGCAGCGCGATCGGTGGCGCGGCCGTGACCGGGGCGGCGACCCTCGTCCGGGGCCTGATCGGGGCGACCGAGGACTTCAGCGCGCCGTTCTCGCAGAACGCCAAGCAGATCAACCGGATCGTGGTGGTCACCCGCAACGGGATCGACGCCTGCGACGACGACACCGACTACGTGCAGCGGGAGATCCGGGACCGACTGGCCGCCTCCGGCCTGCGGGTCGAGTTCCGCTTCGTCGGCTATCGCCTCGACGACAAGAACAAGCCGGTCCTCGACCGGTTGGCGGCCAGCGCTTCCGCGCCACCGCCCGTGCTCGCCCAGGACCCCGCGCAGCTACAGGCCGCACTGGACTGGATCGCCAACGTCGAGCCCGTCCTGAGGTCGGCGCGCGACGTCGTGGACACCCTCAACCCGGTCGCCAAGCAGCTCAACGACTCGGCGCAGGCGGTGGTCGACGGCCGGCTGGACGTCGCCGAGCGCACGCTGGCGGCGATCAAGCCGGTCACCGCGGACACCGAGTTCGACAACCTCAAGAGCAGGGCGAAGACGACGGACGCCGTCGAGGTGTACAACCGGGCGATGGCGTTGCGGGACAAGCAGACCAACGCGGTGCCCGCGGTGCGTCAACTGCTCGACCTGGCCAAGGCGGGCAAGTCGTTCGGGGCCGAACTGACGGCGTTCCGCCACCAGGCCGACCTCTACAACACCGAGGTCGACGCCTTGAACGCACTCCTGGCCCGGATGCGGGCCAGCGGCCCCGGGGGACAACGATGAAGCGGCGGGACGTGGTGATCATCGTGGCGTCCGTGCTCGTGATCCTGGCGTGCACCGCGACCTGCGTCTTCGTCCTCACCGCGCCGGCCTACCGAACCACGGTGCTGGTCGACACCTCGGCGCCCGGCACCGGGCTCCCGCAGATCGCCGGCGCGGTGCGGTCGGTCGTGGGCAACAGCGGCGACTCCGACGCGCTGAGCGTGCGCCGCTACGGCGGTGAGTGCGGCAACCCCGCCGACACCGCGGAGATAGCCGACCGGCCGGACCAGGTCGCCACCGCCGTGAACTCGCTGACCCCGGCCGGCAAGGCCACCATGGTCGACGGCGTCGCGGCGGCGATCGACGGCTTCAGCGGTCTGCTGAACCGCCGCGGCACCGTCCGCAACCGGATCGTCGTCATCTCCACCTCGGGCATCGACGCCTGCACCGGCGACCCCGCCGCCGCGCGCAAGTCCATCGACGACCGCCTGGCCAGAGCCGGGCTGGATCTGGAGATCCGAGTTGTCGGCTTCCAGGTCCCGCAGAGCCGGCAGGCGGCGCTGGTCCAGTTCGCCGGCGCGTCCAACGCCGCGTTCGCCGACAGCGCCGACGACCTGAAGGTGGTTCTCGACCGGCTCGTCGTGCCGAACTCCCCCGACGCGGCCTCGCTCAGCGTCGCGCCACCGGCGCCGGAGCCGACCTACGCGTTCATGGGCGACAACCGCATCGGGGTCGTCCGCGGCACGAAGGTGATCGCCCAGACCACCGGGTCGTTCACCACCACGTACAACTTCCGCTACACCACGGACGGGCACTTCGTCTTCGCCGTGGGCACGGCGGGCGTCACCACCATCGATGCCCGGTCCGGCGTCGTCAGGGCGGTGTCGTGCGGCAACTGCGAGGACGTGGCGGCGGCCGGCGGCAGCGTGATCAGTTGGCTGGCCGGCCACGTGGTGACCACGCTCGACCTGGGCGACCCGAAGTCCAAGCCCGCCGCCGGGGTCACCGTCCTGCCGGACCGACAGGTCGACGACACCCAGCAGATCCTGCCGCTGCGGATCCTGGCCGCCAAGGACGGGAACACCCTCGTCTCCGCGCCCGACGGCGTGTCCGCTTACGGTGGCGGCAACGAGAACCTGTACCTCGCCCGCGCGGACGGCCAACTGGTGTCGATCGGCATCGCCCAGGGCAACGTCGCCGTCGGCGAGGCGACCTTCTCCCCGGACGGGCGCTTCGTGGCCTACCGCGCCGCGGCTCACTCGGGAGCCTGCGAAACCGTGTCGTCGGTCGTCGTGATCAACATCGCCACCCACGCGCAGAACGCCACGCCGTCGATGGGCGCCGACCTGAACAACGGCGGAGCCGCGGTGGACGACCTCTGGTACGACAAGGACGGCACCCTGAACATGATCTACAACTCCTGGCGCTGCGACACCAGCGGTGGCCCCCAGACTTCGGTGGACGTCCCCGACAGCCACTGGCAGCTGCGCGACTCCCGATGGGCGCAACGCGACGCCGGCTACAGCCGCGACGTCGGTCCCGGCTTCCGCGCCGTGCTGGGCAACCCCGACAGCCAAACTTATAAGCGGGAACTATTCTCCGAGGTCAACGGCGCCCGTACCAAGATCGCGGACGACGCCGTCGCCATCGCCGTGCCGAACTGACCGGGCAACTCGACGACGTGGTCCGTCAGGTGAGGTGGGCGGCGGCGACGGCCCGCTCGGTGACCGGGTTGAACACCGAGGAGTTCACGCTCCAGCGGATGCCGGTGAACGCGCCGGTGGCGGTGTCGGCGTAGAGCATCAGATGGCCGAAGCCCCCGCCGGGCCACCCGGTTGTCCTGGTGATGCGACTGTCCGGATAGGACGGATAGTCGCCGACACCGTAGACGCCGTGCGGATTCTTGGTGCAGTCCACCACCTGGACGGCGTGCTGGGTGCTGCCGGGCTGCTCGCCGACACCGTGATACGTGCCGGCGCGGCGGCGTACCAGCATCATGTGGCCGGTGTCGGTGTCACCGGGTTGGCGGTCCTTGTCGTCGAGCGCGATCAGGTCGCCGACCTGGAGATCGTCGATCGTCGACACCGGGGTGAAGTGCGGCACCGCGCCGTGCCGCCCGGTGAACATGCGGTGGTACTGCCACGCCTGCGGGCTGGTCGAGCCGAAGTGCTGGGCGAAGAAGTCGTCGGTGGCCCACTTCGGATAGGAGTGCTTGAGGATGCCGGTCTGGAACGACGCGCACTGGGCCAGGTTGCGGAAGGAAGCCGGGTCACCGGGATCGCCCCACGTCATCTGGTCCGGCACGGTGGGCTGCCCCGGCGGCGCGGGGTACCGGTACTGGTTGTAGCCCAGCTCCCAGGACAGCAGGTCGAGATAACCCAGCAGCCGCTCGGCTTCGAGCAGGTGCGGCGGATAGGGACCGTAGGGAGCCGAGACACCGTCACGTGGCACGGCGGACGCGGCCGGCGCGGCGCCGACCAACACCGCCGCCGACGCCGCGCCGGCCACCGCTGACAGCACCGCACGCCGAGTCGTCGCCCTGCCCATGGCGCCACCCCCTTAATTGTTAAGAAGGTTTCCTTATTAGCGACGAAAGTACGCGGGCCCGCCGCGACCGGTCAAGCGAGGACCATTCACGGATACACACCGCCCGACACCGTCGGGTTCACCTGACTACGCCGTCGGGCGGGACAGCGACCAGGTCTGGTTGGCGCCGCCGTTGGTGATCCACTGCACGACGGCCGCCCCGGTGGCGGTGGAGCCGCCGGAGACGTCGGCCACCCAGCCGCTGGCGAGGTTGACGAGCACGTAGCTGGTGTCGGACGGCGAAGCGTAGTCGCCGACGGCGTCGACGGCCCACTGCTGGGCGGCGCTGCCGTCGCAGGTCCGCTGGTCGAGCTGGGTGCCCTGGGCGGTGGAGGCGGCCGGGACGTCGAGGCACTTGCCGCTGCCGGCATTGACGACCGTGTAGACGTTGCCGGCCCGCTGGGTCAGGGTCCAACGCTGGTTGGCGGCCTGATGGTCGGACCACTGGATGATCTTGGCGCCGTCGGCCGTGGAGGCGTCGCTGACGTCCATCACCAGGCCACTGTGGGCATTGGCGAGCGTGCGGGTGCTGGCGGGCGGGTTCGACGAGCCGGCGGACCAGGTGCCCGCGGCCGGGTCGAGACTCCAGGAGTTCTGCCACCCGACCGTCACGGTGCCGCCGGCGATGGTCATCGGCAGCCAGACCGCCGGGGACGCGCCGAGATCACCGGTGGTCCACCGGTCCCCCGCGTAGACGTAGGTGGTGCCGGCGCTGCCCGACACCGGGATGATGTTCGCGGTCTGGCTGTTGTACGTGTTGGTGCCGGCCGGGGCGAAGGGCCGGAACGACGCCCACGGGCCGCCCAGCGACGTCGCGGTCGAGTACACGTTGTCGTTGGTGCCCCACCCGGTCAGCCGCGAGCCGAGCAGGTAGTACCGGCCGCCGTCCTTCACCATGGCCGGCGCTTCGTAGTCCGGCAGGACGGCGACCGCGGCGTCGACCGACAGGTAGTCGGCGGACAGCCGGTCGATGCGCAGTCCGTTGACACGATCCTCGCTGAGCAGGTAGCCGGTGCCGTCGCTGTCCTGGAACAGCCCGATGTCCCGGCTCACCTGTCCCAACGGCCGAAAGCTGCCGCGATAGGTGTAGGGGCCGCACGGCGTCGTGCTGGTGGCCACGCCCACTTTGGCTTCGCCGTAGGACGGACTGTCGATGTGCAGGTACATCACGTACGTCCGGGTGGCCGCGTTGTACAGCACCTTCGGCCGCTCCACGACACGGTTCGGACCGAGATCGCCGCTGGCCTGCCGGACGAGTGCGCGTCCCCGCGGCGTCCAGTTCGCCAGATCCGTGCTCGCGTAGCAGGGAATGTCCTGGAACGAGGTGTTGGCGGAGGTCTCGCCGGACTTGTCCTCGCCGAAGCCGTACCAGGTTGCGCCGACCTTGACGATGCCGAGGCCGTGCAGCTGGAGCGCGGCGCCACTGGTGTCCTGCCACGCCTTCCCTGGCGTGAACCCGACGGTCGCGGCCCGCGCCGGCGCCGCGATCAGGACTGCGCCCAGCACCGTCGCCAGCACGGCGACCACGCCGGCCCGGACACGCATCTCGATCCGCCGAGGCATGAATTCCCTTCCACGACAGTGCATCCCGCGGTTGAGCAGTACCGATCCACCGGCGCGGGCGTCAAGACGCCGAGGGATTGCGCCAGGTGGCGGACATCTGCCGGGTGAAACATTCAGCAGCCGTCACGGCGACGAAGTGCCACCTTGACACCCGCACGACGTCATTCATACATTGAGGGCCTGATTGTATGAATGACGTTGGGGAGTTGGTCCGAGTGAAGCTCGGCAAGACCGCCGTCGTCCTGGGTGGCAGCGCCGCCGGCCTGTGCAGTGCCGGGGCGCTCGCCCCGTATTTCGACCAGGTGCTGGTGCTCGAACGCGACGAGCTGCCGGCGGCGGCCGAGCACCGCCGCGGCGTGCCGCAGAGCAAGCACCCGCACTTCCTGCTGAACTCCGGCCGTCGCGCGATCGGCGCGTTGTTCCCCGGCTTCGAGGACGACCTCGTCGCCGCCGGCGGCCTGCACCTGATGCCGTCCATGGACGCCGCCTACCTCGACGGACGCGGCTGGTCGGCCCGCAAGCGCAGTGCGATGACGATGATCTACAGCTCCCGGATCCTCATCGAACGCGTGCTGCGCGACAAGGTGCGCGGGCTGCCCACCGTGGCCGTCCGCGAAGGTGTCACGGTGAGCGGCCTGAGCACCCGCGACGGCGCGGTCACCGGCGTCCACGTCGACGGCGAGCACATCGACGCCGACCTCGTGGTGGACGCGATGGGCCGCGGTTCCTCGGTCAGCGGCTGGCTGGCGGCGGCGGGCTGGCCGGAACCCGAGGTCCGGACCCTCGACGCCAAGGTCACCTACACCTCGCGCTGGTACGAACTGCCGACACCCCGACCGCCCTCGTGGTGGTGGCAGCACCTGGTGATCATGCCGACCCCGGACAAGGGCGAGCATCCGGCCGAGCACGAGTTCCTGGTGAACTTCTTCCCGATCGAGGGCAACCGGGTCATCGCCTGCATGGGCTCGTGGGGCCTGGAGATGCCGCGCACCACCGACACGTTCGTCGAGTCGGCGGCCCGGGTGCGGACGCCGCTGTTCGCCGCCGCGATGGCCCGCTGCGCGCCGACCTCCGAGGTGCACCTGACCCGGTCCACCGGCAACAAGTGGCGTCGCTACGACCGCCTTCGCCGGCCGCCGCGCGGTCTGGTGTTCGTCGGCGACTCGATCTGCGCGTTCAACCCGTTCTACGCGCAGGGCATCAGCTCCGCGGCGAGCTCGGCGCTGCTGCTGCGGGAGCACCTCGCCCGGGCCGACCGTCTCGACGCGGCCTTCACCACAGGGTTCCTTGCGGCCCAACGCAAGCTGCTCCGCGTGCCGTGGTCGCTCGCGATGGCCAGGGACCAGGGCTACGAGTGCGCGGTGGGCACCGAGAAGCCGCCCGAGTGGCGACGGCGCGTGCTCGCGGCGGTGTCCGGCCCGGCGTTCAGTTTCATCGTCGGCGCCGCCCGGGAGGACGACGTGGTCGACGAGCACTTCGCCAAGGTGTTCAACCTGGACGAGTCGTTAGGTCAGATGCTGCGCAACCCGAGGGTGCTCGCGGGATTCCTCCGACACCAGGTCCGCCGGACGTTCGGTCGGCAGCGGGTGCCGTTCGACTTCGATCCGAAGGCCGAGCCGCCGGCCACGGACTACTCCCCCGCCACCACGGCGGCCCGGTGAGCACCGATTGCGGGCCGGCGGCCGAGGCCGTCACCCGCGGCCTCGGCTTCGACTGCCACGACGTCTCCCCGGTGATCTCGGTCCGTTTTCCCTGGGAGCTGGCCAACTGGACGATGCCGTTGCTGGAGGTGCTGGTCATCGGCGGCGCCGTTTTCGCGCTGGTGCACGCCATCCGCCGCTACCGGGCCGGTGACCCGATCAACCTGGCGCTGTGGTTCGCCTCGCTGGTCTACCTGTTCGTCATCGAGCCGCCGCTGTACTTCCCGGAATGGTTCGGGCTCGACCATATCTACGGTTTCATCTTCGCCCACAACCGGTTCACCGTGCAGTTCATGCAGGACCGGCTACCGCTCTACATCGTGGCGTTCTACCCGATGTTCACTCAACTCGCCTACGAGATCGTGCGGTCGCTGGGGATCTTCCGCCAGCGCGGCCCGCTGCTCGGCTCGCTCGCCGTCGCCTTCGTGTGCCAGGTGTTCTACGAGGTGTTCGACCAGATCGGGCCGCAGCTGCGCTGGTGGGCCTGGAACCCGGACAACGCCATGGTCAACCACCCCGCGCTGGCGTCGGTGCCGATGACCAGCATGCTGCTGTTCGCGTCCGTCTCGATGGCCGCCATGACCTACCTGGTCGTGCGGCTGGCCGTCCGGCTGGTGCCGCGCATCCTGCTGGCCGGTGTGCTGAC
>DATJJB010000323.1:0-9344 GCA_035492655.1 Kutzneria sp. | reverse complement strand
CGACGAGCTGTACTTCGTCGCCGCCGGGCACCATCTCGACTGGGGCTACGCCGACCAGCCGCCGCTGGTGCCGTTCCTGGCGCTGATCGCCGACACGGTCGCGCCGGGTTCGTTGTGGGTGCTGCGGATTCCGGCAATGCTGGTCACGGTGGCCGGGGTCGTCGTCGCGGCAATGATCGTCCGTGAGTTGGACGGAAGCCGTCGGGCCCAGGTCATCGCCGCGGGCAGCTACGCCGTCGCGCCGTTCCTGGCCGGCGGCGGCCATCTGCTGGCCACGTCCACAGTGGACCCGTTTCTGTGGACGGTGATCACGTGGCTGGTCGTGCGCTGGGTGTGTTCGCGGGACGACAAGCTGCTGCTGTGGGCCGGTGTTGTCACGGCGGTGTCGTTGCAGGTCAAATGGCTGATCGTCTTCTTCTGGCTGATCGCCGGTGTGGCCATCCTGTTCGTCGGGCCCCGGGAGCTGTTGCGCAACAAGATGTTGTGGCTGGGTGCGGCGATCGCCGTGCTGACCTCGGTGCCGCAGCTGGTGTGGCAGGCCCGCAACGGCTGGCCGCAGCTCCAGATGGGCAGCGTGATCGCGGCCGACGAACACGCCTCGATCGGCGGCGCCGGTGGCTTCCTGCTGGTCCTCGCGCTGTACTCCGGGGCTGTCGGGATCCCGCTCGGGCTGTACGGCCTGTGGCGCACGCTTCGCTTGCCGCAGTTCAGGTTCCTCGGCATCACGGCCATCGGGCTCATCGTTGTGTTCATCGCCACCGGCGGCCGGCCGTACTACGCCGCCAGCATCCTGCCGGTGCTGTGGGCGTTCGGCGCGGTCGGCCTCGACGGCCGGCGGCGGTGGCTGCCCTGGGTGGCGTGGCCGGTTTTCCTGGTGTCCATCGCCTTCGTGGCGACCTCGCTGCCGATCCGGCCGGTGGAATCGTTGCGGGCCAGCGATGAGTTCTCCGACTTCATCGACTTCGAGAGCGTCGGCTGGCCGCAACTGGCCGACGAGGTCGCTGCCGCCTACCGGGCGCTGCCCGACAATGTCCGTGCGCGGACGGCAATCGTCGGCGACGCCTACTGGTCGGCCAGCGCGATGTCCATGTACGGTCCCGAACGCGGCCTGCCGACGCCGTACAGCCCGAACCGAGGCTACTGGTACTTCGGGCCGCCGCCGGAGAACGCGACCAACGTGCTCTACATCGGTGACAACAACTCCGACAAGATCCGGGCGAGCTTCGCCGCCGTCACCCGGGTGGCCACGGTGGACAACAAGATCGGTGTCCAGAACGGCTACCAGGGCGCGCCGATCTATCTGGCCACCAAACGGAACCAGCCCTGGTCAACCCTGTGGCCGGCGTTGCGCAACCTGTGACGGCTCGTTCACTGTCCACAGTAGAGTCTCGCCGGCCGCGTAGCGCTTGATGTTGTCGGTGAGGGCGATCATCGAGTTGAACAGCACCTGCTGGGTCACGCCGCCGACGTGCGGCGTGGCGATCACCCTGGGGTGGTTGACCAACGGATCGGCCGGGTCCGCCGGCTCGACGGCCAGCACGTCGAGCCCGGCCCCGGCGATGTGCCCGGAATCCAGCGCCGCCAACAAGGCCGCCTCGTCGACCAGGCCGCCACGGGCCACGTTCACGAACAGCGCGCCCGGCTTCATCGCGGCGAAGGCGTTGGCGTCGAAGAAGTTCCGGTTGTGCTCGCCGAACGTCAGGGCGCTGATCACCACGTCGGCCTCGGCCAGCACCTCGGACAGCCGGTCAACGCCGACCACCTTCGCCACCTCCGGCGGGCCGCCGAGCTCCGCCCGTGCCCGCACGGCCAGCTGGCGAACCCCGAAGCCGGCCAACCGCTTCGCCGTCGCCAGACCGATCGCGCCCAGCCCGATGATCGCCACCGTGCTGCCGGACAACGACCGGCCGGCCGGCTGCGCCCACTTGCGCTCGCGCAACGTCTGCCGGGCCGCGTCGAGCTGCCGCCCCAGGGCCAGCGTGAGCAGAATCGCCTGCTCGGCCACGGCATCCGCGTTGCCGGTGATGTCGCCGGGCAGACGCGCCACCCACACCCCGGCCTCGGTCGCGGCATCCACGTCGACCGTCTCCAGGCCGACGCCGAACTGCTGCACGAAGCCGAAAGTGGCCTTGCCCAACAGGTCCGCGTCCACCTTGGCGGCGATCGGGGTGACCACGTCCATACCGTCGGCCATCTCGGCGAAGTCGGCCGGCGAGGACTGGAACACGTCCCAGCCCGGCAGCAGCGCCCGGAGCGGGTCGAGCGGGTAGTCCTCGTAGCCGATCAGCAGTCGCATACCGCCAAAACTAGCGCTCGGTGATGGCCGGCGGCGAGGGCATCTGGTAGCCGGAGCTGCCCACGTTGGACTGCAGGGCCGACCGCCAGGCGCCGGTGGAGATCATCTTCTGCAGCGCCGCGTCCACCTTCTCGCGGCCGGCGGTGTCGCCCTTGCGCAGGCCGATGCCGTACGAGTCCTTGGTGAACGGCTTGCCGACCACCCGCAGCAGCTCCGGGTTCTGGGCCGCGTAACCGGCCAGGATCACGTCGTCGGTGGTGACCGCGTCGACCAGGCCGGCCAGCAGCGCGGTGACGCAGTCGGAGTAACGGCCGTACTCCACCAGGTTGGTGTTCTTGGCGAACTTGTCCTTCACCTGCTGGGCCGAGGTGGAGCCGGCGACCGAGCAGAGTTTCTTGCCGTTGAGCGACTGCGGGCCGTCGATCGAGTTGTCGCTCAGCCGCACCAGCAGGTCCTGGCCGACGGTGAAGTACGGCCCGGCGAAGTCGACCAGCTTCTTGCGCTTGTCGTTGATCGTGTACGCGGCGACCACCATGTCGACCTTGCCGGTGGTGAGCAAGGTCTCACGGTCGGCCGGCTGGGCTTCCTTCCACGTGATGTTGGCCGGGTCCACGCCGAGCTCGCCGGCGATGTACTTGGCCACGTCCACGTCGAAGCCCTGGTACTGGCCATTCAACGTCTTCTCACCGATACCCGGCTGGTCGAACCGGATGCCGATGGTGAGCTTGCCCTGGCCGGCGGCCCCGGTGAGGGTGTCGGCGGGCCCGCTCGTGCCGCAGGCGGCGAGCAGTGCCAGCGCGGCGAGTGCGGCGGTCGCTCGTAGTGATCCCCGCGTGCGCATGGTGAGGTCCCCTTAAGGTCGAGGCGGCTTGCACTGCCTAACAAATGCGAGGCCGTCAAGTCCAATCGGGCAGAGTCGGACTACATCACACTCCAGTACGCGCCAGGTTCCTTGACAGTTCGGGTCGATCTTCGTTCTGCCGTTCACATGTGAGCATCCGTCGCAGCCGCGGCGCGTTCGCGGCGCAACTGGGCGTATTCGCGGATGACCAGGATGATGATCACCACGTCGATCGCCGCGAAGATCGGCAGTGCGATGGAGTGGGTGCGCACGGCCCGGAAGATCTCGTAGACGACAAAAGCTCCCAACACGACACAGGCCACCGGGTAGAGCGGCAACACCTTGCGTAGCAACGCGGCTACCAGGCCGAGTTTGATGACGGCGTGCAACAGCAGGTAACCGATCGCGAACGCGCGGCTGCTGCCGTCGGCGAAGTCGTGCGCCGCGGTCTGCAGATGGGTGGACAGCGTGCCGCTCGGATCGCCGAGCAGGTCTCGCGTCACGACGTCGTTGGCCAGGCCGGTGATCAACGTGGGCGGGATGAAGATCAGCACGATGCCCAGCACGAGCTGGCCGAGGCCGTCGAGGCCCTTGATCGCGATGGCCACCTTGAACAGCTTGTCGGTGGTGGTCGAGTTCGTCACACCGAACAGGATGCCTCGCTCAGCGCGGTTTAGTCCGACGAGTCGGGACCGCGGTCACCGGATCGTCCGGCCAAGGGTGCTTCGGGTACCGGCCGCGCAGCTCCGAGCGCACCTGGAGGTAGCCGTTGCGCCAGAAGGAGGCAAGGTCGCCGGTGACCGCCACCGGGCGGCCGGCCGGCGAGAGCAGGTGCAGCACCACCGGCACCCGGCCGTCGGCGATCTTCGGCGTGTCCGTCCAGCCGAACGTCTCCTGCACCTTGACCGGCAGGACGGGACCGTCGGCGGTGTAGTCGACCTTGAGTTTGGAGCCGGAGGGCACCTCGATGCGGTCGGGGGCCAGTTCGTCCAGGCGGGCGGCGGCCGGCCAGGGCAGCATCGTCTGCAACACGTGCTGGGCGCTGATCCGGGCCAGGTCAGAGCGCTTGCGGGCAGTGGTCAGGTCGACGTTCCGGATGATGGCGTCATCCGCGACGTCGGGCCAGGGCTCACCGAGATGGGTGTGCAGAAACGCCATGCGTTGGCGCTGTCTTGTCGCGTCCTGGCTCCAGCCGAGCAAGGACGTCCCCTCCTTACGCAGGCCCTCGGTGAGTGCTTTGCGCAGTTCTTCCGGATCGGGCTTCGCGATCGGGCGTTCGGTGAGCACGATGGCCCCGAGGCGTCTGACGCGGCGGGCGACGACGTCGCCGTTGGCCCACGTCACCTCGTCCTGGTCGGACAGCAGCGCCGGGGCCGCGCGCTCGGCCAACTCCTGGTCGGCGCGGGCGGCGAGGCGGACCCGGCCGTGGGCGCGGCCGGGTTCACGATCGGCGACGGCGACCGCCAGCCACTCGCTGTCGATCGGGCCGTCCGTCTCGACCGCCGTGCCGCCGGCCATCAGGTAGCTGCGCGAGCCCGGCTGACGCCTTTTCGCCAGGCGTTCCGGGTGGGCCAGGGCGACTACGAGCGCGGGGTCGTCCTTGGCACCCCGTCCGTCCACCAGTTTCGACAGCCGGTCGACCTCCCGCTGCCAGCTGTGCGGCCGTTCGCGCCTCAGGGTGCGGATAGCGGTCTCCACGTCGCTGGATGCCGTGACGGAGTCGTCGTCCAGCAGCGCGACGACCTCGGCGGTCGGCTTCGCGCCGAGCTCCTGCGCGCCGTCCAGCAGCGCCCGGCCGAGGCGCGGGTGCAGGCCGAGCTCGGCGATGCGGCGGCCGCGGGCGGTGACGCCGTGGTCATCGAGGGCGCCCAGGTTCCGCAGCGTGGTTTGGCCGGCGGCGAGGGCACCCGGCGGCGGCGCGTCCCACCAGGCCAGGTTGCTGCCGTCCGGGGTGCCCCAGCAGGCCAGCTCCAGCGCGAGGCGGGTCAGCTCGGCAGTGCGGATCTCCGGCTCCGGGTAGCGGGGCAGCGTCGCCTGCTCGTGCTCCGGCCAGCAGCGGTAGACGTGGCCGGGGGCTTCTCGTCCAGCGCGGCCGGCGCGCTGGTCGGCGACAGCTTGGGAGACGCGTGTGGTGACCAGGCCGGACAGGCCGCGGCGGTGGTCGGCCCTGGGGGAGCGGGCCAGGCCGGCGTCGACGACCGTGCGGACGCCCGGCACCGTCAGGCTCGACTCCGCGACGGCCGTGGCCAGCACGATTCGGCGTTGGGTGGTGCGGCGCAGAGCTTCGTCCTGGGCCTTGGTGGCGAGGCGGCCGTGCAGGGGGAGGACGTTGAGGCCTTGCAGTTGTTGGGTGACGCGTCGGATCTCGGGGACTCCCGGCAGGAAAACCAGGATGTCACCGTCCGTTTCGGACAGTGCTTTATGGATGGTTCTGGCGACGTGCTGGTCGAGGCGTTCGTTGCGGGCGGCCGGCACGTAGGTGGTGGTGATGGGGAAGGTGCGGGCGTGGGCCTCGATGACCGGGGTGTCGGCACCCAGGATCTGGGCGAGGCGTTGGGCCGCGACCGTCGCGCTGGTGGCCAGGATTTTGAGGTCCGGGCGCAGGCCGTCGCGGGCGTCGAGCAGCAGCGCCAGCAGGAGATCGGCATCGAGATGGCGCTCGTGGCATTCGTCCAGCAGCACGACATCCGTACCGGTGAGTTCAGGGTCGTGTTGCAGGCGGCGGAGCAGGAGACCGCTGGTGACGACCTCGATCCGCGTCTTCTTCGAGGTTCGGCGGTCGCCGCGGACCGCGTACCCGACCGTGCCGCCGACCGGCTCGTTGATGAGCTCGGCCATCCGGGCCGCGGCCGCCCGGGCGGCCAGCCGGCGCGGCTCCGCAACAAGAACCCGACCTGGTAGCGCCAGCGGCACCAAAGTCGTCTTTCCCGTCCCCGGTGGGGCCACCAACACCGTCGTGCCGTGCCGGGCGAGGGCGCCGTTCAGCTCGTCGAGGACCGCGCGGACCGGCAGATCGGGGAGTTGCACGCCGCTAGCCTGCCGCAGTCACGCCGATCAGCAGACCCACCAGGTACGTCGCGCCCGCCGCCACCACGCCGAACAGCAGCTGGCGCAGGCCGTTCCACCACCACGGGCGGGTCGTGAAGCGGGACACCACCGCGCCCGCCGCGAACAGGCCGATGCCGCCGATGCCCAGGCCGGCCAGCAGCGACTCCCAGCCGAGCAGGAACGGCAGCAGCGGGAACAGCGCGCCGATCGAGAAGCACAGGAACGAGGACACCGCCGCCACCAGCGGGGACGGCTGGTCCTCCGGATTGACGCCCAGCTCCTGCTCGATGTGCACCCGGACGGCCAATTCCTCGTCCGCGTGGATTTCCTCCGCCACCTGGCGGGCGGTTTTGTCGGACAGCCCCATTTCCGCGAACATCTGCACCAGCTCGGCCTTTTCCGCGGCCGGATTCTCCCGCAGCTCCCGGCGCTCGACCGCCACCTCGGCCTGCACCGAGTCGTTCTGCGTCTGCACGGAGGCGTATTCGCCCAGCGCCATCGAGAACGCGCCGGCGACCAGGCCGGCCATGCCCGTCAGCACGATGACGTGCGCGCTCGCGCCGCCACCGCCGACCCCCGCGACCAGTGAGATGTTGGTCACCAGGCCGTCCATCGCGCCGAACACCGCCGGCCGCAGCCAGCCGCCGGACACGTCGTTGTGGGTGTGGCCGACCTCGTTCAGCGCAGTTTCGTCAACCTGGGTCACGTTCGGAGGGTAATGGATTGACCAGGTACTGAGGAAAGCCTTGCGAAGTGTTGCCTAGCCTTAGCGGTATGCCACACATCGATCCCGAACTCGCGCAGTTCATCGCCGCCTTCCCGGTGCCACGGGTGTCCGGGCCCGGCGTCGACGTCGTCGAGGTCCGCGACGACCTCCAGCGGCGCTGGCAGCGCATGCAGCCCGTGGTCCAGGTCGGCGAGGTGACCGACATGACGGTGCCCGTGCCCGTTCGGGTCTACCAGCCCGTGCTCGGCGCCGTCGATCTGCCGGTGGTGGTTTTCCTGCACGGCGGCGGCTGGTCCACCGGAAGTGTGGTCACCCACGACGATCTGTGCCGTCGAATTTGTCGTTCGGCGCAGGCCGTCGTCGTTTCCGTCGATTATCGGTTGGCGCCCGAGCATCCTTTCCCGGCCGCCGTCGACGATTCCTTTGCGGTGTTGCAGTGGGTCGCCGCGCACGCCCGTGAGATCGGCGGCGACCCCTCGCGGATCGCCGTCGCCGGCGACAGCGCCGGCGGCAACCTCGCCGCCGTGCTCACCCAGCTCGCCCGTGACGCCGGCGGGCCCGCGCTGCGCTTCCAGCTGCTGCTCTACCCGGCCGTCGGCGGCGTTGGCGAGTTCCCCTCACGGGCCGAGAACACCGACGCCCCGGTGCTTTCCACCGCCGACATGCAGGCCTTCCTCGGGTATTACGCCGGGCATGTGCAGGACTCGCCCGCCACGCTCTTCCCCGCGTTGGCCGCTGATTTGACCGGGCTGCCGCCGGCCTTCATCGCCACCGTCCGGCGCGACCCGCTCCGTGACGAGGCCGAGGCCTACGGCCGGCGGCTCGCCGCGGCCGGCGTGCCCGTCGAGACCGTCCGGTTCGATCATCTCGTGCACTCTTTCGGCAGCTACGCGCCCCTGATCCCGGCGGCCTCCGAGGCACTCGAACAGTGCCTGTCGGCGTTGCGAAAAGGACTTCTCAGGTAGCGCTTAGAGTCCGTCGGTAGCATTTCGCCAGGCCCGCCGGGGTGGCCGGCCGCGACGAGGAGGACGGTTCATCGTGGGCGCGGCCCAGAACAACAACAAGCGTGACAGGAACAAGGCCAACGCCGCCCGGGCCGTCGCCGCCGCCCGCGGCGCGCGCAACGACCGGCGCAACATCGTCATCGGCACCGCCGTCGTGATCGTGGTGGCCATCGCCGTGATCGTCGGCGTCGTGCTCAACAGCCGGTCGTCCACCCCGCCGCCCGCCAGCGGCGCCGACGCCATCGGCGTCACCAAGGCCGCCGCCGAGTACAGCACCACCGTCGGCGACGACGGCACCGTGATCGCCGGCAAGGACACCGCCAAGGCCACCATCGACGTCTACGAGGACTTCACCTGTCCTTACTGCGGGGACCTCGAGAAGCAGAGCGCCGCCCAGATCGCCAAGGCCGTCGCCGACGGCAAGCTCCGGGTTCGCTATCACCTGCTCAACATCCTCGACCGCAACACCAATCCCCCCGGCTATTCCCTCCTTGCCGCCAATGCCGCCATCGCCGCCGCCAAGCAGGGCCAGTTCGCCGACTTCCACGCGTCGCTCTATGCCCAGCAGCCCAAGGAAGGTGGGGCCGGCTACACCAAGGAGCAGCTCATCTCCCTGGGCAAGCGCCTCGGCATCACCGCCGCGCAGTTCACCACCGACGTGAACAACGGGGCCTACAACAACCTCGTCACCCAGCAGGTCACCACCGCGTCAGGTCCGCCGGTCAACCTTCAGGGCACCCCCACCGTGCTCAACGGCTCCACCGACCTCAAGGCCCTGCAGGATCCCCAGTGGCTCGACAAGCTGCTCAACCCCTGACCCTCCCTTGATCCACTCCCCGGCCCGGCCCGCCCTCAGCGTGCCGGGCCGTTTACCGTCCTGACCAGCGCAAACCCCAACCCCCACCCCCCGATTTCACTTCTCCCACCCCTGTCGTGTAGTGTTTGCACCACGAGATGAGGGACCTACCAACCCGGGTTCCAAATCTCGGTCCGGGGCTGTGGCGCAGCTGGTAGCGCATCACACTGGCAGTGTGAGGGTCAGGGGTTCGAGTCCCCTCAGCTCCACAATTGAATGCAGTTTCTGATACGCCCCCTGACCTGGGAATCCCGGGACTGGGGGCGATCTTCGTTTTCCGTTCCAAGTGGACAGTCGCGCGCTGTTCTGGAGCAAAACTGGAGCACGGCGCTGACCCTGTTTGAAACAGGGTCAACATTTTGCTCCAGACTCACGTCACCCGACTGGGGATTCTTTGCTGCGAATCTCTGACAGGCGCGCTGACGCGTTCAATGGCCTGTGGGGCACCTGCCCTTTGCCACGTAGCTGGTCGGGCCGAACCGGCGCGGATGGGCTGTAGAAGTTGATCGTGTTGTGGGTCGGGCGCCTGTGGGTGATGTCCTCTCGGGCTGTGTGAGGTGGTGTGTCGTGCT
>DATJJB010000322.1:0-3831 GCA_035492655.1 Kutzneria sp. | reverse complement strand
GAGGCCAGCCGCGAGCACCCGTGCCGGGTGATCGTGCTGGCCCGTGGGGCCCGCAAGGCCGCCGCCCGGCTGGACGCCCAGATCCGGGTCGGCGGCGACGCCGGCGCCAGCGACGTGATCGTGCTGCGGCTCTACGGGCCGTTGGCCGACCAGGCCGCCAGCTGCGTGGTGCCGCTGCTGCTGCCGGACGCGCCGGTGGTGGCGTGGTGGCCGTCCGAGGCCCCGGACGTGCCGTCCGAGGACTCCATCGGGCAGCTGGCCACCCGCCGGATCACCGACTCCGCCGCCGAGAAGAACCCGATCAAGGCGTTGGAGCAGCGGCGCAAGTCCTATTCGGACGGTGACAGCGACCTGGCCTGGACCCGGCTGACCAACTGGCGGGCCCAGCTCGCGTCGGCGCTCGACCTGCCGCCGTACGAGAAGGTCACCGCGGCCAACGTGGTCGGCGAGGCCGACTCGCCGTCGTCCGAGCTGCTGGCCGGCTGGTTCGCCTCGCGGCTCAACGTGCCGGTGGGTCGGGCCAAGGCCACCAGCGGTGAGGGCATCGTGCAGGTGACCCTGCAGCGTCGGTCCGGTGCGGTCGACCTGGTTCGGCCGGACGCCAAGACCGGCACCCTCACCCAGCCCGGTCAGCCCGACCGGCGGATCGCCTTGCAGCGCCGTTCGGTGCGCGACTGCCTGGCCGAGGAGCTGCGTCGGCTCGACCCCGACGAGATCTACAAGGACGCCCTGATGGCCGTCCCGAAGGTCACCAAGGGTCGCGTCGCCGCGCCGGCGTCGTCGAAGCCCGCGGCGAAGGCGGCCGCCAAGGCGCCGGCCAAGGCCGCCAAGGCTCCGGCTGCTACGGACGAGGCCCCCGAGGCCAAGCCCAAGCGTTCGTCGTCGAAGAAGGCGACCGCCAAGGCTGAGTCGTGACGCGTTCCGATGTTGTGGTCCACAGCGGCGGCGACCTTCTGGCCGCCGCCGCTGCGGCCCGCTTGATCACCGCGCTGGTGGACGCGCAGGCCGATCATGGCGTGGCGTCCCTCGGTCTGACCGGCGGCCGTACCGGCAACGCCGTGCTGGAGCACGTTCGCGCCAGTCCCGCCCTTCAGGCCGTCGACTGGTCCCGCGTCGATTTCTATTGGGGCGACGAGCGTTTCCTGCCGGCCGGGCATGCCGACCGCAACGAGACCCAGAACCGTGCGGCCCTGTTGGACCATGTCTCTGTTGATCCGGCTCGGGTCCACGTCATGGAGCCCTCCGACGGCCGCTTCGGCGACGACCCCGACGCCGCTGCCGCCGATTACGCTTCCGTCATCGGCGCTGTCGTGTTGGACGTGCTGCTGCTGGGCGTCGGCGAGGAGGGGCACACCGCCTCCCTCTTCCCCGATTCCCCCGCTGTGCATGAGGTTTCGCGGTCGGTCGTCGCCGTCCGCGACTGCCCCAAGCCGCCGCCCACCCGGGTTTCCCTGACCCTGCCCGCCATCCGCCGCGCCCGCCAGGTGTGGCTGATGACCACCGGCGAGGCCAAGGCCGACCCCGTCGCCCGCGCCCTCGCCGGCGCCCCCGAGGTCGACATCCCGGCCGCCGGCGCTCGCGGCACCGAGCGCACCTTGTGGCTGCTGGACTCCACCGCGGCAGCCAAGCTGTCCTGAGGTTCCACCGCTGACGGCCCCCGGTCTCCGACCGGGGCCGTTTGTCGTACCCGGCGGCTAGGCTCCGTCCCATGGAGACCGACCTCGTCCTCGCCGACGGCCGCACGCTGCACCTGTACGACACCGGCGCCGGCACGCCGGTCTTCTGGCATCACGGCACCCCGCAGATCGGCGCCGTGCCCGCGCCTCTCCTTGCCCTGCCGGGGATTCGCTGGCTGTCCTACGACCGTCCCGGCTACGGCGGCTCCACCGGCCACCCCGGTCGCACCATCGCCTCCGCCGCGGCCGACGTCGCCGCGATCGCCGATTCCCTTGGCGTTTCCCGCTTTTCCGTGCTCGGCCACTCCGGCGGCGCCAACCACGCCTTGGCCTGCGCGGCCCTCCTGCCCGATCGCGTCACCCGGTGCGTCACCGTCGGCGCGCTGGCCCCGTTCGAACCGGACGGCCTGGACTGGTGGGCCGGCATGGTCGCGCCCGAGGAACTACGCGCCACGGTCGCCGGTCGCGAGGCCCTGGCCAGGCAGCTCGCCACCGGGGCGTTCGACCCCAACTCCTTCACCCCCGCCGACCACGCCGCGGTCGCCGGCACCTGGTCCGAGCTGGGTCACAACGCCGGTCTCGCGACCGCCAACGGCTTCGACGGCATGATCGACGATGACCTGGCCTACGTGACCCCGTGGGGCTTCCCGGTCGCCGAGATCCGCCGCCCCGTGCTGCTTCTGCACGGGGAGCAGGACCGCATCATCCCCTTCGCCCACGCCCAGTGGTTGGCCCGTCAGCTACCCGACGCCACCCTTCGTCCGTCCTCTTCGGACGGTCACATCTCGGCGCTGGACCGGATTCTCGACGTGGTTGAATTCCTGCATGGCTGAGACCGCCCTGTTGGTGATGGACGTGCAGCGGGCCATCGTGTCGCGCTTCGACTCCGATCCCGGCTACCTACCCCGGTTGGCCCAGGCGATTTCCCATGCCCGGTCCCGTTCCTTCACCGTCGGCTACGTCGCCGTCGGCTTCCGCCCCGGCCACCCCGAGGTCAGTCCGGCCAACCCCACCTTCGGTCCCATGATCGGCACCGACGCCTTCACCGCCGCCGACCCCGGCGCCGAGATCCACCCCGCCGTCGCCCCCTTGCCCGGCGACCCCGTCTTCCTCAAGAAGCGCGTCGGCGCCTTCTCCGGCACCGACCTCGACCTGGTTCTGCGCTCCGCCGGCATCACCGACCTCGTCCTCACCGGCATCGCCACCAGCGGCTGCGTGCTCACCACCGTGCGCCAGGCCTTCGACCTCGACTACCGCCTCACCGTGCTGTCCGACGGCTGCCTCGACGCCGACGACGAGGTCCATCGCGTGCTCACCACCGCCGTCTTCCCCCGCCAGGCCACCGTCCTGACCGTCGCCGAATGGACCCGCGCTTGACCAGGGTCCTCGTCACCGGCATGTCCGGCACCGGCAAGTCCTCCGCACTACGAGCCCTCGCCGCCCAGGGGCATCGGACCGTCGATACCGACTCATCGCGCTGGAGCCGCTGGGAAGGCACCGACTGGATCTGGCGCGAGGACACCATGTCCGCCCTGCTCGCCACCGACGACACCGTGTTCGTCGCCGGCTGCAAGTCGAACCAGGGCCGCTTCTATCCCCGGTTCCACCACGTCGTCCTGCTCAGCGCCCCCGCCTCCGTACTGCTGGCTCGCATCGCCGCCCGCACCGACAACCCGTACGGCAAGTCCCCCGCCGAACGCGCCGAGATCCTCGCCAACCTGGCTGCCGTCGAACCCCTGCTCCGCGCCACCTGCACCCTCGAGATCGACGCCACCGCCCCGCTGGACGACGTCGTGCGGCAGTTGGCGGAGTTGGTCAGGTGATCGCTCCGGAACGGTGGAAGGCAGCGGACTGCCTTCCACCGCAAGGGGATCAGCCGGTGATGGCCTTCAACGCGCCGAAGTAGCCCTGGTGGCCGTTGGCGTTCGGGTGGTAGGACTCGTTGAGCTTGTCCCACTGGAGGCTGGTCATCCACACCGAGTTGCCGGAGCAGATCTCATGGCCGGCGAAGACGGTGCGGGCGTCGACGAAGCCGAAGCCGGCGTTGGCCGCGGCGGTCTGGATGAGGCCGTCCAGCACGTCGGCGGCGTTGTTCAGGGCGGTGCGCTTGGTGTCGCTGAGCCCGAAGAGGCAGTTGCCGCCGATCTTGTACATC
>DATJJB010000321.1:0-8261 GCA_035492655.1 Kutzneria sp. | reverse complement strand
GAACCTGGTCGCCGCGCCCGACTTCGGTCTGTTCGGCCACGTCGACCTGTTCGGCGGCTTCGCCTCGGCCGGCGCGATCACCGCCACGGTGTTCCTGTTCACCTTGGTGCTGAGCGGTTTCTTCGACGCCATGGGCACGATCACCAGCGTCTGCCACGAAGCCGGCATGACCAGGAACGGCAAGGTCGCCGGCATGGGCAAGATCCTGCTGGTGGACGGCATCGGCGCGATCGTCGGCGGCGGCACGGGTTCCGCGCCCAACACCGTCTTCCTGGAGTCGGCGGCCGGCGTGGGCGAAGGTGCGCGCAGCGGCCTGGCCAGTGTGGTCACCGGGGCGCTGCTGGGTGCGACCATGCTGGTCACGCCGATCGCCGGCATCGTGCCGGCGCAGGCCGCCGCGCCCGCGCTGGTCGTCATCGGCGGCATCATGATGGCCCAGTGCCGGCACATTCCGTTCCAGGACAGCGACTTCACCATCCCGGTGTTCCTGACCATGGCCATCGTGCCGTTCACGTACTCGATCACCAACGGGGTCGGCGCCGGCATCGTCAGCTACGTGGTGGTCAAGCTGGGCAAGGGCCAGTGGCGTGAGGTGCACTGGCTGGTCGCGGTCATCGCGGCGATCTTCGTCGCCTACTTCGGCATCGCCGGGATCGAGGCACTGGCACGATGAGAGAACTGTCGAAGGCGCTGTCCGGACGTCACTTCGCGGTGGCCAGTGTGATCGCGGTCAGCGGCAGCGCGCCACGGGGTTTGGGCTCCGCGCTGGCCGTCACCGCGGACGGCGAGGCGTTCGGCAGCGTCTCCGGCGGTTGCGTCGAAGGGGCCGTGTACGAGCTGGCCCAGGAGGCGCTCGAGACGGGAGTGCCGCAACGGCAGCGGTTCGGCTACTCCGATGACGACGCGTTCGCGGTCGGCCTCACCTGCGGCGGCGAGCTGGAGGTGTTCGTGCAGCCGGCCACCCCGGCCATCGCCGCCGCGCTGGCCACGGATCCCGAACCGGTGGTGCTCGTCCGCGTGGTCGGCGGCCCGAAAGAGTTGCTGGGTCAGGGCATGGCCGTGTTCGCCGACCGTGTCGTCGGCGACGAGGTCGTCGATCCCGACCTGGTCCGACACGCCGGCGCCACCGGCCGGCAGTATCAACGAACTATGGGGTACGACGGCCTGGAGCTGTTCGTGGAGCCCTGGTCGCCGCCGCCCCGCATGCTGGTCTACGGGGCCATCGACCACGCCGCCGCCCTGGTGCGTATCGGGAAGTTCCTGGGCTATCACGTGACGGTCTGCGATGCCCGACCGGTGTTCGCCACCAGGGCCCGGTTCCCGGACGCCGACGAGGTGATCGTCGACTGGCCGCACCAGCAGCTGGCCCGCACCACGACCGACGCCCGCACGGTGGTCTGCGTGCTCACCCATGACGAGAAGTTCGACGTGCCGCTGCTGGCCGACGCGCTACGCCGGCCGCTGGCCTTCGTCGGCGCGCTCGGTTCCCGCCGCACCAACGCACAACGCCTGGAACGGCTCCGTGAGGTCGGTCTGTCCGACCGTGAGCTGGCCTCGCTTCGCGCCCCGATCGGGCTCGACCTCGGCGCCAGCACCCCCGAGGAGACCGCGGTGTCCATCGCGGCGGAGATCGTCGCATTGCGCCACGGGGCCAGCGGATCGGCGCTCACGGGAGGTTCCGGTCCCATTCACGCGGCTGGCCCCCGTCCCGGTCGGGACGAGGGCCAGGCCGAGTTCGCCGCTAGTCGACGGGAATGCCCGCGCTGATGCACGCGTTGCGCATGTCCCCGCCGCAGAGGTCACCGGTCTTGACGACCCCCTTGGCCACCAGGCCCTGCACATCGATCTTGCTGATGGACTGTGGTCCGAGCAGCACCGACTTGACGTCGCGGTTGCCCTTCGGGTCCTTGGTGTTGCCCGTGGCGAGGTCGTCCGCGTCCCCTTGCCGAGCGGTGGCCACGGCGATGGCCAGCCGCGAGGCGGCCTCCGCCTCGATGTCGATCGGCTTGTACACGGTCATGCACTGGGTGCCGCGCAGCACCGCCTTGAGGCCGTCGAGCGTGGCGTCCTGACCGGTCACCGGCACGGAGCTCATGTTGCGCTGCTTGAGCACGGCCTCGATGCTGGCGGCCATGCCGTCATTGGCGGCGAGCACGCCGTCGACCTTGCCACCGTTGCCGTCCAGCAGGCTGGTGAAGGTGGCCGCGGCGGTGTCCGGCGACCACTTGTCGATGCCCCGGCTGGCCACCAGATGCAGCTGGCCGGAGTCGTAGCGCTGCTTGAGCACCTGCTCGTGGCCGTCGTGGAACTGGGTGGCGTTGTTGTCGGTCGGCGCGCCCTCGATCTCGATGATCTGCGCGCCCGACTTGGCGCCGAGGCACTGCAGCAGGCCGTCGGCCTGGAGCTGGCCGACCGCCAGGTTGTTGAAGGAGACGTAGTACTCGGCCGTGCCACCGAGGCTGATCCGGTCGTAGTCGATGACCGGGATGCCGGCCGCCTTCGCCTTCTTCTCCACCACCGCGCCGCCGTCCGAGGACAGCGGGGTGATCATCAGGACGTTCACCTTCTCGGCGATCATCTTGTCGGCCAGCGACTCGAAGCGCTTCTCGTCGCCCTGCGCGTTCTGGATGTCCGGCTGGATGCCGGCGAAGCTGAGCTGGGATGTGAGCAGTGGCTTGTCCGAGTCCTCCCAACGGGCGGAGGTGGTCGTGTCCGGCAGGATCACGCCGACCTTGGGCTTGGCGGTGTTTGTCGCGGGACCGGTGGCAGCGCTGTTGGAACCGGTGCTGCCGCAGGCGGAGGCGACAAGCACGAGTGCACAACCGGCTACGGCGACGACGGTGCGCATCCGTTATGCCTCCACTGTGAATTGGCTTAGGTGCGGTAGTTCACTACCTCAGCCTTACGCCCGTCAAGCTGACCGTCGCCGGGAAACAATCACCAGACAGAGTGCGGCGACAACTAACACGATCATGGCCGCGCGGGGGCCGGCGCCGTGCATTGCCAGCGTCACGGAAGCAACACCGAGAGTGGTGCCCAGGCCACGGGCCATGTTCACCAAGCCGCCGCCGACACCGGAGCAGGCGGCCGGAATCGCCGCCATCACGGTCGCGTTGTTGGCCGGCGTGAAAAGGCCGAGACCGATGCCGAGCGCGGCCAGCGAGATCGACAGCACCGGATCCGTCAAAGGCAGTAGACACAAGGGAAGCACCGCGGCGGCGGCGAGCATACCGCCCACCGTCGACCTGCGCCGATCCGGCCATCGGCTGCCGCCGAACGTCGCAGCGAGGGCGAAGCCGACCGGCAGGCTGGTCAGCACCAGGCCGGCCCGAACAACGGAACCGCCGAGTATCGGTATCACCACCAGCGGCCCGAACAGAACCAGATATCCGAGCATCGCGGCGACCAGACCACTCGCGATCACGGGATTCCGCAACAAATTCAGGTCGACCATCGGGGCGGCCGCCCCGCGCTCACGCAGGACAAAGCCGACAGCGGCCGCGACGCCGGTCGAGAAAAGGATTACTACCAGCCAGACCGGCGCGTCCAAACCGGACAGCGCCGAAAGGCCGAGCAGTAGCGCGGTCGATGAAGTGCCCAAAAGTGCGACGCCCGGCCAGTCGACGGAGCGCATCTCGGTGCGCTGTCGAGTGCGCGGCAACAAATACCAACCGGCCGCGATGCCGAGCAGTCCGAAGGGGATGTTCACCCAGAACACCCACTGCCAGCCAAGGCCGGACACCAGCACGCCGCCCAGCGTCGGCCCCAGCGCCAGGCCGACGGCCTGGGCCGCGGCCTGCACGCCCAACGCGGCGCGCAACCTCCGCCGCGGCGAGCTCGTCGACACCAGGGCAACGCTGTTGGCCTGCAACATGGCCGCGCCGACGGCCTGCACCACCCGCAGCCCGACCAGCAGCGGCAGCGAATCGGCGAACCCGCACGCCACCGACGCGGCCGTGAAGACGGCGAAGCCGTACAGGTAGAGCAGCTTGCGCCCGGCGGCGTCGGCCAGCCGGCCGATCGGCAGCAGCAGCGCGACCAACGTGAGCAGGTAGCTGAGCGACACCCACTGGACGCCGGCCAACGACGCACCGAATTCCCTGCTCAGGGCCGGGAAAGTGAGGGTGACGATGCTGGCGTCGAGCTGCCCCATGAAGGCGCCGAGGCAGACCGCCGCCACGGCCAGCCAGTGAGCGTGCGGCCAGCCGGCGACGACACGGGGCCGGGCCGGTTCGGCGCCGAGGCGGCGGAGCAGCGCGGTGTCCACACCCCGACTTTATCTCGGTGACCGACATATTTTTGGGACGGAGACCTATGGTCCGGGTCACCACTCGATACGCTTGGCCGATGTCGCAGGTCACGCCCGAGCACGAGGCCCCGTCGAGCGCGAACGACGCGCGCACCCTGACCGAGGTGGTCACCAGACTGCGTCGCGCCCTGCGCACCAGCATCCGCACCGACTACCCGTGGGAAGCGCTGCCGATGGCCCAGGTCGAGCTGCTGATGGCGCTGGCCGACCACGCCCCGGCCAAGATCGGCCAGCTGGCCTCGTTGCAGCGGCTGGCCCCCAACACCGTCAGCGGCCTGGTTCAGCAGCTGGTCGAGGGCGGCCTGGCCGTCCGGGACAGCGACCCGACCGACCGGCGGGTGGCCCGGGTGTCGCTCACCGACGCCGGCCGGACCCAGCTGGCCGAGTGGCAGCAGGCCCACGAGCGGCGCATCTCCGCCGCCCTTGACCAGCTTCCGCCGCAGGCCAGGGCGGCCGTCGCGGACGCGCTGCCGGCGCTGAACCTGCTGGTGGACCATCTCGTCACGCCCTGACCCGAACCGGTCGGCGGTCCCGCGCGAACACCAGTCGTGACAGAAGGGGCCAATGTGACAATCGCCCAGACCTTGGCGGCGCTGGTGCGCCGCTTTCTCGGCGTCGATCTGCCGGTTCGGCTACGGGCCTGGGACGGCAGCGTGGCCGGTCCGGCCGACGCCCCGACCGTGGTGATCCGCTCGCGGCGGGCGCTGCGCCGGCTGCTGTGGAACCCCGACGAGCTGGGGCTGGCCCGTGCCTACGTGTCCGGTGAGCTGGACGTCGAGGGCGACCTGCGCGAGGGGCTGTCCCGGTTCTGGGGCCTGGCCCGCCGTGAGGGGCTCGGCAAGGTGAAACTTTCGCCGGGCGACCGCCTGCACGCCGTACAGCAGGCTCTGCGGCTGGGCGTGATCGGCACCCGGCCGGCGCCGCCGCCCGAGGAGGCGCGGCTGTCCGGGGCCGAGCACACCAAGTCCCGCGACCGGGACGCCATCGCCCACCACTACGACCTGTCCAACGAGTTCTACCGGACGCTGCTCGACCCGAACATGGCCTATTCCTGCGGCTACTGGACGTCCGACGCCCCGGACTACACGGTCGAGGACGCGCAACGGGACAAGCTGGATCTCGTCTGCCGGAAGCTCGACCTCAAACCGGGCATGCGGCTGCTCGACGTCGGCTGCGGCTGGGGCTCGCTGATCCTGCACGCCGCCACCCACTACGGCGTGCACGCGACCGGCGTGACGCTGGCGGCCCAGCAGCGCGACTTCATCCGGGCGCGGATCGCCGAACGCGGCCTCGAGGAGCAGGTCGAGGTGCGGCTCCAGGACTACCGGGACATCCCCGACCCCGGCTTCGACGCCATCGGGACCATCGAGATGGGCGAGCACGTCGGCCTCGGCAACTACCCGACCTACGCGGCGCAGCTGTTCCGTCTGCTCAAGCCCGAGGGACGACTGCTGCTCCAGCAGATGTCCCGGGTGGCCAGCGCACCGAAGGCCCCGGGCGGCGGCTCGTTCATCGAACGTTACGTGGCCCCCGACATGCACATGCGGCCGGTCGGCGAGACCATCGCGATGCTGGAGCAGGCCGGCCTGGAAGTGCGGGATGTCGAGGCGCTGCGGGAGCACTACGTATGGACCGTGGACGCCTGGGCGCGGACCCTGGAGGAGCGCGCCGCCGAGCTGACCGCGCTGGTCGGTGAGGGGCAGCTGCGGGTGTGGCGGCTGTACTTGGCCGGCGGGGCGCTGGCGTTCCAGGAGAACCGGATGGGTGTGGACCAGATCCTGGCCGTCCGGCCCACCGTCACCGGCGTCAGCGGCATGCCGCGGACCCGTCGCAACTGGGAGGTGGTCTCGTGAACCTGACCGGGCTGCTGGCCAACCTGGGCATCACCGCCGCCGCGGTGCTGGTGGTGATGCTGGTCGCGCTGGGCGTGGCGGTCGCCCGTGGCCGTCACGACGGCGTGGACACGGTGTGGGGCCTGGGCTTCGCGGTGATCGCCGTGGTCGGGCTGATCGTCTCGGGATCGGGCTGGCTGGTGACGGCGCTGACCGTGATCTGGGGGCTGCGGCTGGCCGTCTACATCCAGCTCCGCAACGGCCGCCGGCCCGAGGACCCGCGCTACGTGGCGCTGATGAAGCGCGCCACCGGCAACCCGCACTGGTACGCGTTCCGCAAGATCTACCTGGTGCAGGGCGTGATCATGTGGTTCGTGTCCTGGCCGGTGCAGGCGGCGCAGTACGAGTCGTCCATGGGCCTGCTGACCTGGCTCGGCCTGGCGGTGTGGGCGGTCGGCATCGGCTTCGAGTCGGTCGGTGACTGGCAGCTGTCCCGGTTCAAGGCCGACCCGGCGAACAAAGGTCGGATCATGGACCGGGGGCTGTGGCGCTACACCCGTCACCCCAACTACTTCGGCGACGCCACCGTGTGGTGGGGGCTGTACCTGGTGGCCTGCCAGCACTGGATCGGCGCGCTGACCGTGCTGTCGCCGCTGGTGATGACCTTCTTCCTGACCAGGGGCACCGGCAAGGCGCTGACCGAGCGGGCCATGGGCTCGCGGCCCGGCTATGCCGAGTACGTTCGGCGCACCAGCGGTTTCTTCCCGCTGCCGCCGAGACCGGAGGAAACCCGATGAACAACGGCGACGTGGTCGCGGACTTCGAGCTGCTCGACGACCACGGCGAGCCCCGCAGGCTGTCCGAGTACCTGGCCAAGGGGCCGGTCGTGCTGTTCTTCTACCCGGCCGCGATGACCGGCGGCTGCACCGCGGAGAGCTGCCACTTCCGGGACCTGGCCGCGGAGTTCGAGGCGGTCGGCGCGCAGCGGATCGGCATCTCCCCCGACGCCGTCGGCAAGCAGCGCGAGTTCTCGGCGATCAACTCGTTCGACTATCCGCTGCTGTCCGATCCGGACGGCGTGGTGGCCACCCAGTTCGGCGTGCGGCGGCGGTTCGGGCCGGTGCTGACCCGGCGGCAGACCTTCGTCATCGGCAGCGACAGCCGGGTCATCCTGTCGATCAAGAGCGAGCTGCGGATGGCCGTGCACGCCGACAAGGCACTCGAGGCGCTACGAGCGCTCTGAGCAGCGAATTTACTCTCTTCAGCGTAACCGGGGCGGCCGATCGGCCGCCCCGTTCGCTTGTCATGCCCCACGGATGGGAGTAGCGCGTATCACAACTCACCAGTAACATCCGGCCTGTGGCCTTGATCACAACGGCGTCCTCGGCTCAGCGGGGCTTTCGGCACCCGTGCGTCTACTGTGGACTTCCCGTGCTCGTCGACGACGTCGGCGAGTTCCATCCGGGCCACGTCGTCGTCGACTACCTCGACAACTCGCCGGCCACTTCACCTCGGTCCGGCAGAGGCCTGCCCGATCTGGTGCTGTTGCACCGTTTCTGCAACGAGCACCTGCTGCCCGACTGCGGTGTCGCGTTACGTCGGGCGCACCTGGGCTGGGCCACCGAGCAGTTCGACGGCGACACGAGCTCGTCGTTGCGGCACTACGACCAGCTCGGCCTGCACAGTGCGCCCTGGCGCGGCTTCGAGCTGTACCAGCGGCACTGGCGGGTGCGGAAGATGCGCTACGCGTGCAAGGCATGCCGGTACTACGCCGGCTGGTTCCGACCGGAGTGGAGCTGAGCCCCGTTGATCGTTCGTCTCGTCCTCGGTCTGCTGATCACCGTTGTCGGCCTGGCGCTCGCCGGCCGACGGGTGCTCTGGCTGGCCAACCTCATCCGTGCCGGCCAGCCCGCCTCCGGGCGGACCGACCGGCTCGGCGCGCGGGCCGCCGCCCAGCTGCGTGAGGTGTTCGGCCAACGCAAGCTGCTCAAGTGGTCGGTGCCCGGCGTGGCCCACTTCTTCACCTTCTGGGGCTTCGTCATCCTGTTCTTCACCATCGTGGAGGCGTGGGGGGCGCTGTTCGACGAGAACTTCGCGTTCTGGTGGATCGGCCGGCAACC
>DATJJB010000320.1:0-2401 GCA_035492655.1 Kutzneria sp. | reverse complement strand
GGCCCAAGGCGAACGCCGGGTGCACGCCATACCAATGGGCGGTCGGTGGTAGCCGTTCAGCGCCGTCGCAGCCAGGCCACGATCACGATGAGCAGCAGCGCTGCTCCGATCAGAACGGCCGCCCGCTTGGCTGCTGGGGCCCCGGCGACCTCGAGCAGGTCAAGGGGCTCGGCCTCCGGTGGAAATGAGGTGGGTGGCGGCGGGGATTCGGCCGGCCGGGCGGTGGACCCGACGGCGGGGCGCGGTGGCCGGCGCGCATCGGCGGCCGGTCGTTCGGCCCCGGCCGACTCGGTGGTGACCGGTTGGTCCGGTGCGGCCGTGGCCGGTCGTTCGGCCCCGGCCGGTGCGGCGGCAGTTGCCGGGTCGGTGGTTGTGGCCGATTCGGTCGCGGCGGCCGGGTCGGTGGCGGTGGCGGGTTCGGTGGCGGATGTCGGATCGGTCGCGACGGACCCGGTCGCAGCGGGGGTGGCCGCGGCGGCGGGTTCCGGGGGCGCATCGGCCGGGGCCAGGCGGGCGGCCAGGCACTCGGCGAACCGGTCCAGGATCTTGCCGCCGACCTCGGTGATCATCCCCCGGCCGAACTGGGCCGGCCGGCCGGTCACGCTGAGGTCGGTGACCACCGCGGCCACCGTCGACGAGCTGTCGGCCGACAGGGTGACCTCGACGGTCGCCGACGCGGTGCCGTTGCCGCGACTGTCCTTTCCGGAGGCCTTGATCACCACCCGCCGGGCGTCGGCATCGGTGGACTCGAAGGCCCCACTCCCCTTGTACAGCAACGCCACCGGCCCGAGTTTGACCTTGACGGTGCCGGCGAAGGACTCGCCGTCGACCGAGGTCAGCGTGGCCCCCGGCATGCAGGGGGCCACGTGCTGCGGGTCGAGCAGCGCCGACCAGACCTCGTCGATCGGCGCTGCCACCCGGAACTGATGCTCCAACCGCACCGGTCAGCCCCCGACAGCGATCGTCAGGGCCCGTCCGGTGAGGACGCGGGCCAGGTGGCTCCGGTACTCGGCACTGCCGTTGCCGTCGCTGCCGGGGCTGGTGCCCTCGGCGGCGTGCTCGGCCGCCGCCCGCAACACGTCCGCACCGGCCGACTGTCCGATGAGGGCCTGCTCGACGCCGACCGCCCGCACCGGCACCGAGGCCATGTTGGTCAGCCCGATCCGGGCATCGGCGATCTTGCCACCGCTGACCTGGAGCGAGACGCCGACCGCGACGATCGACCACGCCTGCGCGACCCGGTTGAACTTCTCGTAGTGCGACAGCCAGCCGGTGCGCTTGGGGATTCGCACGGCCACCAGCAGTTCGTCCGGGGCCAGCGAGGTCGTGAAGTAGTCGACGAAGAACTCGCCGGCCGGGATCTCCCGCCGACCGGCCGGGCCCTCGACCACCATCACGGCCTCCAGGGCCAACGCCACCGCCGGCAGGTCGCCGGCCGGATCGGCGTGGGCCAGCGAGCCGCCGAACGTGCCACGGTGCCGAACCTGGGGATCGGCAACGGTTTCCGTGGCCCGCGTGAGCAGCGAGGCATGGTCCTGGACCAGGTGATCACGATGCACGTCGTAGTGCGTGGTCATGGCCCCGATGACCAGGTCGTCGCCGTCCTCGGTCACGCCGCGCAGCTCCGGCACCCGGCCGAGGTCGACCAACATCGTCGGCGCGGCCAGCCGCATCCGCAGCACCGGCAGCAGACTTTGCCCGCCGGCCAACACCTTCGCTTCTTCACCGGCCTCGGCCAGTGCCCGCACGGCTTCGGCCACTGTGGACGGACGGGCGTACTCGAACGCGGACGGGATCACTGGAGGCCCCCTTCGATCGAGCCGAGACCGCCGCCGGCCTGACCGCCACCGGTGTCGACGGCCTGTCCGTGCAGCGCGCCCCACACCCGATACGGGGTGCACGGCATCTCGATGTCGTTGACGCCCATGTGCCGCACGGCATCCACCACCGCGTTGACCACTGCCGGCGTGGAGGCGATGGTGCCGGCCTCGCCGACTCCCTTGACTCCCAGCGGGTTCGTCGTCGACGGCGTCTCGGTGCGATCGGTCACGAAGGACGGCAGGTCGGCCGCCGAGGGCAGCAGGTAGTCGGCGAAGGTGCCGGTGGTCAGGGTGCCGTTCTCGTCGTGCACGGCCTCCTCGAACAACGCCTGGGCGATGCCCTGGGCCAGGCCGCCGTGCACCTGGCCCTCGACGATCAGCGGGTTCACCACCTTGCCGACGTCGTCCACGCAGACGTACTTGCGGATGGCGACCCGGCCGGTCTCGGTGTCCACTTCGGCCGCACAGAGGTGGGTTCCGTGCGGGAACGAGAAGTTCTCCGGGTCGAAGGTGGCCTCCGAGTCCAGGCTGGGCTCGACGCCGTCGGGCAGGTCGTGCGCGGCGAACACGGCCAGCGCGAT
>DATJJB010000319.1:0-23534 GCA_035492655.1 Kutzneria sp. | reverse complement strand
GCCGGCGCGGCGGGCGTCGCTGCTCACCTTGTCGTCGAGGCGGTCCGAGCGGCTGAAGGCCTGCCTGTCCGCGTGGAACTCCGCGACCATCTGACGCCAGTCCGACCAGTACTTCGTCCACAATGGATTCAGCGGCGTGCCCAGGTAACTCACCGCCGGGGTGCGGATGTGCCCGACGGAGACGACGAACGGATCGGTCCGACCGTTGACGGGCCCCAGGTCGAGGTTGAACCCGGCCACCGGCCAGCGATCGCTGATCCGGCGTGGCTGGGCGGGGTCCATGGCGTTGCCGAGCCGCGCCTTCTGCCGCACGGCGACGTCCTCACCGATCTGCCAGGTCAGCCCTGGCCGCTCGGCGGTGCTCCACGTGACCGTGCCCCAGGACGCCATGTCGCCGTTCTCGGCCAGCACGCCCGGGTCGGCCGGGGTGAACGACAGCGAGCGAACCCCATTGGCTGACGTCGAATCCCAGTTCACGGCGGCGTTCGAGTCGCCGTTGGTCCATTCGGCGCTGATGTCGAGATACAGGGAGACCTGGTGCGCCTTGCCGTCGATGCTGCGGGCCTGCACCGCGATGTAGGACAGCGGCATGGACTGTCGCCGCAGGTCACCGGGCTCGATGGGGGACAGGAATGTCACCGTGAGCTCGATGCCGCCGCCGTTTTGCGTGAACCGGGACTTCGTGGGCGTGACGGTCACGTCGGTCTGGATCATGCCGCGCGGCGCGGCGTCGGGCAGGCCCGGTGCGCCGGCGAACACGTAGGCCACGCCGTCGATCCGGGCGATGCCGGTCATGGCGGTCGTTCGGCCGGTCCAGAAACCGGCCCACTCGCCGGCCAGGTAGTCACCGGCCAGCCAGGTGCTCAGGTACGGCGAGCGGACCGCGAGCGGCGTTGCCGGCGGCCGCACCGGGTGGAAGCCCGATGGCGCCGAGGAGTTCCGCGACTCCTCGGCGGCCGACGCGTTCGGGGCCAACAGGGACGATGAGGCGAGCGTCAGGCCGGCGGCGCCGGAGAACCGGAACAGGTCACGGCGGCCAAGCGACGCCGGGCCCGGTTCAAGGTGATGGCGGTCAGAGGACACAGTCGTCTCCGGTGATCGCAGGGGTAGGGACATCGCGTGTCTCACCGGTCTTACATCGTTGGCACAACGTTGTAAATCTGTCTGTCCGGTTCAGGACAGTGAACAAGTGTCCCTGTCGGTCGATGCTCGTAGGAGCCCAGAGATACGGCACGCCGAGCGGTAACCTGGGGCCGGCACGGCTCGGACGGAGGCGCGGAGGCAGATGAGCGAGACAGATCCGCACATCCACGTCGAGCGGAAGGTGCTGGAGGCCGGTCCTACTGTCCGCAACCTGATCTCGTCGGTTGTGGGCCGTGTGACCGACGCGCCGAGCGTCGTCACCACCGGGTGTGGACGTCAGGTGCCGTATGCGATGACCTCCCCTCATCCGGAAGCCGTCACCTGCCTCGCGTGCCGAGAACACGCTCACCGTGAATACCTGGGCTTCGCCGACCAGATCGAGCGACTGGGCCAAGGCCCGATGCCAGGCATGAACATCACCGGCGACCACGTGGTCGGGGCCGTGAAACGGCTGCGGGACCTCGCGAAGAGGTTCTCCAGCCCACGCGGTTGACCGGGTAGCTGGTAGCTACGTAGCCGTCGAAGGTCGGAACGTCACGAGTCCGCGCCGAGCTCTTCCCGGACATTCCTGGGCCTTACGGTTGGTGACGGCGCCGACGAGGCGTGAACTTGGTGCCCGCCAACGGGTCGGCACCTCTGCGGCGGGTGCGCTCGCCGACTACCCCGAACACGCCCCACAGCACGACGAGCAGGCCGGTCGAGGCGACCAGCAGCGTCCTGATCACCGGGATGTCGGCCGGATCGACGTGGTCGCCGAGCCTGGGTGCGAGCACGCCGGCCGGGTCCTCGACAACGTCGACGTGTTCACCGGGCTCCGGCCGGTCGTCCACCGCGACCGGGTCGCCGATCAGCGAGCCGTCCGGCCGACGCAGTCGGGCCGTGCAGGCCAGGCCGCCGCCCTTGACGCGCTGGCAGCTGGTGGACACCACCGTCGCGGTGATGCGCGTGCCGTGGTCGGCCAGGTACCACAGCGAGCTCAGGCCGACCATGGCCATGCAGAACCAGGTGGCCAGCACCGTCGGGAACAACGGCCAGACCCGCCGGACGAGCACGATCGCGACACTGGCCGCGACCGCCCCGCCCAGCACGCCCAGGATGAACGAGAAGACCTGCACGACGCCGCTGCCGCTGGTCGCGCCGATCCCGATCAGCCCGCAGGCCAGCAGCGTGGTCAGCAGACAGAGCCCGACACGCACGGTGGCCCGACGCCAGCCCCACGGGGTGAGCCGGTCCGATCCGGCCCGGGAAGGCAAACGCGTGTCGTCGGCCGGCATTCGCGGATTCTGGCACGTCAGTGCCCCACCAGGGCGCAGAACCGGAATTCCGTACTCACAACTCCTGTGTGCGCCAGCGGCACTGCGCTAGCGTGACCTCGGACTGCGCGCACACCAGGGGGAATCATGCGCCGACTGGTCACCTCCGTCACCTGCACCCTGCTGCTCGTTGCCGGCACCGGCACCGCCGTCGCGGGGACCGACCCACGCCAGACCGCACTGGACAACGCCGTGCAGGCCGGCAATCCCGGCGTGATCGCGGTCGCCTCGGACCCGGCCGGCCGCTGGCGCGGCCGCTCCGGTATCGGCGACGTCGCCACCGGAGCCAAGCCCGACACCGACGGACGGTTCCGCGTCGGCAGCGTCTCCAAGACGTTCACCGCGACGCTCGTGCTCAAGCTCGCCGCGAAAGGCACGTTGGGGCTGGACGACCCCGTGTCGAAGTACCTGCCCGGTCTGCTGCCCTACCCGGAGCCGATCACCATCCGGCAGCTGCTGCAGCACACCAGCGGCCTGCCCCGCGACCTCGCCCCGCAGTACACCTTCCGGTCCCTGCCCGACATCGACACCGAACGCTTCCAACACTTCGGCGAGGTCGAGGCGATCAACGACAGCACCGTGCAGCCGCTGCTGTTCCCGCCGGGCACCAACTGGTCGTACTCCAACACCGGCTACAACGTGTTGGCGCTGCTGGTGGAGAAGCTGACCGGCCGGCGGTTCGAGCAGGTCCTCGCCGACTGGATCACCGGCCCGCTGCACCTGCGCGACACCTTCCTGCCCAGGGACTTCCCGCTGGTGCCGGATCCGGCGCTGCACGGCTACGAGCAGCTCTATCCGGCGCCGCACGGGCTGACCGACGTCACCGTGTACAACCTCAGCCGCTACTTCGGGGCGGGCGACATCATCTCCAGCGGGGCCGACCTGAACCGGTTCTTCCATGCGCTGCTCGGCGGCCAGTTGCTGCCGCCCGACCTGCTCGCGCAGATGAAGACCACCGTCCCGTGGCCGGGCCAGGGCGGGCTGCTCAGCTACGGGCTCGGCCTGATGCACCTGTCGCTGTCCGGCTTCTGCGGTCCCGGTGCCCCCAGCGTCTGGGGCCACGGCGGGGACGTGCCGGGATACAACACCTGGAGCATGAGCGACGAGACGGGCACCCGCCAGATCACCGTGGAGTCCAACCTCGATCTCACCGCCCCGATTCCCGCGATGGCCGGCCGGCTCCTGGCGATGGCGACCGAGTTCTGCACCCCGAGTGTCTCCGGCGCGGAATCACGCGCCGCCCAAATCCAGAGTGCCGTCCACGGCTGACGCCTGAGCCCGAGAGCCAGTCCGGCGCGGAAGGGCGCCGAGCCGTCGTGGGCGCCGTTCGTGCCGAGGCGAGTCCGGACGGCGGCACGCCACATGTTCCTCACATACCGGTCCGGCCGAGGAGTCGAACTCGAGCGGTGCGCCCCGGGCCGCCAGCTCCTGCTTGTCCGTCTCGAGGCCCTTGGCCCAGTAGCCGATGTGGTCGAAACGAGACCCCTCGGTCGCGTCCCAAGGACTGCCGGCGGGGCCCTGGATCACGTCGAAGAAAGGCGGCCCTTCGACGGAAAAGACGATGCTGTACTCCCCGTCTCCCAGCTTGCCGGCACGGATCGGGCTCCAGGCCACGCCGATCACGCTCATGCCGCAGGTCGTGTGGCGGACGTCCGCCTGGGCGGCCCGATCAATGGCGTTGATCACGAGCAGGGGCCCATGCGTCACGTTGGCCAGGCGGACGCGGTTGTTCTGCCGGGTGCGTCGAGCAAGCTCGTCAACAGCTGAAGTCGTTCGTGGTCCGGACCGCCCGGCTCCGCGGTGTAGACGATGAGCACGGGACCGGGAGCACCCGGCATCGGGTAAGCGTCCCAGTCCAGGTTCAGCTCGCCGACCAGCGGGTGGTTGACGCGCATCCGACCGCGTGTGGTGTCCTCGACGTCGTGGCGGGCCCAGAGCATCGCGAACTCGGTACTGCGCACCGCCAGCTCACCGACCAGTTCGACCGCGCGGGGGTGCCCCGGCTGGGCGGCGACCTGGGCCCGTAGCATTGCGGTCAGTTCGGCGACGGTGGCCGCCCGCTCCGGGCACGTCTGGTCGGCCTCCGGGTGCAGTAACAGCGCCAGCAGGTTCCGCTCGGCTTGGGGCAACTCGGTGAACGCGCCGAGTAGAGCGCCGGCCAGCGGGTTCCAGGCCAGCATGTCCAGGAAGCGCCCGACGACCAGGGCGGGCGAAGTCGTCGCGTGCAGCAACCGCACCGTGGTCGCCGGCACCTCCTCGGGTGGGTACACGCGAACGGGGCGGGCGGGGGTGCGCGCGGCGGCGGCAAGGCTGCGCAGGTGCCGGGTCTCCTCGGCGGAGAAGTTCAGCGCGTGGGCGATGGCGTCGAGGACCTGATCGGAGGGCCGCACGTCGCGGCCCTGCTCCATGCGCTGGTAGTAGTCCGAGCTCACGCCGGCCAGCAGGGCCAGTTCCTCGCGGCGAAGCCCGGCGACACGCCGTCGCGGACCCGGCTCCAGACCGACGTCCTGCGGCCGTACCCGGGTTCGCCGCGTCCGTAGGAAGTCGGCGAGCGCGCGGCGGGGATCGTCGGTCATCGACCCAGTATGCCGGTGGTGTGACGGGCGAGGGTGGGTCTGGCGGTCCCAGGAAAACCCGAACGACCGAGCTGACGCAAGCAGGGCCGAGGATCGGTGTCGCACCAGCCGCTCACGGAAGGAACCGCGACATGAAGGCCGCACAGATCATGAGCTTCGGGACGCCGGACGTCCTTCGGGTCACCGAAACCGAGACCCCCTCGCCCGGCGCCGGAGAAGTCCTGGTGGCGGTCGAGGCATCCAGCGTGAACGGACACGACACGATCGTTCGCACCGGTAAAGTAAAGATGGTGTCGGGCCGTAGGTTCCCGATCGGCGCCGGTCTGGACTTCGCCGGTGCCGTCGTCGCAGTCGGCGCCGGCGTCGAGGGCTACCGAGCCGGGGACCGGGTGTGGGGCATGGTGCACCCGCGGCGGCGACACACCACGGCCGCGGCGGCCGAATACGTTGTGGTCACCGCCGACCGCATCGGGCTCGCTCCCGCGGGTGTCTCGGCGATCGAGGCGGCGTCCCTGGTCGTCGCGGGCAGCACCGCGTTGATCGCGTTGCGAGACAGTGTCGGGCTGGGCGATGGCGAACGGGTCCTGGTCCGTGGCGCGGCGGGTGGCGTCGGGACCGCAGCCGTGCAACTGGCTCACGCGATGGGCGGCCATGTCACCGCGCTGGCCCGCGACCGCCACGCCGAGGCCCTGCGTGACCTGGGGGCCGACGAAGTCCTCGACTACGGTGCCACCACCTCGGACGAGATCGGTCCATTCGACGTCATTCTCGACACGGTCGGCTCCGAGTTGAACTGCTACCGCGGCAGGCTGTCCAAGGGTGGCCGGATGGTCACCGTCGGATTGTCGGCTCCCGCACTGGCCGCGATCGCGGCGTCGACCATCCACGGCGCTCGGCGTATTCGCACGTTCAGCGCCAATCCCGATTCCGCCGTGTTGGACGACCTGGCTGGCCACGTCACCTCCGGCGCGTTGCGACCGACCGTGCACAGCGTGTACCCGCTGACCGACATCACCGTTGCGCACCAGGCATTCGAACACGGCGGCGTCATGGGAAAACACGTGCTCGCCATCTCGCACTGACGCATCGAACGCGCCATCAACCCGACCAACCGCCCAAAGCCACCGTCCGCTACTGCCGATGGGCGGGTCGCTCAGCCCTGGCGAGTCGGTCGAATGGTCAGGTCCCCGATTTCGACGTCGTCGGGTTGGTCGATCGCGAAGGCGATCGCCCGGGCCACCGCCGTGGCGTCGATCCCCAGATCGGCCATGTTCCGCGTGGCCTGTTCGCGCACGGCCGGATCGTCGACGGCGTTGTCGATGAGCTCGGTGCGGACGTAGCCCGGGGAGATCGATGTCGTCCGCAGGAACCCGTCGGTGCTCTCCTGCCGCAGGCCCTCCAGGAGGGTGCGTACCGCGTTCTTCGTCCCGGCGTACACCGCTTGGGTGGGGACGATCTTCAGTCCCGAGGTCGAGACAACGGTGACGAGGTGGCCACTGCCCTGGCGACGAAACACGGGCAGGGCGGCGGCGATCCCGTGCAGGATCCCCTTGATGTTCACGTCGACCATCGCCGACCAGCCCTCGACGTCCAGGTCGGCGACGGAACCGATCCTGGCGATCCCGGCGTTGCCCACCAGGACGTCCAGCCGGCCGAAGCGCTCGACCGCGAGGCTGACGAACGACCGGAGATCGGCGGGATCGGTGACGTCCACGCGCATGGCGGCCGCCTGGCCGCCGTCGGCTTCGATTTCGGCGACCAGCTGGTCCAGCCGGTCCGTGCGGCGGGCGCCCAGGACGACGGACGCGCCGAGCGAGGCGAGGTGGCGAGCTGTCGCCGCACCGATTCCGCTGCTGGCACCGGTGATGGCGACGACCTTGTGGTGAATGGTCATGACGATCCTCTGCTTAGAATGGACACATGTCCGGTTACCCCGACGACCTTAGCGGACACGTGTCCGCTTCTGTCAAGAGTGGCGGAGCGCAGCGTGCCGACGCACAGCGCAACCGCGAGCGGATCCTGCAAGCAGCGCGCGACCTCGTGCGTGAGCCGGGGGAGCTGAAGCTCAACGCGGTCGCGAAGGCGTGCGGCATCGGGCAGGGCACGCTGTACCGGCACTTCCCGACACGTGAGGACCTCCTCGTCGAGGTGTACCGCCGTGAGGTGGACGACCTGGTCGCCGAGGCTCCGCGGCTGCTGGCGACTCACGAGCCGCTGGAGGCGTTGGCGGCGTGGTTCGACCGAGTGGCCGCCTACGCCCGGGTCAAGCGCGATGTGTTCGCTGCCGTCGAGGCGGCGACATGGCGCGGCCTCGCCGCCCATAGCCTCGGTCCGATCGGTGAAGCGGTGGAACTTCTGTTGGCCGCCGGTCGCTCGGCCGGCAGCATCCGCGCCGACGCCGAAGCCCGCGACGTCATTGTGCTCATCAGCTGGTTGTCACGGCTGGACGACGCCGAACTCGACGCTCGGGGGCCGCGGTTGCTGTCGATCCTCGTCGACGGTCTCCACGCACACCGCCCCTGACGCGAATGTGCTGTGGATCCGGCTCGTGACGGGCGACGGCCGTCCATCGAGTCCGGCGGCGGTGGGGACATAGGTCACCTGCCAACGAGTACGACCGAGGATTCCGTGATGCCCGGCCGTGTCGTGTGGTCCGTATCGGCGGGCGGGTCGCCGTGGCCAGGCGGCCGAGGGCTGGCGTGCTCCGCCGGAGTGTGCCGGACCATCCGGTCCCATCGCACAGCCCTGGCCTCAGCGGATCGCGATGCCCAACAACCTGTCCCGCATCGTGGTGAACCGGCGCGCATGGGCTAGCCGGTTCACCAGCAGAGACGCCCGGACCATCCGCTGCGTCCGACCGCGGCGGAGCTTGTCGTAGCGACGCAGACCGGCGTCAACGCCGAACGTCGCCACCGCATCCGCCAAGGTCACGCCGTCCACCATCGCCTCGCACGCGCCGCGCCCCAGGTCCGGCGTCATGGCGTGCGCGGCGTCCCCGATCAACGCCACCCGACCATCCACATAGGACGGAAGTGGCCGTCGCAGGTAGTACAAATCGTTGCGCACCAAGGTGTCCTCCGAGATCCCCGCCAGCACTCGTTGAATCCCGCCGTGCCAATGTCCGAAATGCCGCCGCACCGCGTCTGCCTCCCCGCCCGGGGACCTCTGCCGCTCCGGGGCCAGCACACAGGCGTACCAGTTGGCGCGGTTGCCTTCCTGCGGCGTGATGCCGAACCGTGCGCCCTCACCCCAAGTCTCGGTGAAGTCGGCCGTGTCGCCGTCCACGGTGCCGCGCCACGCCGTCGCCCCCGCATACGACGGACGGTATGTGTCGCCGAACAGCACACCCCTCGCGGCGCTGTTCAGCCCGTCGGATGCGACCACCAGGTCGTAGTCGCGCAGGTCTCGCACGTCCGGCACCGACACGCCGAACTCGACGTCACCGACCGCCTTGTGCAGCAGCCGCAGCAGCGGCGGTCGCGACAACAGCCACACCGGATCTGCCCTGGTCAGCGACGCGATCCGTGACCCATCCGGCCGCAGCAGCCTCGCCGTGCCTTGCCGGCGCGCGTGCAACCGCGCCTCGTCGCCGATCCCGATCGCGTCCAGGGCCGCCATCGCCGCCGGCCACAGTCCCAACGCCGTTCCGGTGTCCGGCAGGGAGTCGGCCCGCTCGAGCACCCGCACGTCCCAGCCCGCTGCTCGCAGCCTGGCCGCCGTGGTCAACCCGCCGATGCCGCCCCCGACCACCACCGCCGTCCTCGCCATGACCCGAGCCTACTATGGATGTAGTGGTTCCTACTATGAATATAGTGACCCGGTGCGCAGGCGAGACCAGGTGCTGGACGCGGCGGTGGACGTGCTCGGCACCGACGGCATCAGGCGGCTGACCTACCACGCCGTCGACACCCGAGCCGGCGTCCCCGCCGGCACCACCTCCAACTACTTCCGCAACCGTGACGCCCTGCTCGACGGCATCGTCAAGCACCTGGAGACCCTCGACCTCGCCGACATCGCGCGTATGGCCCTCGTCCTCGACGGCGTCGAGGGCCTCGCCCGCACGCTCGCCGGCTTCGTACACCACGCCCTGGGCCCCGGCCGGCCACGGATCGTCGCCCGCTATGCCCTGTTCCTGGAAACCCTGGCCCGTCCCGAACTCCGCGACGGCCTCACCCGCAGCCGCGAGGCGCTGGTCGTCCGTGGCGCGGACTGGCTGCGCGCCCTCGGCTCCGTCGACCCCACCGCGCACGCCCGGACCATCCTGGACTTCCTCGACGGCGTGATCCTGCACCAGATCGCCATGCCGATGCCCGACTTCGACCCGCTGCCGGGCATCGCCGCCGTCCTGCGTGGATTGATCTGACCCGGCGACACCTGGTGAGCGGCGTGGACCAGCTCCAAGCTTCTCGCCGAGGCCGGCCGGATCGCGGAGGCTGTCGCAGCGCTGCAAGCACACACCCCTGCCAACTCAAGCGTTCTTGCGCGTCACCTCATCGGACCAGCCGGGCGAAGCCGTCTGCCTCGCCTACCTCGGCGACACCCACCACGCCGCCGCGGACCGCAGACCCCGCAGCGAGCTCACCTGTCATTGTCCGTTCGAGTCGTGCGGGCAGCTGGCGCCGGTGCGGCAGGGCAGGAAGGGCCGCCCGTCTCCCACGGCCGGGCGGCCCTTCGCCGGATCAGCACACGGCCTTGGGCGGCACGCCAGTGCGGAAGTACTGGTCCACCAACGGGATCACGCACGGATTGCCGATGGCGTAGAGCTCGTGGCCGAAGTCGTCGTGGTAGATCGATCCGCTGCCGGGCACGCGGGAGGTGACGCGGTTCGTCGCCGGGAAGTCGCCCCAACCGCCGACCGCCAGCAGCGGCGGCAGGTGCGCCGGTAACGGCCGTGGCGGGTCGTTCACGTCGCCGGGCCAGCCGACACAGGCCAGCGTGAACGGCACCATCGTGCCGGCCGCGCCCAACACCGGGTCGATCCGGGCGAGTCGGTCGACGGACGCCGTCAGCTCGGCGAAGCCGCGCGGCGCCGGCCACTCGTGGCACTCGGACACCGGGTATCCCATGTGCGGATTGGGAAACGCCGACTTGTCGCCGTGCTCCGCCCTGGCCAGGTCGGCGGCCAGCTGCGGGAAGTCGGCGCGACTGGAGCGGATGAGCCGGCCGACCAACGCCAGCTTCGAGCTCCAGTCGCCCAGCGCCGTGGCCATCACCTTCGATACGTCCTGTCCGTGCAGGGCACAGGCCGGATCGGCCGCGCACCAGTCCGCGAACCGCTGCCGGCGCACGACGTTGTCCCGAGCGATGGCGTCCTGGGCGCGGTCGAAGTCGCGGCTGTGGTCGCCGCTGCTGTCGATCACCATCGTGCGGACGCGGTCCGGATACAGGTCGGCGTAGGTCTGGCCGTAGACGCCGCCGTAGGAGCCCATGTAGAGATTGAGCTTCGACTGGCCCAGCGCCCGCCGAATGGCGTCCATGTCATGGACGTTGGTGAGCGTGTCCATGTGGTCGAACAGCGCGGGATCCTGTGTGCGGCAGGCGTTCGCGATGACCGCGTTCTCCTGTGCGAGCTGGGTGAACCCGGCTTGCGTGGTGGGCAGCGCGGGCATGCCGGAGTCCGGCAGGGTCTTGATGCACGACCAGTCCAGCACCGGCGTGCTTCGGCCGCCGAGCAGGCCGTAGCCGCGCGGATCCCACGTGACGATGTCCATGTGCTGCCGCAGCTGGTCGAACGGCTGCGTGCCGGGCGAGAGCAAGCGGTTGCTCATCACCTCGACGCCCGGCGCGCCGGGTCCGCCGTAGTTCACCAGCACCGTGCCCTGCGACGGCCCGGTGGCCCTGAGCCGGCCCAGTTCGAGCGTGACCGTGCGGCCGCCGGGGTCGTGCCAGTCCAACGGCACCGTGAACAGGGCGCATTCCATGTGGTCCGGGCCGTCGGTCGGGCACGGTCCCCAGTCCAGCGCCGGTGTGGCGGCGGCCGGCGTCAGCTGCGACGCGGCCACCGTGAGCGCGAGGATCAATGACTTCATGCGGCCACGATCGCGGTGCGGTCCTCGGCGGCGCGTCTGGCTGGAGGCTCGTTCCGATCTCTGCCTCCAGACAGAGGTGCCGGGCGTGCGAGTCCATTAGCGTTGCGGTGATGGCGTCGCGATGGAGACTCGTGTTGGGTGACTGCGGAGTGGCGGTCGCCTACGTCGTGCTGCTGCTCGCGGCCACCGGCACGCACGCGGCCGCGCCGGTCTGGCTGCGACTGGTCATGCTGCTCGCAACCGCGCTGCCAGCCGGCCTGCGGCGGCTGTGGCCGCTGCCGGTGTTCGCCCTGGTCATGACGATGACGTGGTTGTCGGTGCTGCTCGGCACCATGCTCGATCCGTTCCTGGCCGCGGGATTCTCGTTGTACATCGTCGCGGTCGGCGAGGCCGGGCGGCGCTGGACGCGGGTTGCGGCGATCGTCGGGCTGGGCGCGGCCGGGGCCCTGGCCGGCCAGTTCTGGTCGCTCGGCAACATCGGCATGGTGCTGTTCGGCGGCGTGGTGCTGGGCGGCGCGTGGGCGATCGGCCGGCTGGTGCGGCGAAGTCGGTGCTACGCCGAGAAACTCACCTCGCAGGCGGTCACCGAGGAACGGCTGCGTATCGCCCGCGAGCTGCATGATGTGGTGGCGCACAGCCTGGGCGTGATCGCGGTCAAGGCCGGTGTCGCCAACCACCTGCCTGACTCCGCGCCGGATGCCTTACGGGTCATCGAGTCCACCAGCCGGGAGGCGCTGGCGGAGATGCGGCGGCTGCTCGGCGTGCTGCGGGCCGAGGAGTCGCTGCGTCCCGCGCCCGGACTGGCCGAGCTGCCCGACCTCGCCGCCGTGACCCAGGAAATGGGCGTCGAGGTGGAGTTGGACCTGCGCGGCGGGCCGCTGCCGGACGGCGTCGACCTGGCCGTGTACCGGATCGTGCAGGAGGCCCTGACCAACGTCGTCAAGCACGCGGCCCCGACGAGCTGCCGGGTGCGGGTGGACGTCGCCGAGACCGAGGTCCGCGTGGACGTGACGAATCAGGGGCGGCAGGGCTCGCACGGGCTGGCCGGCATGCGGGAACGCGTCGTGATGTTCGACGGTTCGCTGACCGCCGGCCCACGCCCCGGCGGCGGTTTCGCCGTGTCGGCCAGGCTTGCCTATGACTAGGGTCCTCGTCGCCGACGACCAGGCGCTGCTGCGCGGCACGTTCCGGCTGCTCATCGACAGCGATCCCGGGCTGGAGACCGTCGGCGAGGCCGAGAACGGGGCCGAGGCCGTCGCGCTGGCCCGGTCGCGGCGGCCGGACGTGGTGCTGATGGACATCCGGATGCCGGTGCTGGACGGTGTCGAGGCGACCCGCCAGATCTGCGCCGAGCTGACCGCCCGGGTGCTCGTGCTGACCATGTTCGACCTGGACCAGTACGTCTTCGCCGCGCTGCGGGCCGGGGCAAGCGGCTTTCTGCTCAAGGACACGCCGCCGGCCGAGCTGCTGGCCGCGATCCGGATCGTCGCCGCCGGCGAGGCGCTGCTGGCGCCGTCGGTGACCCGCCGGCTGATCGCCGAGTTCGGCCGGATCCCGGAGACGCCGAGGCCGACGCTGACCGGGGTCACCCAGCGTGAGGAGGACGTGCTGCGGCTGGTCGGTCGCGGGCTGTCCAACGCGGAGATCGCCGGTCGGCTGCACCTGGGCGTTGGCACGGTGAAGACCCACGTCAGCCACCTGCTCGGCAAGCTGGGCGTGCGCGACCGGGCGCAACTGGTCGTGGTGGCCTACGAAAGCGGCCTCATCACGCCGAACCGCGCTGGTGACCGTGGTTCAGTTCGATCATGACTTCCGCATTGATCAGCGGCGGTGCGCCGGGCGTGGCGATGCCAGTCCGTGCGGCTTCATCTCTCGAGACCGAGGCGTCACGCGGAGCGGGGCCGTAATCCGGTGAACGTCGCGTCGATCAGGGCGTGCACATGGTCGATGCCTAACGGGCCGGTGCGACGTCACCGGCTGAGGCGGCACCCCGAGAACCCGAGTCGGGCGGGTGTGAGCGGTGATGCGCGGCTCACTGGTCGCCGACCGATCCGCCGATGGACCGCAGGGCTTCCTGTGGCGTACGGCCTGTCGCTTCGCCGAGGGCCGTGACGGCCGCCGCCAGCGCCGTCAGATACAAGGCTGCTACCAGGGCGTTCTCCATGACGCACCGGCATCCTGTTCGTGCTCATTCCCCTTCCACGGCCCAGTCGACGGCGGTCATGCCGTCGCTGTGGCCAGCAGGCCACTGGACGAGTTCGATGTGGCGACCGTCCGGGTCGGCGATCAACGCCGTCCTCAGGCCGTCGTCGTGTTCCTGCGCCGGGGCGATCGACTCGATTCCATTGCCGGCCAGCAGGTCGAGCGTGTCGGCCAGCGACGCGACCTGCACGACGAGGTGACTGACGTCCGTGCCCCGGTCGACGGGGTTGCCGTCGTGCACCAGCTCGACGGTGACGAATTCGTCGTCGGGCAGCTTGAGCATGGTCAGCTGCCCGATCGGCGTCTCGGGCACGCTCCCGACGATCTCGTAGCCCAGGGCGGTGTAGAAGGACAGGGATCGGCTGAGATCGGTCACCCGCAAGCCGACGTGCAGCGTTCTCATCCCGGCGCCTCCATGACGATGTGCTCCTCGGTTGTTCCGAGATGCTCTCGTGACCGCGTCGAACGGCAGCCGCCGCGATCGACACCTCCCGCGGAGAACTTTCCGATGCCCCAATGGGGGGCGGCTCTCCCGAAGTGCCCTTATGCCGCAGATCGCGCGTGGTGACACCCGCTACAGCCGATGTGGGTGCGCCACTGTCGATCGTGGCCATGGCGGCGGCGTCAGCTGTTGGGAACCGCGATTCGGCGCCGCCGGGCCCGGTCGGTGAGCACGTCGAGGACCCGCCGCCACGCCGGTGATGCCTCGGCGACCCGTACGGAGACCAGCGTCAGGTCCCCACTCCGGCCGCTGTCGTCTTCCTGTTCGATCCGCATGGCGTCCAGCTCATCGATGAGTTGGTCCACGCGCGGATCGTGCGGATCCCAGTCAACTGACTGATCGCAGAGGAGATACTGCCGTGTCTTGGCCGGGTCGTCGAACCTGGCGTTCCTGTCCTGTATCCACTGCGGCATGACGCGCGGGTCCAGTGCTTGCATCAGGATCCAGGTGTCACGCTCAAGTCGCACGGTCCGTTCGCTGACCCCGAGATCGCGCATCCGGTTCAGGATCGCGACCACGTCGGGCGGCAGCACAAGCTCTTCGCCGCCGGCGAGCGCGGCGATCCGGCGGCGGTGCTCGGTGAGCTGGTCGATCTTGCGCCGCAGCTCGGCATCGACGTCGGCGATGGCCGCGGCGAACTCGGCCGGCTGAGCCCGCAGCACCATGTCGATGCGGGCCAGTGGCACGCCGGCATCGGCGAGGGTCCTGATCCGGATCAGCTCCACCGCCGCCTGCGCGCTGTAGCGGCGGTAACCGGAGGCATCACGTTCGGGCTCGGGCAACAAGCCGATGTGGTGATAGTGGCGGACGGCGCGCACGGTCACGCCGGCGGTCGCCGCGAGCTGGCCGATCGTGAGCATCCCCCTACCTCCGCTCTTCGCTGAAAGCGTGGCCCAGGCGAGTCTAGGCGTGAACCACCCGGTCCACGATGTCGCGGACCGCGTGGACCACGACATCGGGACACTGGAAGCAGAGCTGGTTGTGGCCGATGCCGGACACGACACGCCGCTCCCCGTACGACATCGCGCTCACCAGGGCCGCGACCATCTTCTTCCTGCCCTCGGCTATCTCGTGCCGGGTCTGCTCCACTACGCCCTGGCGCGTCCGCTCCGAGGTCAGTGCTTGCTGGGCGGGGTCGATGCCCTCTGTGGTGAGCGCGATCAGCGGGACGTCGGGAAGGTCCGGGCCGACCCGCAGTTCGTCGGCGAGTGCGACCAGGTTGCCGCGCTCGGCGAATCCGGCCCGCAGCCAGTGGTCACTGACATGGGCGTCGATCAGCGGCTGCCGCAGGTGCTTCGGGTAGTCCGCCATCAGCTCGGCGTACATCTGGTGTAGGTCCGGGCGCATCTGCTGGATGCTCTCCTGGTCGGGTGCCATCTGCTCGCCGGCGGCCAGACCCGCTGCTGCGGGCATGAACTCGTCCCAGTCCCGATGGAAGGCGTCCAGCCAGACCAGCCCGGCGACCTCATGCGGGTAGAGCTGCGCGAATCGATGCGCGTATGCGCCGCCGAGCGAGTGGGCCACCAGCACGTACGGGCCGGCGACGTGCCGGGCGTGCAGCACCTTGTGCAGTTCCGTGGCAACTGCGGCGGCGGTGCGTGGAAGCGGGACCGGATCGCTGTAGCCGGTGCCGCCCCGGTCGTACACCACGGCGGCGGTGAACTGCGATACCTGTTGCTGGACCAGGAAGTAGTCCAGACCAACCATGCTGGCGCCCGGCAGCACGACGACAGCCGGTCCGCCGCTGCCTGATTGATGCACGAAGACGCGGCGGCCGTCGATCTCCTCGAACCCGCCGATCGGCGGCACGAGCCGGGCCGAGGAGGTGCTGGTGTCTGTCATGCCACCAGGCTCCAACCCTGACGCACGGTCAGGGTCAACCGCTTCTCTCGCAGTGCCTGGCAGGCCCGCACCCATCCTCTCCGTAGCCGGCGACGGCCGGATCACCCGCTGATGAGCGAGAACCCAAGGACAACGCCCGCAGCGACGCTGATCTTGCCGGGGACCAGGTTGCCCTCCCCGCCTGCGGCGCCCGGCAACTGACCGTGGCTGCTGCGGCTCAGGTGCATCGGCTCGGAATCGACATCCTGGATGTGGATCACAGACCCGAGACGGACGCCCGCCGACCCCGCGTACAGCGCTGCCTTCTCTCGTGCAGCGGCGACCGCCGCCTCCCGGGCCTGCGCGCGCAGTTCCTTCTTGTTGCTGACGTCGAACTCGACCCCATCGACCTGGTTCGCCCCGGCCTCCACGACGTCGACCAAGACGGCTTCCAGAGCGTCGAGCTCACGCAGTTCGATGACGAAGTGGGCGGTGCACTCGTAGCCGACGAACTTTTGTTCGTTGCCGGCGTACTGCCAGCTCGACTTCAGGCTCAGCCGCGAGGTCGACACGCCCGCGTCGGGAATCCGGTGCGCGCGCAGGACCTCCCGCACCCGGTTGACCGCGCTGCGCGCAACCTCGAACGCCTCACCTGGCTTGGGACGGGTCTGCTTGATCGCCACGCGCAACCGGGCCAGGTCCGGGCTGGCATGCACGCTCGCCGCGCCGAACACCGAAGCGCCCCATGGGGAATCAATGGACTGAGTGCTGATCATGGATCCATCAAACCAGCATCGTCGCGGGCGTGGTGTTCGTACTCGCCTGCCGAGCAGACGAACGGACCTCCGGCGCCCCGCACGTCCGCCATTGGCCATGACCGCGCCCGGTCGCTCAAGACACCTCCGCTCATGCCGATGAGCGGGTGGTAGCCCGCTAGGGTCATGGATGTGGGGTGGTCGCTGCCGAGTACGCGTTGTGCAGTGGTCGCGGCGTTGGCCGGCGTGGACGAGGTGGTGGGGCCGGATCGGGATCTACCGGCCCGCCAGCGGGTGCGCCACCTGGTGGAGCGCCTTGCGGCCCGCGTCGACGCGGCGGGTGAGGCCCTGCGCGGTGTGGCGGAAGCTCTGTCCGAGGTGTTGGCCGCCACCGCGGAACATCGGGCAGATGGGCTCACACTGGCCGTGGCCGCGCTGCCCCGGCGCGGTGACCTGCTGCCGGCACTGCGACGGATCGCCGCGATCGCGGATCGACCGGTGCTGGCATGGCGCGTCGCGGATCAGGTGGAAGCTTGGCTGGCCGCACATGATCCCGGACGGGCATCGTTGCTGTCCACCGCACGCGATCTTTCTACGACTGCCCCAAGCGCGCTACTGGCCGTCGGCATCGCCAGTCAGGCCGGCCCGTACGCGGGCTGGCCGGCGCCGTGGCGCGAACTCGTACTGGCACTCCGCGAGCACGCCGACCCCGATGTTCGCGAACGCGCCCTGAGAACCATCACCGCACGCGAAGGACACGGCGTCTGATCGCCACACCTGGAGCCTTCCTGCCAGCCACCGGACGAGGTGGAGTTGAAGCTCTACGAGACACGCCACGGGGGTGACCGACGTCCTGTCATGCCGATGTGGGGATGTTCCGCGGTCGGCGCGGCTGAGTCCGGCTTATTCGGCGGGCGCGTGGTCGGTGGCCTGACGGGGGTGCAGGCCGGTGGCGAGGGTGTCGACCAGCGACGCCGCGAAGCGTCGATCGGAGTCCTCGTCGTCGTGCCGGTCGGTGAAGTGGCCCAGGAAGGCGTGTTGGAGGCATGCGCCGAGCAGGAGCGCGGCCGCGGCTTGCGGGTCGGCATCGGGTTGGACGCGGCCGAGGTCCCGCTCCGCTGAGAGGTATCCGGCCACGGCGTCGCCCACGTGCGCGGGCCCGGCGCCGCGCTCGCGCAGCGCCTGGCGGTGCGCGGCCAGCAGGCGCGGCTCGGCGAACAATGACGCGGCCATGGGGAAGTTGTGGCGGTAGAACGTGATCGCCGCTTGCGCTATGTCCTCCAGGGTCGCTCGCACCGTTGCTTGCCCGACACGTTGGCCCAGTTGAGCGAGCAGGGTGGCGAGGGTGTTGGGCGTGCGCTCGCGCAGCACGGCCAGGAACAGGTCGGTCTTGTCTCGGAAGTGCTTGTACAGGGCTGCTTCGGAGTAGCCGGCCTGCTTCGCGATCTGTTTGGTGGTCGCGTTGGCGAGCCCCTGGGTGCGCATCACATGCGCGGCCGCGTCGAGCATCCGGTCGCGAGTGCTCATCGTCGCCTTCCGGTTGACAAGTCAGTGGGTACTCACTAACTATAGTGGTTAGTGAGTACTCACCAACTGGAGGAGTCATGAAAATCGCCCTGTTCGGCGCGACCGGAGCCACTGGCCAGCAGTTCCTGACGCAGGCTGCCGCGGCTGGGCATGACGTCACCGCTGTCGTTCGCAACCCTGCGGCCCTGACCGACCGCTCGCGCGTGTCGGTGGTTGTCGCGGACGTCATGGCCCCGGACGCGATCGGCCCGCTTGTCGCCGGTCAGGACGCCGTGGTCACCGCGATCGGCCCGCGCCGGGGGAGCACGCCCACCGCCGTGCAGACCGAGAGCACGGCCAGCATCATCACCGCGATGCGGCGCAACGGCCTGCGACGGCTGGTCGTGGTGAGCAACAGCGGCATGGTCACCACCGGCGACGGGCCGGTCAGCCGGTTCGTCGCCAAGCCGATCCTGCGCCGAGTGCTCCGGCACAGCTGGGCCGACATGGGGCGGATGGAAGACGTCGTGCGCGCCAGCGAGCTCGACTGGACGATCCTGCGCCCGCCGATGCTGACCAACGGCGAGCGGACCGGCATCTACCGCATCGCCCTCGACCACAACGTCCGCGGCGGCATCCAGGTTTCCCGCGCCGACCTAGCCGACGCCATCCTGCGCAGCCTGGCCGATTCGGCGTTCATCCATGCCACCGTCTCCATCGCGAACTGACCAAGGAGCAGCAGAACATGAACGACTCGGCACAACCCCTGCGCGTCGTGTGCGTCGGCGACAGCATCACCCGTGGCCAGGTCAGTGTGGATTACGTCGATCTGTTGCGGGAACGCCGCCACACCGTGCCCATCGAGTTCGTCAACGCCGGCGTGAACTACGACCTCGCGTACTCGGTCCGCGCCCGGCTCGACCATGTCATGGCGGAGCGGCCCGACATCGTCTGCGTCCTGGTGGGTACCAACGATGCCAACGCCACGCTCGGCGACAGCAACCGTCGGCTGGTAACCCTGCTCAAGCGGCCACCCGGCCGCCCGACCGCGCAGCGGTTCGCCGAAGACCTCACTGCCATCGCGCGGGATCTCAGGGAACAGACCAACGCCCGGGTAGGCCTGCTCTCGCTGCCCGTCATCGGCGAGGACCTCGATTCCGCGCCGCTGCGCCGCGCAACTGAGTACAGCGCCATCGTCCGCGAGGTCGCCGCCGCCACCAAGGTGGACTACCTGCCCCTGCACGAGCGTCAACTCGAGTACTTGCGCGCCCAGGAGAGCCGGCCCCGCACCCACTACCGTCCGGGCCTCGGGCTGTCCACACGCGCGTCGATCCAGCATTTCCTGCTGCACCGCACACTCGACGACATCGCCGCCCGCCGCGGCCTGAGCCTGACCACCGACACCGTCCACCAGAACAGCCACGGCGCCGCCCTGATCGCCGACGTGATCACCGAGTTCCTGGCCCACGCCGCAGTCAGCCCCCGACGGCACCATCGCGAGCCAACGCAACCCGTCGACTAGGCACACGCTCATGCCGCTGGTCACGCGCGGGAACGCTCGCTCATGCACGATGACCGGATGGGACGCAGGAATGGCCCGTTGCTGCTGTCGAGTTCCACAGATCGTGTGCAGAGGCATCCGAGGCGACCTGTAGCTGCTGGCCGAGTTGCTCCAGGTGCTGCGTGAGCATGGCGTCGAGACGACGGCCGAACAGGCGACCCGGGTACCCGCGCGGCCGAACGAGTCAGAGACCTTGCCGCCGTGCAGGCCGCGACGGAGGGTGGTACGGAACCGTGTCGCCGCCGACGGGGGTCCGATGAGCACCTCAGGGCTGAACGCGATCGAGCACGTCGTGGTACTGATGCTGGAGAACCGCTCGTTCGACCATATGTTGGGCTATCTCTACCACGACAGCGGCAACGTCTCGCCGCTCGGCCAGCCGTTCGCGGGTTTGACCGGAAACGAGAGCTGTCCCGGCAGCTACGGATCCGCGGTGCCGGTACGGCAGATCACGCCGACGACGCCGAACGCGTACCTGTTACCGGGGGCCGATCCGGGCGAGGGGTACGCGGCGACCAACAACCAGCTCTACAGCTCACCGACGGCACCGACAGCAGGCACGGTGGCGACGATGACCGGGTTCGTCACGGACTACGCGGCGGCCATCACCGCCAACAAGGCCAAGGGCTGGTACGTGGTCCCCGGCACCACCGAGGACATGATCATGGCCTGCCACACGCCGACGACGCTGCCGGTGCTGGGCGGCCTGGCACAGGGTTTCGCGGTGTGCGACCACTGGTTCTGCTCGGCGCCGACGATGACGATGCCCAACCGGGCTTTCGCCTGCGCCGGCACCAGCCAGGGCCACCTGGACGACAAGACGAAGGCGTTCAGCGTGCCCAGCATCTTCGGTTTACTCAGCAAACACGGTGTCAGCTGGCGCATCTACGGCGACACCAGAGCTCCACTGACCAAGATGGACTTTCCGGACACCATCAAGGCGCCGAAGGCGAATTCCGGGCTGCTCAAGGACTTCCACGCCGACGCGGCGGCCGGGAAACTGCCGGCGTACGCGTTCCTGGAGCCCAGTTGGGGTTCGACCGGCAACAGCCAACACCCCAACTACGACGTGGCACTGGGCGAACAGCTGATCCTCGAGGTGTACCGGGCCGTACGGAGCGGGCCGGCGTGGAACTCCACGCTGCTGATCATCACCTACGACGAGCACGGCGGCTGTTACGACCACGTGCCGCCGCCGTGGGGCGCGACGCCACCGGACTCCACTGCCGGCGAGTTCGGCTTCGACTTCTCCCGCTTCGGCCCGCGAGTGCCCACCGTGCTGGTGAGCCCCTTCATCCAAGCAGGCACGGTGTTCCGCCCACCAGGGCCGACTCCTTTGGACCACACCAGCATCCTGGCGACCATCGAACACCGGTGGTCACTACCCGCACTCACCCGCCGAGACGCCGCGGCCCCGGACGTCTCCGGCGCGCTCACACTGACGACGCCCCGAACCGACGACCCGATGGCCGGCGTCGTCGCCCCCGCGGCCACGCCCATCCCACCTGAACTGGCCGCACAACCATCGCATCTGGAACAGATTCACCAGGCACTGCTGGAGAACGCCGCTGCCGCAGAGAAGTAGCCGTGCGCCGTGGGGCGCTCAAGGGCATGCCGCACAACTCGGCTGTAAACCTCACAGCGGCACCTGGACCCGGTCATGGATGTGGGGTGGTCGCTGCCGAGTACGCGTCGTGCATCGGTGAGGACAGCTTCGTACAGGGGATTGCTCGTCCGAGGTGACCTGCCGCCTGGGAACTACGCGCTGAGGTGGCGGTCGTCGACCGCGTCCTGGTAGCCGGCCGCCTGCGTCCGGTACAGGTCGTGGTAGCGGCTGCCCGGGCCGAAGGCCATCAGCTCGTCGTGGGTGCCCTGGGCGATGATCCGGCCGCCGTCGAAGACGTAGATCCGGTCGCACATCCGCACCGACGCCATTCGGTGCGTGATCAACACACAGGTGGTTCGCTCGTCCAACTCGGCCAGCGTGCGGTAGATGCGGCCCTCGGCGATCGCGTCCAGGCTCGCGGTCGGCTCGTCGGCGATGAGCAGATCGGCCCTGCGGTAGAGGGCGCGAGCGATGGCGACCCGCTGCTCCTGTCCGCCGGACAGCCGGGTGCCGCGGACGAATTGCTTGGACAGCATGGTTTCCCAGCCGTAGGGGACCGCGGCGGCGACGTCGTCGGCGCCGGCCGAGACAGCGGCCGCCAGCAGTGCCGCGTCGCCGGGATCCTCGCGGTCCGGGCGGCCGAGGCGGATGTTGGCGGCCAGGCTGACCGGCCAGTGGATCGAGTCCTGCATGACGATCGCGACACCGGTGTGCACCGAGTCCGGGTCGACCTGGGCGAGGTCCACGCCATCACGGGTGACCCGGCCGCCGGTGGGCTCGTAGAGACCGGCGAGCAGCTTGGCGGCGGTGGTCTTGCCGGAGCCGTTGAGGCCGGCGAAGGCGACCTTCTCACCGCGGCGGAGGGTGAAGCTGACCTCGTGCAGCACGGGGTCGGCCGATCCGGGGTAGGTGAAGCTCACCTGGTGGAAGGCGTAGGTGTGCGGCCGGCTCGGGGCGAGGACGGCACGCGGCGGCCGGACCCGCGCGGCGCAGTCGCGCAGGAACTCCCGGAAAGCGTTGACGTACAAGGACTCCTCGTACAGGCGGTTCACCGCGAGCACGACGTCGGCCAGCCGGGCCCGACCGGTCTGGATCGCGATCAGGGCGCTGCCGGCTATCGGCAGCGGCACTCGGCCGGTCACGACGAACATCGCCAGCATCGCGTAGGCGATCGCCAGCCCGGTGCCGCCGGCGGCCCGCCCGACCAGCCGGTTGCGGGCCTGGCGGCCGGCGAGCGCGAGCTCCTCCTCCTGGAGGATGTCGCCGAAGGCGGAGATGTCCTTCCGCAGCACCGGTTGCGCCTGGTAGGCGCGGATCTCGGGCGCGGCGATCTCGTTGTCGGCGAGCCGTTCGATCAGCCAGCGCCGGCGGCGGATGGGGGACAGGCGGCGCATCATGTCGTACAGGGCGCGGGAGTTGGTCAGCGCCGCCCACGAATCCGGGATCACCGAGACGATCAGCGGCGGCAGCAGCAGCGGATCGAGCAGCGCCAGGGTCGCGGCGGTGGCAGCAAGGCCGGTCAGCGAGCCGACGGCAGTGACCATCCGGGACCACGCGCCGTCGACGTGCATGCTCGTCGACTGGGAGGCCAGTTCGCGGGCGTTGTACCAGTCGGGGTTGTCGTATGCCGACAACGGCACCGACACCGAGACGCGGAACACCTCTTCCTCGCACGTGCGCCGCATCAGCAAGCCGATCACCTCGGTGCCGTACTGACTGATGGCGTCGGCCGACCGCTGCACCGCGAGCGCCGCCACCACAACGAGGATCGCCGGCAGCGCGGCGAGAAACCGTTGCGGCGTCGGCCCTTCGGTCACGAGTTGACGCAGCACCGACGCCGTCGAGTACAGGCCGAAGCCCGATGCCACGCCCGCGGCGGCCGTGGTCGTCACGACCAGGGCCACCAGTGCCGGTCGCCGCGCCCACGCCAGACCGACGAGGTAGCGGGCGGTGTCCGGTAGCCGCAATGCCATTCGCCACAATGAGGTGTTCCGGGCCTGCGCCTCGAAATCCGCCGATCGCCACGGGGGAGTGACCAGCTCGTTCTCCGTGCCGGCAAAAGGATCGCCCTTACGCGCGCGTCGTCCCGCCACGTGCCCTCCCCGTGTGCGCCGGTAGGACCTTGATAGCGAACCGCGGGCGGATCGAACAGGCGTTCGCCGGGATGTCACCGGGATAGGTCATCGCCCGCGTCGCTGAGTACCGGAAATCAGGGGCCCACAGACCCGACTATCGGACCTTGCCCGTCGTCGCGGCGTACGGGCAGAATCCCGCACGCCTTGCACCTGTGACGGGAGCGACAACGATGTCAAGACGTCGGCTCGGACTTGCGGCCGGCACGGTGCTGGCCATGCTGCTCACCGGGACCCCGGCGCCGGCGGCGCCGGCGGTGGCGGATCCCGCTGCCTTGGTGGACCCGTTCGTGGGGACCGGCAGCGGCGGCGCGGTGGTGGGTGACGTCGACACCTTCCCGGGCGCCTCGATGCCGTTCGGGATGGCGCAGTTCAGCCCGGACACGAC
>DATJJB010000318.1:0-9304 GCA_035492655.1 Kutzneria sp. | reverse complement strand
CGCCTCGTCCTGGTCGTGGGTGACGAACACGAAGGTGATGTCGACATCTCGCTGTAGCTGCTTGAGCTCGCTCTGCATTTCGTGACGAAGTTTCAGATCGAGCGCGCCGAGCGGCTCGTCGAGCAGCAGCACCTTGGGCCGGTTGACCAGGGCGCGGGCCAGCGCGACACGTTGGCGCTGGCCACCGGACAGTTGGGACGGTCGTCGGCGGCCGTAGTCGTCGAGGCGGACGGAGTGCAGCGCCTCGGCGGTCCGGCGCCGGCGTTCGTCCTTGGGCACGCCCTTGACCCGGAGTCCGTATTCGACGTTCTTGGTGACGTTCATGTGCGGGAACAGGGCGTAGTCCTGGAAGACGGTGTTCACGTCGCGGTCGAACGGGGCCAGCCGGCTGACGTCCTGGCCACCGAGTTCGATCACGCCGTCGGTCGGCTGCTCGAAGCCGGCGATCATCCGCAGCACCGTCGTCTTGCCGGAGCCGGACGGGCCGAGCATGGCGAAGAATTCACCCGGTCGGATGTCGAGGTCGACGCCGTCGACCGCGGTGACGGGCCCGAAGTTCTTGCGCAGACCGCGAAGCCGGACCGCGGGCACGGCGGTGGCGGCCGGCGCGGGACCGCCGAGCGCGACGTCGGGGGCTTGGTGGGGCATCGCTGGCCTCCGCTGCTCTCCGGGACCGATGACCGGTTGGTGAAGTGGCCTAAAGGGCGCTCATCACGTGCTTGACGCGGGTGTAGTCCTCCAGCCCGTACAGCGAGAGATCCTTGCCGTAACCGGACTTCTTGAAGCCGCCGTGGGGCATCTCGGCGACGAGCGGGATGTGCGTGTTGATCCACACGCAGCCGAAGTCGAGCCGGCCGGCCATGCGCATCGCCCGCTGGTGGTCGGTCGTCCACACCGACGACGCCAGGCCATAAGGCACGCCGTTGGCCGCGCTCAGAGCCTCGGCCTCGTCGGTGAAGCGCTGCACGGTGATCACCGGCCCGAACACCTCGTGCTGGCTGATCTCGTCCTGCTGCCGCACCCCGGAAACCACGGTGGCGCCATAGAAGTAGCCCTTGTCGCCGAGCCGGCTGCCACCACTGTGGACGGTCGCGTGCGCCGGCAGCCGGTCGATGAAGCCGGCGACGCGGTCGAGCTGGCCGGCACTGTTGAGCGGGCCGTAGTCGGCGGAAGTGTCGTCGGGGCCGCCGGTTCTGGTCGTCAGCGCCCGGGCGGTGAGGGCGGCGACGAAGTTGTCGTGCACCTCGTCGGCGACGAGCACCCGGGTGGCGGCCGTGCAGTCCTGACCGGCGTTGAAGTAGCCGGCGATCGCGATGGTCTCGGCGGCGGCTTCGATGTCGGCGTCGGCGAACACGATGACCGGCGCTTTGCCACCCAGTTCCAGGTGCACGCGTTTGACGTCGGCGGCCGCCGCGCTCGCGACCTCGGTGCCGGCCCGTACCGAGCCGGTGATCGACACCATCGCCGGGATCTCGTGGCTGACCAGCGCACGGCCGGTGTCCCGGTCGCCGCAGACCACGTTGAACACGCCCGGCGGCAGGTGTTCCGCGGCGATCTCGGCCAGCAGCAACGTGGACGCCGGTGTGGTGTCCGACGGCTTCAGCACCACCGTGTTGCCCGCGGCCAGCGCCGGCGCGATCTTCCAGACGGCCATCATCAGCGGGTAGTTCCACGGCGTCACCTGCGCACACACCCCGACCGGCTCGCGCCGTACGAAGGAGGTGTGCCCGGCCAGGTACTCCCCGGCCGACTTGCCTTCCAGCACCCGGGCCGCACCGGCGAAGAAGCGCAGCTGGTCCACGACCACCGGCAGTTCCTCGGATGCCGTGAGTGCCAACGGTTTCCCGGTGTTCTCGCACTCCACCCGAACCAGTTCGTCCGACCGTTCCTCGACCGCGTCGGCGATCTTCAGCAGCGCCAGTTGCCGTTGCGCCGGCGTGGTGTCCCGCCAGGACTCGAAGGCCGCCTGCGCGGCATGCAGGGCGCCGTCGACGTCCACCTCGCCGGCCACCGGGGCCGTGCAGTACGGCTGTCCGGTCGCTGGGTCGATCACGTCCGCGCGCTGGCCGGAGGCGGAGTCGACCTGGGCCCCGTCGATGAAGTGGTGCAGCTGTCGCATGGCGACTCCCTGCGGTCCCGGGGTGGCGGAGGAGCGGGATGTGCTTAAACATATGAGTCCATATGTCATATGGCAAGACCGTGAGGGAGGATTGGTGCCGGGAGTCCTCGGTGGTGAGAAGGGTGAGGGTTGGCATGGGGCAGGCGAGGTCGCACGTGTTTGCGCCGCTGGGCGACCTCGGGCGGGCGGAGGCGGTGACGGCGCGGCTCACCGACGCGATCTCGATGGGGCTGCTGGCCGACGGGGAGCAACTGCCGAGCGAGTCGGAGCTCGCGGGACAGTTCGGGGTGGCGACCGTGACGGTCCGGGAAGCGCTGGTGGCCCTGAGACAGCAGGGCCTGGTGGCCACCAGACGGGGGCGCGGGGGCGGCAGTTTCGTGATCGCGCCGGAGGAGGGGGCACCGGCGTCGTGGCGGCAGCGGCTGCGGGCGGTGTCGCTGAGCGAGCTGCGCGACATCGGTGACCACTACCTGGCGGTGGCGGGGGCAGCGGCCAGGCTCGCGGCAGAGCGGAGCTCGCCGGAGGACGTGGAGCGGCTGCGCCTGGCGACGGAAGACCTGCGCCGAGCCGGCATGACAGGGCCGGACGGACAAGCCCACGCGGGCGGGAGTTGGTGGGGGGAGCTGGCGGCGGCCAGGGCGGAGCGGCAGTTTCATCTGGAGGTGGCGGCGGCGGCGCAGTCGCCGCGGCTGACGCATCAAGAGGTGCAGCTGCAGGGGGAGAGGGGTGGGCTGCTGTGGCTGCCGCGCAGCGTGAACGCGCACGCGGAGCATCGGGCGATCACGGAGGCGATCGCGCTGCAGGACGGGGAGCTGGCCCGCAAGCTGACGGAGGAGCACATTCTCGAAGCGGTGGATCGGCTCGTGGACATGCACCTGGCCCTGCTGGAATCCTGACCGTACCCGTACAGCCGAGGTGAGCGTCATGGGCACTGGTGACGAGGTCGTCGAACACGTCGCGGCGATCGTGGAGGACGTCTTCGACCGGCTGAAGCCGGTGCTGGTGGCGGTGGAAGCACTGCTGGACGTGGTGGCGGAGGTCCGGGCGCACGACCTGGACGGCATCCGGCCGCAGGTGCTGGACGCGCTGGGCGGCCTGGTGATCGGGGCGGGCTACGTGGCGGCGCCGCACGTGCTGGCGGACCAGGAGTACGGCTTCGAGTGGTGGACGGCCAAGGCGACCGGGCCGGAGCAGCTGTTCATCAGCCTGGAGCCGGGCAGTGCCAACTTCCTGGACTACACAAGGCAAAGCTGGTTCACGGTGTCCAGGGACACGGGCCGGCGGCACGTGAACGGACCGTACGTGGACTACCTGTGCACGGACGAGTACACGCTCACCTTCACGGTGCCGGCGCGGCGCAACGGAACGTTCGCGGGAGTGGTGGGGGCGGACGTGTACGTGCGGGAGTTCGAGCACGTGCTGCAGCCCAAGCTGCGCAGGCTGGGATCGCGAGCGGCCCTCGTGAACGCCCAGGGGCGGGTGATCGTCTCCAACAGTGCCCGGCTGGCCACGGGATCGCTGATGCGGGACGCGGATGTGCCGGCGTGGTGGAACGCCGGCGCGCAGACACGCGCCGGCGTTCGACGTTGCGGAGACGCCCCTATCGCGCTGGTAATACCCTAAGCGCCTAGAGGTCTTACAGGCCGAGGGCCTCGGTCACGGCGGCGGCGTTCGGCGGCACGACGGCCTTGGGGCCAATGCGGTCGGCCACGGCGTCGAGGGTCTTCAGCCCGTCGCCGGTGATCAGCAGCACGGTGTCGGCGTCGGGGTCGAGCTGCCCGGTCTCGATGAGCTTCTTGGCGGTCGCGACGGTCACGCCGCCGGCGGTCTCGGCGAAGATGCCCTCGGTGCGGGCCAGCAGCCGAATACCCTCGACGACCTCCTCGTCGGTGACGTCCTCGACGGCCCCGCCGGTGCGGCGCACGGTGTCCAGCACGTACGGCCCGTCGGCCGGCGCGCCGATGGCCAGCGACCGGGCGATGGTGTCGGGGCGGACCGGCGCGACGACGTCGGTGCCGGCCTTGTAGGCCGACGACACCGGGGAGCAGCCGGTGGCCTGGGCGCCGAACACCCGGTACGGGGTGGCGTCGACCAGCCCGAGCTCGCCGAGCTCGCGGAAACCCTTGTCCACCTTGGTCAACTGCGAGCCGGAGGCGACCGGCACCACGATCTGCCCGGGCAGCCGCCAGCCGAGCTGCTCGGCGACCTCGTAGGCCAGTGTCTTGGAGCCCTCGGCGTAGTACGGCCGGACGTTGACGTTCACGAACGCCCAGTCCTCGTGCTCGGCGGCCAGCTGGGTGGCCAGCCGGTTCACGTCGTCGTAGTTGCCGTCCACGGCGATCAGGGCCCCGTCGTACACCGCGGTGGTGAGGATCTTGGCCTTCTCCAGCGAGGACGGGATCAGCACGACCGACTCCCAGCCGGCGCGGGCAGCCGCGGCGGCCACGGCGTTGGCCAGGTTGCCGGTGGAGGGGCAGGCCAGCACCTTGAAGCCGAGCTGGCGGGCGGCGGCAAGGGCGACGGCGACCACGCGGTCCTTGAACGAGTGCGTGGGGTTGCCGGTGTCGTCCTTGACCCACAGGTTGCGCACGCCCAGTGCGGCGCCGAGGCGGTCGGCCTTGACCAGGCGGGTCAGGCCGGGCTCGGTGTTGGGGAAGGACTGCACGTCGGTCGGCACCGGCAGCAGGTTGCGGTAGCGCCAGATGGACTTGGGGCCGGACTCGATGTCCTCGCGGGTGACGCGGCCGAAGTCGTAGGCCACCTCGAGGGGGCCGAAACACTCGCTACAGGCGAATTCCGCGGCGAGCGGGATCTGGTGGCCGCACTCACGACAGCTCAGGGCGCGCGCGGGGCCCAGGTTGAACGAGGTACGGGCGTCGACGGTCGAGGTCATGGGAGGCGTCTCCTCATCTTTCCCACGTGTGGGTCGGAATTGGCACCGTGTTCGACGCACAAAGACATGCGTCGCCGGTTGCCGGGGCTTCAACGGGCCGTTCCCTCTGCCCCTCTGGATGAGCGGTGTTCAGTTGTGACCTGCACGGTACGGCAACGCAACGCGGCATCGCCACTCGCGAGCCCAGTATGCGGGACGTGGAAGGATGACGGGGTGAGTGCCGCCCCTGATCCGCTGCTGCTCGTGCTCGGCGACGAGGAACTGCTGGTCGAGCGGGCCGTGCGGGCCGCGCTGGCGCAGGCCCGCGAGGCCGACGCGTCGGCCGACCTGACCCGCGTGCGGGTGACTGACCTCACCCCACCCGAGCTGGCCGAGCTGCTCAGCCCGTCGCTGTTCGCCGAGGGCCGGGTGGTGGTGCTGGAGGGCGCGCAGGAGGTCGGCAAGGAGATCGCCGACGCCGTCCTGTCCTACGCCAAGGAGCCGGCCGACGGCATCGTGCTGATCGTGCTGCACACCGGCGGCGGCCGGGCCAAGGTGGCCAAGGACCTGCCGGGCGCGCTGAAGAAGGCCGGCGCGACGGTGGTGGAGTGCTCGAAGATCACCAAGCCGGCCGACCGGGACGCGTTCGTCAAGGACGAGGTGCGCCGGGCCGGCGGCAAGATCGACCCGGCCGGGTTGGCCGCGTTGATCGAGACGGTCGGCAACGACCTGCGTGAGCTGGCCGCGGCCGCCTCGCAGCTGGTCACCGACAACGACGGCAAGATCGACGAGGCGGCGGTGCGCCGCTACCACCAGGGCAAGGCCGAGGTGACCGGCTTCGCCGTGGCCGACCTGGCCGTGGTGGGTGACCGGGCCGGCGCGATGGAGGCGCTGCGCTGGGCCATGCAGCTGGGCGTGCCGCACGTGCTGGTGGCCGACGCGTTGGCCGAGGGCGTGCGGACGGTGGCCAAGGTGGCCTCGGCGGGCCGGGGCGACCCGTTCCGGATGGCCGGTGACCTGGGCATGCCGCCGTGGAAGGTGAAGCGCGCGCAGGGACAGGCCCGTGGCTGGTCGCCGGCCGGGCTGGCCGAGGCGATGCAGATCGTGGCGGCGCTCAACGCCGACGTGAAGGGTGTGGCGGCCGACGCGGACTACGCGTTGGAGCGAGCCGTGCTCAAGGTGGTCGCGGCCCACCAGATCGGCTGACCGGGTCGTTGGCTTCCAGGTCGTGAGGGCTGGCCGGTCGGGCGGCTTGGGCCGGCTGTGGTCGACATTGTCGGAGCGCACCGGGTTGGTTGACCGGTCGGGCAACGGAATGGGCTGCGAGAGTCGAGTTCTGCTCTGATTCGCTGCGCCGAAGCGTGGTGATCTCCTACCGTGGCACGGGATTGTGCTGTGCCAATGCTTCGAAGGCCCCTGGTGGTCCGTCCGGAGTAATGGGGGCCGCGACGGTGGATGAGGTCGTATGCGCAAGCTCTTACCCTTGCTGGCAGCGGTGTTCATGATGGTCGCGCTGGGCCAGTCGGTCCAGGCCAAGACAGTGGACCCGGCGGGCTGGCGGGTGGTGGACGGCCAGGTGGTGTGGACCTCGCCCAAGCCGCTGACCGGCGACGCGGCGGTGGAGTTCTGGTCGGGCGGCACGCTGCTGGGCCGGGCCCGGCCGTCCCGGGACAACCGCACGTTCTCGTTGCCGGGCAGGGCACTCGGCGATCCGACCAAGGTGGAGGTCCGGGCCGCCGGCTTGCGGCTCGACGCCCCGGACCCGAAGCTCAAGGCGAGCAGCCGGCCGACAACGGCGCTGCCGCCGTTGTCGCCCAAGGGATCCGTCGATCCGGGCACGCCCGGCCAATTCCAGACGGTAACCGGTGACTACAACCTCGACCCGGTGCGGCTGCCGGGGCTGAACGGCCCGGTGGAGATGCAGGCCGTCGTCGTGGCCCCGAAGAACGCGCCCGGCAACCGCCCGCTGGTGCTGTTCCTGCACGGCCGGCACCAGGCCTGCTACAACCCCACCAATCCCGCCGCCGACACCTCGGATTGGCCGTGCCCGACCGGTTTCCTGCCGATCCCGAGCTACCGCGGCTATCTCCAGACCCAGCAGTTGTTGGCCTCACAGGGATACGTGACGGTCTCCATCTCGGCCGACGCCATCAACGCCCTGGACTTCCAGGTCACCGACGGCGGCGCGCAGGCCCGCTCCGCGCTGGTCCGCCTGCATCTGGCGCACTGGGCCGACTGGGCCGGCGCCGGTCGCGCTGGAGCCCCGCAGATCGTCAAGGACGCGCCGGTGGCCGACCTGTCGAAGGTGTTGCTGGTCGGGCATTCCCGTGGCGGCGAGGGCGTCAACCAGGCGGCGCTGGACAGCCTGGCCCCGCCGCCGTTCGACTCGGGCTACTCGGGCCCGGTCCGCTGGTCGATCCGTGGCGACGTGTTCATCGCGCCGACGATCTTCGGCCAGAACCCGACCCCGGACGTGCCGTCGGTGACCTTCCTGCCTGCCTGTGACGGGGACGTCTCCGACCTCCAGGGGCAGCAGTACATCGACTCGACGCGGGGCGTCAGCCGCGGCAAGGCGCTGCACAGCGCCCTGTACATCGCCGGCGCCGACCACAACTTCTTCAACTCCGAGTGGACGCCGGGCGTGTCCGCGGCCCCGTCCATCGACGACTACACCCCAGGCCCCACACCGAATCCGCTCTGCGACCCCGGTCAGCCGGCCCGGCTGACCGCGGCACAGCAGCGGGCCGTCGGCGCGACCTACGTCGCCGCGGCCGCGCACCTGTTCCTGGACCACGACCAGCGGGTGCAGCCGCTGCTGGACGGGTCCGGCGTGCGGGCACCATCGGCCGACCCGGCCCGCGTGCTCGGTGCCGCGCTCGGCGCGAACCGGACGCCGGTGGTGGTCCCGGCCGCCGACACCAAGATCACCGGCAGCGGCCGGCTGTGCGACGAGATCAACGCCGCCACCGCCTGCCTGACCGGCACCAACCAGTTCAAGTCGCCGCACACGGTGTCGTTCACCTCGGCGCCGACCGAGGCCGGTCGGTCCGCGGTGGACGTGAAGTGGACGGCGGCCGGCACGGCGGCGGTGATCGAGCCGCCGAAGCCGGTGTGGCTGGCCGGCAACCAGTCGCTGGCGCTGCGGATGATCGTGCCGGAGAACTCCACCGGCACCTCGTTCGACGTGGCCGCGGTGGACAGCTACGGCAACCGGACCAAGCTGGGCAAGGTCACGCTGAACGGCCTGCCCGGTGTCGGCAGCACGATGTCGTACTGGGCCCAGGAGGTCCGCGTGCCGGTGCCGCCGGTGCTTCAGCTGGCCAAGCTCGAACTGGCGCCGACGACCGCGAGCGGCGAGGCCTGGCTGCTCGACGCGCACGGCTGGCGGCCCGGCCTGCCCGATCCCGAGCCGGCCAAGCTGACCCGGGTCGACCTCGGCCAGGTCACGGCCGTGGAAGGCGACTCCGGCGAGAAGAGCTACCAGGTCCCGGTGACGGTGACCGGTGACGGCGGCGGCGTGCTGAAGCTGTTCCGCAGCGACCCGACCGGGCGGGTGTGGACCGAGCAGGCCCTGACGCTCGCCCCCGGGCAGCACACGGTCGACCTGACCACGACCGTGGTCGGCAACACCCGCTGGAGCGACAACTACCTGGTCGGGGCGGAGATCAAGGCGGCCAAGGGCGTGGTCGTCGGCTCCTATCACGGCGGCGTGCTGGTCACCAACGACGACCCGCCGCCCACCATCACTGTGACGCCGAACGCGACCACGGTCGCCGGCGGGGCCCTGACCTGGCACACGTCGCTGTCCACGGTCGCCGACTCGGCCATCTTCACGGTCGGCTCGTTCGTGGCGCCGTCGACCGGGCCCGAGCTGACCACCGCCGACGTGGATCCGAACTGGCTGCGGTCGTTCGGGGCGGATCCATCGCCGGCCCGGCCGCTGTCGACGGTGTCAGGGCTGCTCGTCTACCAGTACGTGGCCCCGGGGACGCTCGGCGCCGACGCGTCGATCCCGACCCTGGCCACCGGCGGCCCGGACAAGCACGTGCAGCTCCACGTCGTGTCCTACCCGCCACAGTTGGGCACGGACACCACCGTGACCGGCACGGTCACCGCTCACTAAGCAGAACGCCCTGCCCGCGAATGCGGGCAGGGCGTTCTCGAAGCGGCGTGCTCAGCCGATCTTGTTCACGGCCACGGCGAGCGCGGACTTCTTGTTGGCCGCCTGGTTGGCGTGGATGACGCCCTTGCTGGCGGCCTTGTCCAGGCTGCGAGAGGCGGCACGGGCCAGCTCGAGGGCCTTGTCCTTGTCG
>DATJJB010000317.1:0-7885 GCA_035492655.1 Kutzneria sp. | reverse complement strand
CCGACCATCGCCGGTCTGGCCGCCAACGCCACCGCCGCCGTGCAGATCGTCGCGGAGCAGGGAGCGGTCAGCGGCGAGGCGCCGCTGACGCCGATCCAGCGTTGGTACCTCGACAGTGCGGTGCTGCCGGAGTCGTTCACGCAGTCCATGCGGATCGAGTGGCCGCAGGACTTCGATCTCCCGCAACTCCGAGCCGCGCTGTCCACTGTGGTCGCCCACCACGACGCCCTGCGCATGCGGTTCCACCGCATCGACGGCCAGTGGTGGCAGCACAACGCGCCGGACGAGCCGGCCGAGATCCTCGATGCCGAGATCAACCTGGCCGACGGCCCGGTGGTCAGCGCCAAGCTTGAAGCCCCGAATGTCCTGGTGCTCACCGCGCACCACCTGGTGATCGACGGCGTCTCGTGGCGGGTGCTGGTCGAGGACCTCGACGCGGCGTACCACCGGAAGGCTTTGCCGCCCAAGACGACCTCGTTCCGTGAATGGTCGCAGCGGCTGGACCGGCACGACTTCGGCGCCGAGGTCGCGCACTGGACCGGCTTCACCGCGGACCCGGCGCTGCCCACCGACGGCAACGGCCCCAACACCTTCGCCACTACGACAACACTTGTTGTCGGGCTCGACGCGATCCAGACCAAGGCGCTGCTCCAGGATGTGCCGGGCGTCTACCGCACGCAGGTCGACGACGTGCTGCTGGCGGCGCTGGGTCGGGTGCTGGCCGACTGGACCGGCCGCGACCGCGTGCTGGTCGATCTCGAAGGTCACGGCCGTGAGCAGCTGTTCGAGGACGTCGACCTGTCCCGCACGGTCGGCTGGTTCACCTCCATGTACCCGGTGGAGCTGACCATCGGCGGCGGCTGGGCCGAGACGCTGAAGTCGGTCAAGGAGCAGCTCCGGGCGGTGCCGAACAAGGGTGTCGCCGGCCTGATCCACGCCACCGCCGAGCCGCGGATCAGCTTCAACTACCTCGGCCAGTTCACCGACTCCGGCACGCTCGACTCGGCGATCGGCCCCGATGAGCGCCGGCCGCACCAACTCGACGTCGTCGGCGTCGTCCAGGGCGGCAAGCTGGAGCTGACCTGGCAGTACTGCACCGCGTTGCACCGCGAGTCGACCATCCGCCGGTTGGCCGGCGATCTCGTGGCCGCGCTGCACGAGATCATCCGGCACTGCGCCGAGCCCGGTGCCGGCGGCCGCACGCCGTCCGACTTCCCGCTGGCCGGCCTGGCCCAGCACCAGGTCGACCGGATCGCCGGCGACGGCCGGGAGGTCGAGGACATCTACCCGCTCACGCCGATGCAGGCCGGCATGGTGTTCCACGGACTGTCCCAACAGGACCGTGGCCTGTACTTCGAGCAGGTCGCGTTCGTGCTCGAGGACGCGCCGGACGTGCCGCGGTTGGCGCAGGCATGGCAGCGGGTGGTGGACCGGACGCCGGTGCTGCGTAGCAGGATCGTGTGGGACGGCGTGCCCGAGCCGGTGCAGGTCGTCGACCGGCAGGTCAAGGTGCCGATCACCAGGTACGACTGGCAGGGTCTCAACCGCGAGGCGCTGCTGGCCGACCTGCTGTCCGACGACCGGGCCAAGGGCTTCGACCTCGGCACCGGGCCGCTGCTGCGGATCGCCCTGGCCCGGCTGTCGGCCACCGAGGTGCAGGTGGTCTGGTCCTTCCATCACGTGCTGCTCGACGGCTGGTCGGTGTTCCAGGTGCTGTCCGACGTGCTCGCCGAGGAGACCCCGGTGCGGCGGCCGTTCTCGGACTACGTGGCGTGGCTGCGCCGGCAGGACCTCGACACCGCCGACACCTACTGGCGCGAGGCCCTGGCCGGGATCGAGGGCCCGACGCCGCTGCCGTTCGATCGCACGCCGACCACCAGCCACGACACGGCCTCCACCGAGTGGGTGTCGGCGCGGCTGGATGAGCGGGCGGCCGGCCGGGTGCACGAGTTCGCCCGCAGCCGCCGGCTGACCGTCAACGCGGTCGTCCAGGGCGCCTGGGCGTTGCTGCTGTCCCGCTACAGCGGGCAGGGCGACGTCTGCTTCGGGGCGACCGTGTCCGGCCGGCCGGCCGACCTGCCGGGGGCCGACGACATCGCCGGCATCTTCATCAACACGCTGCCGGTGCGGACCACTGTGGACGGTGCCGTGTCCGCTGTGGACTGGCTGCACGAGATGCAGCAGGCGCAGGCGGAATCGCGGCGGTTCGAATACGTTCCGCTGTCCCGCCTGCAATCCCTGGCCGGCGTGCCGACGCTGTTCGACAGCGCGGTGGTGTTCGAGAACTACCCGGTCAGCTCCAAGCAGGGCATTCGCGACATCGACGCCACCGAGGCGACGAACTACGCGCTGACGGTCGTCGGCGTGCCGGGGGAGACCCTGACGCTGGGCATCGGCTACGACCCGGAGCTGTTCGAGCCGGACACCGTGCGGCGCATGGTCGGCCACCTGGCCCGGGTCGTGGAAGCCCTGTGCGACAACCCCCGCCTCGGCGACATCGACGTGCTCACCGCTGCGGAGCGGGAACACCTGCTGACCAGCGTGAACGCGACCGAACGGGTCGTGGTGCCGGCAACGTTGCCGGAGCTGATCGAGGCGCAGACCGCCCGCACGCCGGAGGCGGTCGCCGTGCTGGCGGACACCACGTTGACCTTCACCGAGCTGGACCGGCGGGCCAACCAGTTGGCCCGCAAGCTGATCGCGGCCGGGGCGGGACCGGAGAAGATCGTCGCGCTGGCGCTGCCGCGCTCGCTGGAGATCATCGTCGCCCAGCTCGCGGTGCTCAAGGCCGGCGCCGCGTACCTGCCGGTCGACCCGACCTACCCGGCGGAGCGCATCGAGTTCATGCTCGCCGACGCCCGGCCGGTGCTCACGATCACGTTGCCGGACAGCGCTGTCCGGGGTGACATCGTGCTGGACGGCTCCGAAGCGTCCTATTCGGACGAACCGGTGTCGCGGTCGCTGGCCCCGGCCAGCCCGGCCTACGTGATCTACACCTCCGGCTCGACCGGCCGGCCCAAGGGCGTGGTGGTCAGCCACGCCGGCCTGGCCAGCTTCTCCGCCGCCGAGATCGAGCACTTCGACGTCCGTCCCGGCGACCGCGTGCTCCAGTTCGCCTCGCCCAGCTTCGACGCCTCCGTGCTGGAACTCTGTATGTCGCTGCCGGCTGGTGCGGCGCTGGTCGTGCCACCGCCGGGCCCGTTGCTGGGGGAGCACCTCGCTGCGGTGTTCAGCGGCCGCGAGGTCACGCATGCCCTGGTCCCGCCGGTCGCCATGGCCACGGTGCCGGAGGTGCCGCTGCCGTCGCTGCGGACGTTGATCCTCGGCGGCGACGCCTGCACGCCGGATCTCGTGGCCCGCTGGGCGCCCGGCCGCCGGTTGATCAACGCGTACGGGCCGACGGAGTCCACTGTGGTCGCCACGTGGAGCGATCCGCTGGTGCCGGCCGGTACGCCGCCGATCGGGCGGCCGATATGGAACACCAGGACGTATGTGCTGGACGACAACCTGCGGCCGGTCCCGGCCGGTGTGCCGGGGGAGCTGTACGTCGCTGGCATCGGCCTGGCCCGTGGCTATCTCGACCGGGCCGGCCTGACGGCGTCGCGGTTCGTGGCCAACCCGTTCGAATCCGGTGCGCGCATGTACCGGACCGGCGACCTGGTCCGCTGGAACGCCGACAACGAGCTGGAGTTCCTCGGCCGCGCCGACAACCAGGTCAAGATCCGCGGCTTCCGGGTCGAGCCCGGCGAGATCGAGGCCGTGCTCACCGCGCGGCCCGATATCGAGGCGGCGGCGGTCGTCGCGGTTGAACAGCGGCTGGTGGGGTACATAGTAGGGAAGACCGATGGACTGCGGGAGTACCTGAGCGCGCTGCTGCCCGAGCACATGGTGCCGTCGGTCTTCGTGCCGCTGGACGAACTGCCGTTGACCCCCAACGGGAAGCTCGACCGTCGCGCGCTGCCGGCCCCGAGTGCGGAGCTGCCGCTCGGCGGGTATGTCGCCCCGGAGACCGAGACCGAGGAAGTCCTCGCCGGCATCTGGGCCGAGGCGCTGAAGCTGGATCGGGTCGGCGCCTCCGACAACTTCTTCGACCTCGGCGGCGACTCCGTGCGCAGCCTGCACATCACTTCGATGGTCCGCACCGCGTTCGACGTCGAGCTGACGCCACGCGACGTGCTGACCAGCGGGACCGTGACCGCGCTCGCCGAGCTCATCGAGGAGCGGGTCCTGCTCGAACTGGAACGCGTCGCCTTCGGCGACGAGGACATCTGAGAGGAAGCAATGCGCGACGACATCGACTACCAGGTGCTGGTCAACGACGAGGAGCAGTACTCGCTGTGGCCGCTGGCCAACGAGGTGCCGGCCGGCTGGCGGCCGACCGGTTTCCAGGGCGGCAAGCAGGAGTGCATGGACCACGTCGACCAGGTGTGGACGGACATGCGCCCGCGCAGTCTGCGCGAGTGGATGACCGCCAATCAATAGCACTATCGCTTCAGTGCGAAGTGAAATCAGGTAGTGGGAAAGACGAGCTGGGGAGGCAAGCCGTGACCTCGACGGTCCGGTCCGTTATGGACAGATCAACGCTGGCGGAGTCGTTACGGGAGCTGATGGACCGGCACGACGTGCCGGCGGCGCAGCTGTCCGTGCACACCGGCGGTGAGACGATCACCGTCGGCGTGGCGGGCAAGTATCCGATCGGGTCGATCACCAAGCCGTTCACCGCGACGCTGGCCATGCTGCTGGTCGCGGACGGCGACCTCGACCTGGAGGACCGGCTGGGCGAGCACCTGGGGGAGCTCGGCCAGCAGGTCGGCAAGCTGACCGTGCGGCAGCTGCTCAGCCACACCAGCGGCCTGCCGGCGGCGCTGGGCGGCGAGACTTCCTCGGCGCGCCAGTACCTGCGGGCCTGCCGCGACGCGGAGCTGGTGCTACGTCCGGGAGTCGGCTTCTCCTACTCCAACGTCGGGTACGTGCTGCTGTCCCGGCTGGTCGAGGAGATCACCGGCATGGACTGGTGGGAGGCGGTCGAGGCGCTGCTGCTCACGCCGTTGGGCATCGAGCCGGCGTTCACCGTCGAACCCGGCGGCAAGCGGCCGACGCAGACCTTCATGGCCGGTCACGCCGGCCGCGGTGTGGCGGTCGAGCAGACACTGCTGGAGGTCGAGGCTGGCGCCGGGGCGTTGGCGTTGAGTGCCGAAGACCTCGTGACGTTCGGCCTGACGCACGTCACCGGCGACGGACCGCTGTCGCCGCAGCTGCTGCGCACGATGCGCCGGCAGGTGCCGGGCGTCGTCCCGTTCGGGCTGGCCAACGGCTGGGGCCTTGGCCTGGCGGTGTTCGACGGCTGGGTCGGCCACGACGGCACCGCCGACGGCACGTCGTGCCACCTGCGCATCGACCCGGCTGGGGGTCAGGTCGTCGCGCTCACCACGAACGCCGTTTCCGGTGCGGCACTGTGGGTGGATCTTGTCGACCGGCTCCGTGCCGGTGGGCTGGACGTGGCCGACTACGACCTGTCGCACCGCCCGGACGAGATGCCGATGCCGGCCGGGCTGACCGGCAGCTACGCCAACGGCGACATGGAGTACTTCGTCGACGCCGGCGACGGCGTGCTGCGGGTCGGCGGCGAGCTCTATCCGGAGCTGACGGTGCACTCCGACTGGGCGTTCTCCGTGCTGGAGCCGGAATCCGGGCAGCGCGTGCTGGGCGGCCGCTTCCTGCGCGACCCGTCGACCGGCCTGATCAACGGCCTGCAGACCGGCGGCCGTGTGGCCGCCCGCCGCTGACGAACCCACCCGAGAGAAACGGACATCATGACGACATCCAGGCAGAGCCGCATCGACGCGCTGCCGGCGGAACTGCGCGAGCAGCTCAGGCGACGTCTCGCCGGGCGGGCGAAGGCGTCCGACGGCATCCCGCGCGCCGATCGGAGTTCGGCGCTGCCGCTGTCGTACGCCCAGCAGCGCCTGTGGTTCCTGGACGAGCTGCGGCCGGGGGAGTCGGAGTACAACAGCGCCGTCGCGCTGCGGCTGGCCGGTGACCTCGACGTGGCGGCGCTGTCGGCCGCCATCGGCGCGCTGGTCGCCCGGCACGAGTCGTTGCGTACCACGGTGTCCGTTGTGGACGGGGTGGCGGTGCAGTCGATCGCCGACACGGTCGACGTTCCGCTGCGGGTGGTCGAGGAGCCGGCGGAACTGGACGAGGTGCTGGCCGACGAGTACTCGCGGCCGTTCGACCTGCGGAAAGGCCCGCTGCTGCGGGCGCTTCTGGTCCGGCTGGCCGCCGAGGACCACGTGCTGCTGTTGACCGCGCACCACGTGATCACCGACGGCGCCTCGATGGGTATCATGATCGACGAGTTGGGTCGCCTGTACGGCGGCGCGACGCTGGCGGAGCCCACGGCGCAGTACGCGGACTACGCCGTGTGGCAGCGTGGCCGCGCGCTGGACAAGCACCTGGAGTACTGGACTTCGCGGCTGGCCGGCGTGGAGCCGCTGGAGCTGCCGACCGACCGGCCGCGCCCGGCCGTGCGGACCTCTGCCGGTGCCGTCCACGAGTTCCGGCTGCCGGCAACGGTTTCCACCCGTCTGTCGGAGCTCGCGCGTGAGCACGACACGACGCTGTACGCCGTGCTGGTGGCGGCCTGCCAGCTCCTGCTGGCCCGCTACACCGGCCGGTCGGACATCGCCGTCGGCTCGGTGGTCAACGTCCGCAACCGGCCCGAGCTGGAGCGGATGGTCGGCTTCTTCGTCAACACCGTGGTGCTGCGGTCCACTGTGGATGACGAGGTGTCCTTCGGCGACTTCTTGGCCCAGGTCAGGGAGACCGTGCTGGCTTCGCTGACCCATGCCGAAGCCCCGTTCGACAAGGTCGTCGAGGCCCTGCGGCTGGAGCGGGATCCCAGCCGCAACCCGCTGTTCGACGTGCTGGTGCTGCTGCACGGGGCAGCCGACACGGCCCCCGAGTTCGGCGCGCTGGCGGTCGAATCCGTCGATGTGAGCCGGCGGTCGGCGACCTTCGACCTGAGCTTCGAGTTCCAGGACACCCCCGACGGCCTGGTCGGATCCGTCGAATACAGCACCGATCTGTTCGATGGGGACACCGTCGCGCGGATGTCGGAGCACCTTTCCACGCTGCTGATGGAGATCACTTCGGTCCGGCGGGTCGGCGACCTGCCGCTGCTGACCGCCGACGAGCGGTCGCGGCTCCTGGTCGAGGCCAACGACACCGCGCTGGACGTGACGGCCTCCACCATCGTCGAGGTCTTCGAAGAGACCGTGGCCACGGCGCCAACAGCCCGGGCACTTGTGTTCCAGGACACAGAGTTCACCTATGCCGAGCTCAACGCGCGGGTGAACCGGTTGGCGCATCACCTGATCACTTCGGGCGCCGGGCCGGAGCGGGTGATTGCCCTTGCGCTGCCCCGTTCGGCCGAGCTGGTCATCGCCATGCTGGCCGTGTTCAAGACGGGCGCGGTGTACCTGCCGGTGGATCGCGGGTTGCCGAAGGACCGCGTTGATCTGCTGCTTCGCGACGCCGGCACCACACTTGTGGTAGTCGCCGAGGACGACACCACCACACCTGTGGTGGGTGGCCGAGTGGTGCTTTCGGACGCCGACGGACAGCAGGAGACCAACCCCGACCGTCCGGTGCGGACGGACAGCACCGCCTACATCATCTACACCTCCGGCTCCACCGGAACCCCCAAGGGCGTCGCGGTCGAGCACCGGAACCTGGTGAACCTGCTGTTCAACCACCGCAACGACTTCGCCGCCGGCCGCCGGCTGCGGGTGGCGACCACCGCCGTGTTCTCCTTCGACACCTCACTCGAGGGCCCGGTGCTGCTGGCCGACGGCCACGAGCTGCACGTGATCGACGACGAGAC
>DATJJB010000316.1:0-5683 GCA_035492655.1 Kutzneria sp. | reverse complement strand
GCTGTCGGTCGGCATCGGCTGGCTGTATCTGGTGCCGCAGTTGCAGGGCGCGGGCCTGACGCTGACGACCGTCACCGGTGCGCCGGGTTGGCTCGGGGCGTTGCTGGTGGCGGCGGTCGTGGCGGTGAACGTGATGGCCGGTGGGATGCGGAGCATCACGTTCGTGCAGGCCGTGCAGTACTGGCTGAAGCTGACCGCGTTGGCCGTGCCGGTGATCTTCCTGGCGCTGGCCTGGCGGGGCGCCGGGGCGCCGACGCTGAACGGATCGGTGCCGGCGGTGTTTCCCCACGACACCAAGGTGACCGTGCAGACCACCGTGGACGTCGAGGTACCGGCCCGGGTGTCGGTGCTGGTCTCCGGCACGCTGGACGGCCGGTCGTACACCGGCACCTCGGTGTCGGTGGGGCCGGGGTCGCACCAGGTCGCCGCCGGCTCGGAGCTGGGCTTTCCGGGCGGATCCGTGGTGCCGCAGGTGAAGGGCATCCCCGCCGACACGAACGCGCTGTGGGCACAGCCGTTGGGCGGTGAGGGGCACGGCGACCCGTTCTACGTCACGTACTCGCTGATCATCGCCACCTTCCTCGGCACCATGGGGCTGCCGCACGTCGTGGTTCGCTTCTACACCAACCCGAACGGCCGACAGGCCCGTCGCACGACCGTAGTCGTGCTGGCCCTGCTCGGCGTGTTCTACCTGTTGCCACCAGCTTATGCGGCACTCGGGCGGATCTACACGCCGGAGCTGCTGCTCACCGGGCAGACCGACGCCGTGGTGCTGGTGCTGCCGGCACGGCTGGTCGGCGGGACGTTGGGTGAGCTGTTGGGCGCGCTGGTGGCCGGCGGGGCGTTCGCCGCGTTCCTGTCCACGTCCTCGGGGCTGACGCTGTCGGTGGCCGGCGTGCTGTCGCAGGATGTGTTGCTGCTGCGGGGACTTCGCGGCTTCCGGATCGCGGCCTTCTGCGCCGCGATCGTGCCGTTCGGGGCGGCGCTGCTGGTGTCCGGCATGTCGCTGGCCGACGTCGTCGGCCTGGCTTTCGCGGTGGCCGCGTCGTCGTTCTGCCCGTTGCTGCTGCTGGGGATCTGGTGGCGGCGGCTGACGCCGTTCGGCGCGATGGCCGGAATGATCGCCGGCGGCGGCCTGGCGCTGGCCGCGGGGCTGGTGACGCTGTTGGTGCCGCCCGGATCCGGGCTGGTCTACGATCTGCTCAGCCGGCCGGCGGCGTGGAGCGTGCCGCTGGGTTTCGCCGTGATGATCATCGGTTCGCTGCTCACGCCGCGGACCGTCCCCGCGTCGGTGAACCGGACGATGGTGCGGCTGCACGCCCCGGAAGCGCTCGGGCTGGCCCAGGAGGAGACGCCGTGACCGAGCTTGCGAGGGCACCATTCAACGCAGGGACCTGGGTCGCAGACCCGCCGAGCGCCAGCGAGGTGGGCCTGTGACCGAGCTTGCGAGGGCACCATTGAGCGCAGGGACCTGGGTCGCAGACCCGCCGAGCGGCAGCGAGGTGGGCCTGTGACGACCGCTGTGCTGGTCGGTCTGCTGTGCGTGATGACCCTGGCCGTGCTGGCGTTGTTGTGGCGTCTGCGGAATGCCCTGCGCGAGTCCGGCAACGCGGTCGACCGTGCGACCTACGAGACCCTGCACACGGCGTGGTCAGCCGCGCCGCCGCTGCGGGCCGGTCTGGTGCCCGAGGCCGCGCGTCGGTCCGTGCCGCATCTTCGTGCCCTGCTTGACACTCCGGCGCTGGCGTTGACCGACGGCGAGCGGGTGCTGGCCTGGGACGGCATAGGTGAGCAACACTCGGCCGAGGCGCTGGAGATCATCGCGCAGGCGCTCACCCATGGCCGGTCGCACGTGGCTCGGGTCTCCTGTGACGAAGTCGAGTGCCCGCTTCGCTTTGCCGTCATGGTTCCGTTGCATGTGGACGGTCGGATCGGCGGTGTGCTGCTGGCCTACGCCGCCGAGGCGTCGGCCGGACTGGTCCGCGCGGCCAACGAAGTGGCCCGCTGGGCCGGCGGCCAGTTGGAGCTGGCCGAGCTCGACCGGTCCAAACGGCGGCTCATCGAGGCCGAGGTGCGGGCGCTGCGGGCGCAGATCTCGCCGCACTTCATCTTCAACTCGCTCACCGCCATCGCGTCCTACGTGCGGACCGACCCCGAGCGGGCCCGCACGCTGCTGCTCGACTTCTCCGAGTTCACCCGGTACTCGTTCCGCCGGCACGGCGAGTACACCACGCTGGCCGAGGAGCTCAGGTCCATCGACCAGTACCTGTCCCTGGAACGCGCCCGGTTCGGCGAGCGGCTTCAGGTCACGCTGCAGATCGCCCCCGAAGTGCTGCCGGTGGCCGTGCCGTTCCTGTGCATGCAGCCGCTGGTGGAGAACGCAGTGCGGCACGGCATGGAGGGCAAGGTCGGCCCCGGCCACATCAGCATCCAGGCCGCCGACGCCGGGGCCGAGGCCCACATCAGCATCGAGGACGACGGCGTCGGCATGGACCCCGACCGCCTGCGCCGCACCCTGGCCGGCGAGCCCGACGAGCAGACCGGCATCGCCCTGGGCAACATCGACGAACGCCTGCGCCAGGTCTACGGCGACGAGTACGGCCTGGTCGTCGAAACCGCCGTCGGAGCCGGCACCAAGATCCACCTTCGGGTGCCCAAGTACCGGCCGGGTATACACGCCGACTGACTCTCAGGCCCCGCCGCCGCGCACTTTTGGATGTCACATGCGCGTCGTACTTGCCTCCCAGCGGCATGTCCGGACCGCATGTGACATCAGGGCTGGGGGCCGGGGTCAGGCGGCTGCCCTTCGGCTGGGCGGTGGACCGGCCTCGGCCAGCGCCCTTTCACCTGATGGTGTGAGCCTGGCCGGCATCCAGGCGGTCTTGGGTCCGGCGGCGACCAGCAGGCCGGCGTGCACGAGATCGTGGGCCATGGCCTGGTCGCAGCAGGGCAGGCCGTCGACCCGCAGGTCGGGCTCGCTGCTGTCGGTGAGTTCGGCGCGGCCGGCGGCGACGGCGCGGAGCATGGCGATCGCCCGGTGCGGCAGTGGCGTGGTCATCGGTGGGCTCCCTTCCCCGTTCAGGTGCCGAGTACACGGCCGATGCGCCCAGTCGGTTCACGGCCGACCGAACGTTTAAGTGGGCGAAGTCGCACACGAACGGGTGGCGCGCGCACCGAAGTCGTTTCCGACAGCGAATGGTTGCGCGGTGAAGTAACGGTCTTCGTGACCGGAATGAGTTCTTCGTGATTGGGGTGTGGCTCCACCGTCATAAATTTCGTGCTAATGCGATGTACGTCACCGTGACGGCGCGTTCGTGACTTCGTGCACGTGCATACTTCCTACCGGCGGGTAGGAAATGTAGGGTTAACCCGGTGTCAAGTCGGATGACCTTGTGCTGAAGCCCTGAATAGATAGCGGTGGGTGAGCGTATCCCCGGTCGGGTTACCTCAAGCGGGTTAGGGGCTGACAAGAGGTCTGGACGTCTACTGCTCGCGGTCGGTCTGTTGGCGTTTAAACCACACTGATGGAGCAATCTGCCACGCCTGAGTGAAGTTCGGTCTTTCCGATGGAGTTCCCACGTGCGTGTTCCTGCCGATGAACTGAACAGCGGGGGATACTCCATTCGGCGGTAGAATATTCTTGATTCGTTGGGCACCGTTGCGTACGGATCTCGATGGTTGTGGTGGCCCCAACTGTCGAGCCCATCGATCGCGGTCCGGTGACGACGGACCCGGTTGTCCATTCCCGTAGCACGCAGGCGAAGGGGAATCGCCACCGCAGTGGCGTGCGCGCGGAGCGGAAACCGGGTGGATGTCGGCGCGCGGCCGTGAATTGTGCTCATCCCACTGGGCAGGAACAGCGGGAACGCGCCTGCGTGCAGGGCGGCTCCTTTGCCTGCTCAGGCGACCAGTGCCGGCAGCGGTTCTGGCGATGACCCCTGCCCTGATGACCCGTGCCCGAAAGGTGCCCTGATCGATGTCGGTCCCACCGGAGTGGAACGCCACTGACCGGCCTTTACCCGCCCGCACCCTGGCTCAACTGGTGCAGGCACAGGTCGCGCGCACCCCCGACGCGCCAGCGCTGCTGGGGGCGGACGGCACGGTCAGCTACGCCGAGCTCGACGCCCGGGCCAATCGGCTCGCCCACCTGCTGGCGGCGCGCGGCGCGCGGCCGGAGCGGATCGTGGCGCTGGCCCTGCCCCGCTCGGCCGACCTGGTCGCGGCGCAACTGGCGGTGGCCAAGACCGGCGCGGCCTTCCTTCCCGTGGACCCGGACTACCCGACCGAGCGAATTTCGCTCATGTTCGACGACGCCGATCCGGTGCTGGTGGTCACCCGCCGGGCACTGGCCGATCGGCTGCCGGCGGCTGTGCCGCTGATCACCCTGGACACCCCGGGCCTGCTCGACGAGCATCCGGACCGGCCGGTCGACAGTCCACAGTGCACCGCTCACCCGGCCTACGTGATCTTTACGTCGGGGTCCACCGGGCGGCCCAAGGGTGTCGTCGTCACGCACGCCGGCCTGGCCAGCTTCGCCGCGGCCGAGATGGACCGGTACGAGGTGCGCGCCGGCGACCGCGTGCTCCAGTTCTCCTCGCCCAGCTTCGACGCGTCCATCCTGGAACTGTGCATGTCGCTGCCGGCCGGCGCGGCGCTGGTCGTGCCGCCGCCGGGCCCGTTGCTCGGCGATCACCTGGCCGACGTCCTGCGCACGGGGCGGGTCACGCACGCGTTGATCCCGCCGGTGGCGCTGGCCACCGTGCCGGACACGAAGCTGCCCGACTTCCGCACGCTGATCGTCGGCGGCGACGCCTGCACGGCCGACCTGGTCCGGCGCTGGGCCCCCGGCCGCCGCATGATCAACTCGTACGGGCCGACCGAGTCGACGGTGGTCGCGACCTGGAGCGACCCGCTTACCCCGGGCGGCACCCCGCCCATCGGCCGTCCGATCTGGAACACCCGGGCCCACGTGCTGGACGCCGATCTCCGGCCGGTCGGTGTCGGTGTCACCGGTGAGCTGTACGTCGAAGGTATCGGCCTGGCCCGCGGCTACCTTGAGCGTCCGGGCCTGACGGCTTCGCGGTTCGTGGCCAACCCGTTCGCGCCGGGCGCCCGCATGTACCGCACCGGCGACCTGGTCCGCTGGACGGCCGCCGGCGTGCTGGAGTTCGTCGGCCGCGCCGACCACCAGGTCAAGAACCGCGGCTTCCGGGTCGAGTTGGGCGAGATCGAGGCGGCGCTGCGGCGGCACCCGCACGTCCGTGACGCCGTGGTGATCGCCCGCGAGGACCGGCCTGGCGTGAAACGCCTCGTCGGCTACGTCGTCGCCGACACCGACGCCGACCTGCGGGCGCACCTCGCGACCTCGCTGCCCGACTACATGGTGCCGGCGGCGATTCTGCGGCTGGACCGGTTCCCGTTGGGTCCCAACGGAAAGCTCGACCGCAAGGCGCTTCCGGAGCCGGACTGGTCGACCGCTCGGCGCACCGAGTACGCGCCGCCGCGCACCGAGGCGGAGTCCGTGCTGGCTGGGCTGTGGGCAGAGCTGCTCGGCGTCGACGAGGTCGGCGTGCACGACGACTTCTTCGAGCTGGGTGGGGATTCGATCCTCGGCGCGAAGCTGCTGGCCCGGATCCGGACCAGCTTCGACGTCGACCTGTCGCCGCGCGTCGTGTTCGACGCC
>DATJJB010000315.1:0-4270 GCA_035492655.1 Kutzneria sp. | reverse complement strand
CTTGGTGGAGGAGTCCTGCTTCAGCTCGCCGTTCACCCACAGCCGCAGCCCGAGCTGCTGCGGGTCGCCGATGTCCTCGGCGGGCACCAGCCACGGTCCGAGCGGGTTGAAGGTCTCGCAGTTCTTGCCCTTGTCCCAGGTGCCGCCGCGCTCGATCTGGAACTCGCGTTCGGAGACGTCGTGCGAGAGCACGTAGCCGGCGACGCAGGCCAGCGCCTCCTCGTGGCTGTCGAGGTAGCGGGCGGTCCGGCCGATGACCACGCCGAGCTCGACCTCCCAGTCCGTCTTCACGGACTTGCGCGGCACCAGGACCTCGTCGTACGGGCCGACGACCGTGTCCGGCGTCTTGAGGAACAGCACCGGCTCGTCGGGCACCGTGGCACCGGTCTCGGCGGCGTGGTCGGAGTAGTTCAGCCCGATGCAGATGATCTTGCCGATGCCGGCCAGCGGCGGCCCGACGCGGAGGCCGCTGTCGTCGATGACCGGCAGTTCGCCGGCGTTCAGGGCCGTTCGGACTCTGGCCACCCCGTCGTTTCCGAGGAAAGCTCCGTCGATGTCCGCGGTCACCGGGGTGAGGTCGTGGATGACGCCCTCCTCGGTGCGGACGGCAGGGCGCTCGCTACCGGGAGCGCCGAGGCGCAGCAGCTGCACGGAGGGTTCCTCCTCGCTCGAACCGAAAGACCTCCGATGTATATCCGCTGAGTCCGGCGAAGTCCAGACTCGGCGGGGGAACTTTCACTCAACTGATCCGATGACTCCATGGGGTGGCAGTGGCGAATACCGAGGGTTACCTGGTCGGCGTGGACGCCGGGGGGACCACGACGCGGGCCCTCGTGGCCGACCTGGCCGGGGCCCGCGTCGGCACCGGCCGGGCCGGCGGCGCGAACCCGAACTCCCATCCGCCGGAGGTGGCCGCCGAGCAGGTCGCGGCGTCCATCGCGGCCGCGCTGGCCTCGGCCGGCGTGCCCGCCGACCGGGTGCGGGCCGGCGTGCTGGGGCTGGCCGGCGCGAGCAAGCTGGCCGACGACCGGGTCGCCGCGCTGTTCGACGCGGCGTGGCACGGGGCCGGCCTCAAGTGCGGCCTGCGGGTCGTCACCGACGCCGAGGCGGCCTTCGCCGCCGGCACGGCCTCGGCCGACGGCACCGTGCTGGTCGCCGGCACCGGCTCGGCCGCGGCCCGGATCGTGAACAGACGTCAGGTCGCGATCTCCGGCGGCTTCGGCTGGCTGCTCGGCGACGAGGGCTCGGCTTTCTGGCTCGGCCGGCAGGCGGTGCGAGCCACGCTGCGGACCCTGGCCACCGGCTCGGCGCTGGGCACGCTGGCCCGCAGCGTGCTGTCCACCGTGCTGGCCATCCAGGATGTGAGCGGTGATCCGATCCTGCGGCGATCGGTGGTGTCACGGCTGATCACCGCGGTCAACGCCGAGCCGCCGATCAACCTGGCCCGGCTGGCCCCGCTGCTCGCCGCGGCGGCCGAGGCCAAGGACCCGCTGGCCGTCGAGATCGTCGACGAGGCGGTGGACTGGCTGGTGCGGACCGCCCGGGACGCCCGGTCCGGCGGTGAGCGAACGCCCGTGGTGGTGATCGGCTCCGTCGCCGCCGGCGGCGGGGTGCTCGGGCAGCGCCTGCTCACGGCGTTGGAGGAAGCCTGCGGCGGCGAGGTGTCGATCGCCAGCGACGGCGCGGCCGGCGCCGCCTGGCTGGCGTCGCTGGAACTCCTCGGCCCGGCGGCCTTGAGCCTACGCCCCCAACTCCTCAGCCCCGCCTGATTTCGCCACATGCGCTTCCTATGTGGCACCTAGCGCCACATAGGAAGCGCATGTGGCAAAAGAGGGGGTGCACGGTGTGGGGTGGGGCTAGCCTGGCGGCTGGGGTCAGGCGGTGGCCCGCGTGCGGAGGGCGTCGGCCCGTTCCACGTCGCCGATGGTTTCGTAGACGGCCTGGGCGGCGACCCAGGACTGGCGGGCCTCGGCCAAGCGGTCCAGGCCGGCCAGCACGTCGCCGATACGTGAGAGGGACTCGGCCTCGGCCCACCGGTCGTCGGCGCCGCGGCAGGCGGCCAGGGCCAGGCCGAGCTCCCGCAGGGCGGTCTCGGGCCGGCCGCGGTCGGCGTGCACGGCGGCCATCTTCATCAGCACCCACGACGTGGCGCCGCGCGGACCGAGCTGCTCCTGCACGACCAGCGAGGCGGCCATGGCGCTCAGGGCGTCGTCGAAGTGGCCACGGGAGTGGTGCACCTCGCCGATGGTCGCCAGCGCCGCGCCGACGCCCTCCTGGTCGTCGAACTCCCGGAACAGCGCAAGGGCCGCCGCCGCGTACTCGTCGGCACAGGCCAGGTCGCCACGGTCGACGGCGAGAAAGGCAGTGCCGGCCAGCGACCACGCTTCGCCGAGCCGGTCATTGCACTGCCGCCGCAGGTCCAACGCCCGCATGTAGAGCCGGGTGGACTGGACGAAGTCGCCCATCCGCCGGTACGTCTCGGCCAGGGTGACCGACACGCAGCCCTCGGCGTGCGGGTCGCCGGTCTGCTCGGCGGCGGCCAGCGCCAACTGCTGGATGCGCACCCAGATGGTCCACGGCTTGCGGTGCAGCCAGTAGTTCCACAGCGCCACCGCGAGCTTCCACGACGGCTGGCACACCTGGTGCTCCAACCCGAGTTGCAGCACGGGCACGAAGTTGGGCAGCTCGTCGTCACACCAGCGCAAGGCGGCGTCGTGATCGGCGAACTCCGGCGTCGTCACGGGCGCGGGCACCGCGTCGGGGGTCAGCGCGTCGTCACGGAAGGGCGCCAACGCCAGCCCGGCGGCGTACGCCGTCGCCTGATACCAGGTGACCATCCGAGTCACGGCCGGCAGGCTCTCGCCATCGGTCACCAGCTCGCCGGCGTATTCGCGCAGCAGGTCGTGCAGCTGATACCGGTCGCGGCCGAGGGTCTGCACGAGATGCACCGCGGCCAGCCGGTCGAGCAGCACCCGCGCAGCGGGCAACGGCAGCCCGGCCAGCGCAGCGGCCGCACCGGTGCCGATGTGCGGCCCACGATGTAGCCCCAGCAGCCGGAACATCCGAGCGCCCTCAGCGTCCAGCCGTCGGTACGACCAGTCGAAAACGGTCCGCACGGCAACGGAGTCGAAGGTCGACAACACGTCCAGCCGGCCGTCGGCGTCGAGCTCCTCGACCAGATCCCGCACCAGGTAGTGCGGTTGCGCCACCACGCGTTCGGCGGCGATCCGTAGGGCCAGCGGGAGAAAACCGCAGCGGGCGGCCAGGTCGGTCACGGACTCGGGCTCGGCGTCGGCCCGCTCGTCACCGATCACCCGGCGGATCAGGGCGACCGAGTCGGCCGGCGTCATCGCGCCGAGGGTGACGCGCAGCGCGTCGGTGTGCACGGCAACGCTGGACAGCCGCTCCCGACTGGTGATCACGACCACGCAGCCCGGGGCCGCCGGCAACAGCGGGCGAACCTGCTCCGCCGACGCCGCGTTGTCCAGCACCACCAACAGCTTTCGGTCGGCCACCAACGACCGGAACAGCGCCGAGCAACGCTCAAGGCCGCCGGGGATCCCGTTGACCGGCACCCCCAACGCGGTCAGGAACTCCTCCAGCGCGACGCGGGGCTCCATCGGCCGCTCGTGCGGCGAGTGTCCGCGCAGGTCGACGTACAACTGGCCGTCGGGAAAGCGGTTCACGGCGTGGTGGGCCCAGCGCAGGGCCAGCATCGTCTTGCCGGTCCCGGGCGGCCCGTCGATGATCACGGCCCGCGCACCGGAACCGTCCAGTGACCGCAGCTGATCGTCGCGACCGACGAAGCGGCGGATGCCGGCCGGCAGCTGCGCGGGCCGTACGGACGCCTCGGCGTTGGCCAGCGCGACCAACGCCCCACCGGCGCCAAGGGTGTCGTCACAGGCGCGGGCCAGTTCCGGCGACGGCGGCCGGCCGTTCTCGACCTTGCTCAGGTAGCCGGGGGTGAAGCCGATGACCTTGGACAGGTCGCGCAGGGACAGGCCGCACTGCTGGCGCAGCCGCCGCAGCTCCGGCCCGAACAGCGCCGCAGCGCTCCTGCCGCCTCGCCCCATCTGCCTACCCCGGGTCGGTATCCGACCCGATTCTACGGCGCGGATGCCGTAAACCAGGGTGGTCGGCGGGCAGGCTTGCCCGGAACACCCACCAGGTCGGGGCGAGCATCAGCACGTAGAGCGGCCAGGAGAGGCCGACCCGGGCGATACCGGAGGCGACCACGTCGCCCTGCCACCACAGGAAGCCGAACACGATC
>DATJJB010000314.1:0-25235 GCA_035492655.1 Kutzneria sp. | reverse complement strand
CGGCCGACACCGCGACGAGAACGCACGCCGTGAGCAACAGCGTCGCGACGACGACCGCCGGATGGTGCGACGTGGTCGGTACTTCATCGCAGCACGCGGTTCTCGTGCGGAATGTGCAGGGCGGTCACGACGATGTCGACGCGCCCGACCGCCATTCCGGTCAGTTCGCCGATCCGGTCGACGAGATGTGCGCGCACGGCGTCGGCGGTCGCGGCCACCGGAATCGAGTAACCGACCGACAAATGCACCACCAGGTCGACGAGATCGCGGTCGACGACGGCGCGGACCCGCACCGCCTGCTCGCCCTTCTCAGCGCCCAGCGCCAGCCCGGCCAGGCGACGGGCACTGCCGCCGACATCAGCGATGTCCGTGGCGGCGTGGGCGGCGATGCGCTCCAGCGCCAGCGGGGCCACCGTCGTCCGACCCCGCTCCGCGACCTCCGGCGGGTGAACGGTCATCGTCTCAACGCCTTCGTTCAGCGGGGCCCCCGGCCCCGGCGGGAATCACGCAGGGCTTCGAAGTCGTGGTGTCCGTCGAGCCACCGCCCGACGGCGAGGCCGACGGCGCCGGCGACGAGCACGATGAGGAACGCGACGAACCCGCCGAACGCCCAGGCGAAGCCCAACGCCAATCCCACCAGGATGCCGATCGTGGTGTTGCTCATGGCTGCCTCGACTCCGGCACGGCCAGGTCTTCGACGGTCACCGACACCGGCCGGTCGGCGACCACCGTTCCCACCGCTGTGCGCACCTGCTCGGCGATCGCGGCGATCGACGCGGGATAGCGCCCCACCACGTGCACACCGACGTCCCGGTCGGTGACGCGGACGCCGACGACGGCATGCCCGGGCAGATAGGTGGCGACCTCGCCGTAGCGGCCGCCGTGCAGTCCGGCCACGGCCGGGCACGCCCGCACCGCGGCCGCTATGGTGTCGGCGATCAGGTCGGCGCCGGCGGCCGGCGGCGTGGTCACAGCACGCGGGCCGACTCCGTGGGAACGGCCTGCTCGCCCACTTCCGGGATGTGCACGTCGTTGACGTGGATGTTGACCTCGACGACCTCGAGACCGGTCATCCGCTCGATGGCCGTGGTGACGTTGCGGCGTACCGCCTTGGACAGTTCGCCGATCGCCACGCCGTACTCGACGACGATGCTCAGGTCGGCGGCGGCCTGGCGCTCCCCCACCTCGACGTCGACGCCCTGTCCGCTGCTCGCGCTGGCGCCCGGGATACGTTCCCGCAGAGCGCCGAACGCGCGTGAGGCGCCGCCGCCGAGTGCGTACACGCCGCTGATCTCGCGGGTGGCCAGGCCGGCGATCTTCTGCACGACGATGTCGGAGATGGTCGTGTGGCCGTGGCGGCCGGACACCGTCGCGGTGTCCTCGCGATGGGCGAGTTCGCCCCGTGTCTTGTCGCTGCTGCTGATCGTTGGTGCGGTCATTTCCGTCATGCTCCTTCGCCGGTCCGCACGCCGCCAAAGGCGTGCGATCGCGTGTTCGGTGACGTCAATGGACCCATGTGAGTGGCGAGGTGCTGCTCCCACGCCCGGCCCTGTCGCGTCCGGGGCTGCCAGGGGCTGGGACAGCGGTACTGACAGCGTCCATGTTACGCCGCTCGGCCACAGCCGGCCGGGTAGAACTTGTGCTTCGGCCGGGCGGGCCGGTGTCGGTCGCCGCCAACGGATCAGCTCTTGGCGGCACCGGGATTCCACGTGCTGTTCCCGACGGGGACGACTCCCATCGGGAACAGCACTCGCGGGAACCGGTCGATCGTGCCCCGCACGCCTGCGTGCCGCCGATGGGAGCTGGCGGCACGGTCCCCCGACGGGGTGTGCGGAGACGGCCTTACCGGTCCGGAGTTCGCAACGGGCAAGCCCGTGGCGACGCCGGCCGACCGCACCCCGTCGGGGTCGTGCCGGCCCTGGCCCCGGTGTCACGGCACAGGACAGCCGAAACCCCAGTGGTGGCGGACTCTTCGTTGAGCCCCTGCGGCCGTGACGAGATCCGCAGCATGACCGTCATGACTGTGTGACGGGGCTGCCGGGGGCCGGGGCAGAGCCGCGTTTCGAGAGCCGGTCGCGCTGCGCCATCCGCAGCGCGGTCGAGGGCCGGTTGTCGTCAATCGCGGCAGGGTGAGCGTAGACCACTCGGCGGCCATCCAGCCGCTGCATGGCGCGAACAAGGGTCGAGATTCCCCACTTCGGAGTACTCCGCGTCGCCGAGTGGATGGCGGCACGCCGCAGGGGTGCGTTGCCACCGAGCACTCCACGGGTGGGAAATCAGTCTCGGTGGGGAGAAGGACGACCAGGATGCGCGGGACCACTTCCCGTCTCCGGTCCCGCGCTTGCGAGATCACGTCGTCCCCACGACTCGTCGTGGCCGGCGGTGTCGCGCTGTCGTGTCGACAATGCGGCCCACGGTGCTCGCCCGCGGCCGTCACGGCGACGAGAAGTCGAGGATTCCTCGGTTGTGCTGAAGCGGGCGGCACGCAGGCGTAGGCGGCGGTGCCGGCCGTAGGGCCGCCGCGGGACGGGGCCCGCGGTGTCCACGGCCCCGTAGAAGATCCGTTTGCCCAGCTCGATCAGCCCGAGATAGCACAGCACCATCCCGGCCAGCGCGGCGAAGAACGCGCCCGGCAGCGGCTGGAACCCGAGGACGTGGGCCAGGGGCGTCGCGGGCAGCAGCGCGCCGACGGTGACGACGCCAAGGGCGGCCAGGGTCAGCGGCAGGCTCGGATGGCTGCGGAAGAACGGGATCCGGCGGGTGCGGATCGCGAAGATCACCAGCGTCTGGGTGGCCAGCGACTCGACGAACCAGCCGGAGCGGAACTGCTCGGGGCCGGCGTTGAACACCCAGAGCATGACCGCGAAGGTGCCGAAGTCGAACAGCGAGCTGACCGGGCCGAAGGAGACCATGAACCGGCGGATGAACCCGATGTCCCAGTGCGAGGGCCGGCGCAGCTGCTGCTCGTCGACGTTGTCGGTCGGGATCGCCAGCTGGCTGGTGTCGTAGAGCAGGTTGTTGAGCAGGATCTGCGAGGGCAGCATCGGCAGGAAGGCCAGGAACAGCGACGCCCCGGCCGCCGAGGCCATGTTGCCGAAGTTGCTCGACGTGCCCATCAGCACGTACTTGATGGTGTTGGCGAAGATCCGCCGGCCTTCGGCGACGCCGTCGGCGAGCACGTCGAGGTCCTTGTCCAGCAGGATCACGTCGGCGGCGTCCTTGGCGACATCGGTCGCCGAGTCGACCGAGATGCCGACGTCGGCGGCGTGCAGCGCGAGCGCGTCGTTGACGCCGTCGCCGAGGAACGCGACCCCGCCCCCGCTGTGCCGCTGGACGCGCACGATGCGGGCCTTGTGCTCGGGAGTGACCCGGGCGAACACCGTGGTGCGGGTGATCGCCTCGGCGAGCTCGGCGTCGTCGAGCGCGTCGAGGTCGGTTCCGGTGAGCGCTTCGGCCCCGCTCAGCCCGAGGTCGTGGCACACCTTGACGGCCACGACCGGGTTGTCGCCGGTGACGACCTTGACCGCGATACCCAGCTTCGCCAGCCGTTGCAGCGCCGTGGCGGCATCGTGCTTGGGTGGGTCCAGGAAGACCAGCAGCCCGGCCAGGCTCAGGCCGTACTCGTCGGCCACTGTCGGCGGATCGGCGCCGGGCATGGGTCGGGTCGCGACGGCGACCACCCGGTTCCCGGCGGCGAACTCCGCCTCCAGCGCCGTACGCGCCCCATCGGGAATGCCGACGCAGCGGTCGAGAACGGTTTCCGGGGCACCCTTGGTGATCATGGTGTGCGCGCCCGCGGTGTCACGGACGAGCACGGAGACCATCCGCCGCTCATGGTCGAAGGGCAGCACCGCCAGCCGCGGGTAGCCGTCCAGCTCGGCCCGCATCCCCACCACGGCCGGCGACCGCCACAGCGCCTGGTCGAGCGGATTCCCGCCGCCGACGTCCTGGGTGCACAGCAGGCCCCATCGCAGCACCGGACCAGGACCGTCCGCGCCGGCGGGAACCGCCCGCATGTAGTCGATCCGGCCAACGGTGAGGGTCCCGGTCTTGTCGGTGAACAGCACGTCCACGTCGCCGAGGTCCTCGATGCACACCAGCCGCTTCACCAGCACCTTGAGCCGGCTCATCCGCCGCGATCCCGCCGCGAGACTGGTGGACACGACCGCGGGCAGCAGCTGCGGGGTGATACCGACCGCGATCGCCAGGGAGAACAGCAGCGCGTCGATCACCGGTTTGTGCAGCACCACGTTGATGCCGAAGATGGTCACCGTCAGCGCACCCGCGACGTACACCAGCAGCATCGAGAACTTCCTCAGCCCGACCTGGAACTCGGTGTCGAGCTGGTGGGTGCCCAGCCCCGCCGCGATCCTGCCGAACCGGGTGCGGGCGCCGATGGCCACCACGACCCCGACAGCACTGCCCCCGTGCACCACCGAGCCCATCAGCGCGCACCCGGTCAGCTCCGCCAGGGGCGTTCCCGCGGGCACGGCGGCGGTGTCCTTGCCGACCGGCAGCGACTCACCGGTCAGAACCGACTCGTCGCACTCCAGACCGGCGACCTCGACCAGCCGGATGTCGGCCGGGACGATGTCGCCGAGCCGCAACTGGACCACGTCGCCCGGCACGAGCGTGGTGACGTCCACCATGGCCTGCCGTCCGTCGCGCAGGACCGCCACGGTGTGCCGGATCTGGGAGTGCAACGCCTCGGCCGCCTTCTCGGCCCGGTACTCGTTGGCGAACCCGAGCCCGACCGAGACGGCGACGATCACCCCGATGATGACCGCGTCACTGCGCTCGCCGACCAGGTAGGACGCGACCGCCGCGGCCACCAGCAGCCCGAGCAGCGGAGACCGAACCTGATGCCACAGCACCGGCAGCAGCCGGGCGCGGTGCGAGGAGACGGCGTTGGGGCCGTACCGGGCCCGCCGGCGGGCGACTTCCGACTCCGACAAGCCGGTCTCGGCGTGCACAGCGAACTCGCGCAGCACGTCGGCGACCGACCGGCCAGCCGCGGCTTCGGCTCCGCCAGGGGCCTGCGCCGGCGTCACCGGCGGCGCAGCGGTCACCATCGTCTCAAGGCCAGATCGTGTCTTGCCACGTGCTTCTCCGCCTCACGACCCATCGTTCACGATCGGATCTAGTCGACCGCGCAGCCAACAAAAACGCGCTTGGCCGGCGTCACGGTCACCGGCGCTGTCTTCCACGATGCCGTTGCCCGGCGCGAGCCGACAGGGGCGTTTCCCCTCGGACGCAGGGCCCTTGTGCCCCGGCCGGCCGGGGCACAAGGGCGCGTGCACATGACCGTCCCATCGCGACAGTCAACTCCTTGCGGCCGCAACGGAATGCCCGACCGGGATGGCAGATCGAGCGATCGGCGCAAGACCGACACCAGAACACCACCCTGTCGAGCACCAGACCGGAGCCATACGGGCGTGCCGCGCCCGGAACGCGTGTGGGAGGCTGAACATGTGGTGGTGGTGCGCCGCCGCCCAACAGAAGGGCCCGCAATGCAGGACCATCGGCTCCGTTTGCGTGCGTTGCTGGCAGGTGATGGCACTAGAGCATCCCCGGCGTTGGCGCGGATCTGCGCGCTCGCGGTGTCGGAGTTGGCAGTCACCGGCGTCGGTGTGACCTTGCTCGACCAGCCCGGCGCCATCGACGGGCAGCAGCAGTTGGCGCGCGCCACCGACGCGGTGGCGGCCCAACTGGAGGACCTCCAGTTCACCCTGGGTGAGGGTCCGGGACGGGAGTCGGTCGTCACCGGCGCACCGGTGCTCGTGCCCGATCTCGCCGACGCGGGGGCTCGATGGCCGGCGTTCACTGCCGGCGCCCAGCTGGCGGGCGTGGGTGCGGTGTTCTCCTTCCCGTTGCAGCTGGGCACGATCGGTCTGGGCTCCCTGGACTGCTACCGCACGTCGCCCGGCTCGTTGAGCCCCCGGCAGGTGTCCAGCGGGCTGGTGCTGGCCGAACTGGCCTTCGAGGCGGTCCTGGCCGCCGTCACCGATCACGCCCCCGACGATCTGGGCTGGATCTCCGACATCCACGTCGAGGTCCACCAGGCGACCGGGATCGTGATGCACCAACAGAGCATCAGTATGCGTGAGGCACTGATGCGAATCCGTGCCTTCGCGTACGCCCACGAGTTGCCGTTGGCCGTGGTGGCCAGCCGGATCGTCGACCGCCGGCTGACGCTGGACGCGGACGAATGAGTCGATCACGGACGAGCCGTCTCGGCGCGCGCAGCACAGGATAGGAGCAGCGGTGAACGACCAGCACGAACAGCGACTGGCACGAGTGCTCGTCGAACTCGCCGACACCTTGGTCGACGACTTCGACCTGTTGGAGTTTCTGAGCACGCTCGTCCAACGATGCGTGGAACTGCTCAACGTCACCGCGGCGGGGGTGGTACTGGCGGATCAGAAGGGCGGCCTGCGCATGGCGGCCGCGTCCTCCGAGCAGGCCCGACTGGTCGAAGTGCTGGCGGTGCAAGCCGATGACGGGCCGTGTCTGGACTGCGTGCACACCGGCGAGCGGGTGCTCAGCGCGGACCTGGCCGCCGACACCGCTCGATGGCCCCGATTCGTCCCGGTCGCGCTCGAAGCCGGGTTCCACGCCGCGTCCGCCGTGCCGATGCGGTTGCGCCACAACGTGATCGGGTCACTCAACCTGCTGCACACCGGTCCGGAGGTGGTGGACGAGGCACGGGTGAGTCTGGGCCAGGCGCTGGCCGACGTGGCCACCATCGGGATACTCCAGCAACGAGCCGTCGACAACAGCACGCTGCTGATCGAGCAGTTGCAGACCGCGCTGAACTCCCGCGTGGTGATCGAGCAGGCCAAGGGTGTGCTGTCCGCCCACGGTGGCGTGGACATGGATCGAGCCTTCAACGCACTGCGCTCGCATGCCCGCTCGCACAACCTGCGCCTTTCCGAGCTGGCCCGAACCGTCGCCGAGGGAACGGCCGACCTCAACGCCATCCTGGCTGTCCCACCCCACGGCCGCCCCATCGTCGAACCACGCCGCCGACCGCAGTAACCGAGAGGTGCTCGCCCGGCCTGCCCCTCACCCTGGTCGTCCCCAGCCATCGCGCCGCGCGGCGAAACCACGACACAGGGTCCGTTCGCCGCGGCCGAACCCGACCGTCACGCTGCGTGGCCACTTGTCGGCTCCGCCGGTGGGGACGTCCCCGAAGTGCGAAAACACGCGAGAATTCTTCTCGCGCAGCCGGCCTCCCGGCACAGAACAGGTCTACGCTCAGAAGTGCCGCGTCCGTCGAAGACCGGTCCAACCGCGCCCCTTGGGAAGCCGCGCGACCGGTCCGCGGGGACGCGGTTCTGCCCCGGCCCCTGGCAGGGTCCGTCCATCAGTCATGACGGCCACGTCGCGGTCTGCCGCCTCGCACCGGGGCTCATCGAGGAGTCCACCACCATCGGGGTCCGGTCGTCCGCCGCGACAGCCGGGCCGAGGCCTGCGCGGCGTGCCTCACGTTCTGGAGGTCCATACCCATGACCGTCCCAGTTCTGTTCCACCGCCCCGGCGACGGGGTGGACTCGTCCACCGGTGTCCGCGCCCACAGGATTCGGACAACGGAACTGCCGGCCGACGAGTTCATCCTGCCCGACCTGCTGCGCGCGCTCGCCGCATCGTGCTGCCACCTGACCCGGGCGGACTTCTGCGTGCTCACCGTGACCAGCCCACCCGCGCTGGCGTTCGACATCAGCCACATCGGTGACACCGACCGGATTCCCCGGCAGGCCGACGCGGCCGCGCGCCGGCCGACAGCGCCACCGGAGACCGCCGGGATGTGCCTGTTCGTCGAGGTTCCCATCCGAGCGGGCGCGGCCGTCATCGGCCGTGTTGGCCTGGCCGCGCAGCACGACCACACCGGGTTCACCGACCAGGACGGGGACACCGCGACCACGATCGCCGACATCGTCGGCGACGCGGTGCGCCTGGTGGCGGTGATCCGGGAACCTCGCCACCAGGACCGGTCCGGCGATGTGGCGAACGCCCTCGCCGATGCGATCATCAACGCGCTCTACGGCGTTGGCATCCAACTGCACCTCCGCGCTCCCGCTGACGCGGCGACATCGGTTCGGCACACGGTCGGCACGCTCAGCCGAGCTGTTCGGCAACTCCAGTTGGTCATGCTCGGCTCGTGTGCGGACGGCGTCGTCATCGAGAAGCCGTAACCGATCCGGATCGGTAGAGCCACTCGCGCACCACGTCGGACCTGGCGTGGCCACGACACCACCGCCGGTGGACACACGTGCGGCGTGGTCCGGCTCAGCACGCGAAACTGTGAAGGAGGTGCGCGGTGCCCATCGCCAGACAGGACGGGCGACATCCGTGGAATGGTCCGGACAGTCAGCATCCCGGCGACCTGTCGCGGCTGCGGCTCAGCGAGCTGATCACGGAGCTGTCCGCGCACGTCACCGAACTCCTCGGTGCCAAGAACCAGATCCAGGGGCTGGTGAACGCGGTGATGACCGTATCCGCCGGGCTGGCCCTGGATCCGACCCTGCACCGAATCGCGCTCGCGGCGACCGAGCTGGTCGACGCGGAGTACGGCGCGCTCGGTGTGCTCGGTCCCGACGGCAGGCTGTCCAGTTTCGTCACCGTCGGCCTCGACGAGGCCACCCGCACCGCGATGGGGCCGCTGCCGACCGGCCACGGCCTGCTGGGCACCCTCATCGCCGATCCCCGACCGTTGCGGCTCACCGACCTGTCCGCCCACCCGGCCTCGGTCGGGTACCCGCAGCACCACCCCCCGATGCGGACCTTCCTCGGTGTGCCGGTGCGTATCCGGGACGAGGTCTACGGCAACCTCTACCTCACCGACAAACGCGGCGGCCGCGAGTTCAGCGCCGACGACGAGGTCGTCGTCGAGGCGCTCGCGGCCGCGGCCGGCATCGCGGTGGACAACGCCCGCCTGTTCGAACAGGCCACCCAGCGCCAGCGGTGGCTGGAGGCGGTCACCGAGGTCACCACCGACCTGATGTCGGGCATGGACCAGGGTGAGGCCCTGAAGCTGGTCGCCGTCCGGGCGGTGGACCTTGCCGACGCCGACGCCGCGCTGGTCCTGCTGACTCCGCCGGGCCGCCGCGACCGGCGCGTGGTGCACGCCTGGGTCGGCGGCATCGACGCGTCGGTGGACGGCCGGGAGATCCCCAGCGACGATCCGCTGATCGCCGACGTCATCGCCGGGGACGCACCCGTGATCGCGACCGACCTGGCCCGCACCAGGGCGGACAGCGAGCTGGCCGACCTGCTCGTCGGCTTCCAGCACTCGATGGCGGCCGCCATGCGCTCGGGTGAGCACATCCACGGCGTGCTGCTGCTCCTGCGCGGCAAGGACCGACAGCCCTTCGTCACCGGCCAGCTGCCGCTGCTGGCCTCGTTCGGCAGCCAGGCGTCGCTGGCGTTGCGGCTGGCCGGCGAGCAGACCAGGGGCCGGCAGCTGGAACTGGTCACCGACCGTGACCGGATCGGCCGGGACCTGCACGACCACGTCATCCAGGGGCTGTTCGGCACCGGACTGCGGCTGCAGGGCATCGCCTCGGCGGTCAGCGACCCCGAGCACCGACGCCGGCTGAAGGCCGGCATCGGCGAGATCGACGACATGATCCGGGAGATCCGCACGTCCATCTTCGACCTACAGGCCCCTGCGGACACCGTCGAGGTTGGCCTGCGCCGGCGTCTGCTGGACGTGCTACTGGGTGGCGTCGACGCGACGGCGGTGCAGCCGACGGTACGGATCTCCGGACCGGTGGACACCCGCGTGCCACCCGCGGTAGCCGATCACGTCGTCGCGGTGCTGCGAGCAATGCTCACTTTCTGGCACGGCGATGCCACCGAGGTCATGGTCACCGTCGAGGCCACTGATCACCTGCTTGTCGTCGAGGTGAGCGACAACGGCACGGGACTGGACCGGAGCGCAGTCGACGAGAGCATGCGTCACCTTGAGAACGAGGCCCGCGAGCTGGGCGGTGAGTGCACGGTCGTCCCGAGCGACCAGGGCGGCACGACCGTGCGTTGGACATGGCCGACATGGTCCTCGTCACCGGACTGACATCACGGCGATCACCGCGCCGGAAGCGGAATCGCCGTCCTTCGGCGTCCGGCTAGCGCACCTTCTCCGGGATGTGGTCGAGTGCCTCAAGGACGTCCACCGCGAGCTTGCCCGCGATCACCTTGGTGAGCTTGGAGTGCCGCACTATCGCCTCGGTCACCAGGGACACTCGCTGGTCGTACCGGGAGCTGTAGGCCGCGTTGCTTGTCATGATCCACCTCTGTCGGATTCGTCGTGCGCGGTGAAGGACCGTGACGGTCCGGTGCTCCTGACACGGAGGCCGGCGCGGCGGCCGTCGCGGTCGCGGAGATGACCGCCTTCGGACTCCCATTGCTGCTCCGCCACAGGTGTCCGGCCATGTGCGGTGTCGATGAGAGAGTGGGCGTCGATGCTGGGTGCGAGTAGCTGCTCGACGGGATCGGCGTTGTCCGGGCGGCCCGCGCGCAGTAGCGCCTCGTGTGCCGCGTCCGGGGCGGATTCCGACGGTACCACGAGCAGCGTGAGCCGCTGCCGGGCGGCGACCACGTCGACGGTGTCCGGGTGCTGCGAGCGATATCCGGCGACCCGGACGACACCATGGTCCGCGGCGATCTTGCGTGGCACCGACAACCAGTCGTTCATGTTGTAGTTGACGCGTTCCACCGGCCCCAACCGCGCCGACAGCACCGCGAGCAAGTCCGGCAGTTCTCCGGCAAGGTCGTGCGACCTGGGCCACCAGGCCCCGTCGACCTGTCCCGTGGCTCGCGCCTTTGGCTTCAACCGCAACCGCAGCGGTCGACGGTGGTCGCGGTCGGCGAGGACCGCCCGGCCGGCATCGTGTGCCGTGAGTGCGGACTTCACGTCGGTGCTCCTCTCGCCCGGACCACAGGCCGTCCCTTATGGACTGTCGCCGGTAGCCGTCGTGGGAGTTCCACCGCTTGCACACGGCATCCCGACACCGTCACAGTGCCCTGCCCGTCCTGGATCCCGCGCCGTCCATACGGCCTCGGCACCCAGGGTCCAACGTCCCCGCCAAACCCTTGGCGCCCAGTGCGAGCACCGGCCGGTCGCCGCGTCCGCGCGCACGGCTGGCCCGCCACACGGAACCCTTTCCGCGCCAACCGTCACCGCTGTCGCGGCGGCACCAGCTCACGCAGCCTGGCCAGCGCCCGGTGCTGGGCCACCCGGACCGCTCCCGGAGTGGACCCGATCGCATCGGCCGTCTCCCCGGCCGACAACCCGGCGACCACCCGCAGCACCAGGATCTCGCGTTGGTGGTCGGGCAGGGTCGCCAGCAGTCCGTCGACGAGAACCTTCGCCTCCTCCTGTAGCACCCGCTGCTCGGGACCGGCGGCGGTCTCCGGCCGGTCCGGCACCTCGGCCAGCGGCAGCGACCGGTCGCGGGCCACCGCCCGCTGCGCGTCGGCGACCTTGTGCTGGGCGATGCCGTACACGAACGCCAGGAACGGCTGACCAGGCGTCCGATATCCGGGCAGGGCCGAGACCAGCGCGACGCACACCTCTTGGACCACGTCGTCGGCCGACGCGAACACCCGGTCGACCCGGCCGAGCCGAGCTCGGCAGTACCGCAGCACGAACGGCCGGACCGCCGCCAGCACCCGTTGGGTGGCAACGGGATCACGGCGGACCGCGGCGTCGAGCAGTTGGCTGAACTCCTCGTCCTGCGGCCTCGGAGCCCGTTGTCCGACAGGGCGCACGGGGCGCACGGGGCGCACGGGGCGCACGGGGCGATGCTCGGCCGCCGCCGCACCGACCAGCGCCAAGGCGGCCTCGAAGTCGAGTGGCTCCGAACGACTGAGCAGAGCGGCCGACGTCTGCCGCAACCAGTCGTCGGGTTCGTCGGTAGCGCGGTCGAAGTGTGGTGATGCCGGCATCGGCCTGGCCTCCAGGGCTCGGCGGAACGCCACATGCCGGCCATGGCGAGGCGTCGCCGGCAGAGACGCCCGAAAACCCTTGCCGGGCTGTCACTTCGGTGAGTCCCTGAGATGAACGTCGGATCCGCGACCTGGCCGTCATGGGTGAGGGGCGCGACTGCCGGGGCCGGGGCAGACGGTGTGTCGACGACCGAGCGGCTGCCGCTTGCGCAGAGCCGGCCGGGCCGTTGACAACAGCATTGGGATTGTAGGCCAGGTGCTGCGGCGCGACGGGCACGTAGTCGAGAACGACCGAATTTGCACACTTTCGGGGCAAGGCCGAGGCAGCTACTCCCGCCCGGCGCGGTCCTGCTGGGCCGCCAGGCCGACGACGGTCCGGCGTCGGTAGGCCACCTCGGCGACCATCTGGTCCAGCACCCGCAGCGCCTCCGCGGCGTCCTGGGCCTGGACCCGGTCGCGCACGTATCGCGCCAGGCCGCTCAACTCGTCAGGCCAGCTCTCCCACGCGACACGGGCAGCCTCGATCAGCGGGCTCAGATGGTCGTCGTTCCACTGCGCCTCGGCCGCTTCCCTGCCCGTCTCGGTCGGCGGGTGCTCGCCGTCCCCGCGCCAACCGCACGAACACGCGGCGACGAAGCCGTGCAGGGTGCTGGTCTCGTCGGTCCACTGCATGCTGACCGTGCCGTCGGCGAGTCTGCGCGCCGCACGCCCCTCGTGGTCTTCGACCTGCTCCGCGTACGGACCGGTGTAGTGGATGCCCATGTCGGGGTCCTTCTTTCGGTGTGTCGGCGTGAGCATAGCGCCTCAGCTGATCAGCAGACGGTTGTGCGGCAGGGGTTCGTTCCCGTCACCGGGCGAGGATTCCTCGACTTCGTGCCGTCCCGACGGCCTCCGGTCAACGCCGCGGGAGACACCGGAGAGGTTGCGGTCCCGTCGAGCCGGTCGCGGGTTTGAGACAGTCACCGTGGAGCAATCCAGTACCCCGGAGCGGCGCTCACACGGTGCCGCGCGCAGAGAACCGAGACCATGATGTCCGCGTCATCCCCGGATTCCACCGCTCACGGTCACGATCTGGTCGGCCAGCCGCACGACGAGGAGCGAGCGGGCCCGGTGGCCCGCGCGGAAGCCGAGGCCGCCCAGATCAGCGGGTCCGACCAGCCGCTGGGCGAGATCGGCGAGCGATTCGACCGCAAGTCGCCGTTCCTGATCGGGATGGCGGCCGCGGCGGGTGTCGCCGTCACCTACGGCCTCGTGCTGGTGGTGGTCGGCCTGCGGGAAGTGCTGGTCCTGATCGGGCTGGCGCTGTTCATCGCGATCGGGTTGGAGCCACTGGTGTCCTGGCTGGCGACCCGACGACTACCCCGCTGGCTCGCGGTCACCGCCGTGTTCGTGGCGGCGTTCGGCGCGGTCGTCGGTTTCCTCACCGCCGCGATCCCGGTGGTCGTCGCGCAGGCCACCCAACTGGTCGCGAAGCTGCCCGGCTACCTGCGCCAGGCCCAGGACCACAATTCGTGGCTCGGCCAACTCAACGATCGCCTGCACCTCCAGCAGGCGATCGAGAACTCCGTCAGCGACGGCGCCGGTCTGCTCAACGCCGGCGTCGCCGTGTTCGGGGCGTTGACCAACCTCGGCATCCTGGTGGTGCTGACCGTGTACTTCGTCGCCGCCCTGCCGCGGATCCGTGCGGCGCTCTACCGCCTGGTGCCGCATTCGCGACGCCCGCGGGCGATCCTGATCGGGGACGAGATCTGCGTCAAGGTCGGCGGCTACGTGCTGGGAAACCTGGCGATCTCGGTCATCGCCGGCGTGCTCACGCTGGTCTGGCTGCTGATCTTCGGGGTGCCCTACGCCGTGCTGCTCGCGATCGCCGTCGCCGTGCTGGACCTGATCCCGGTGATCGGGTCGGTGATCGGCGGCGTCCTGGTCAGCCTGGTCGCGCTGACCGTGTCCGTGCCGGTCTGCCTGGCCACCATCGGCTTCGTGCTGCTCTACCGTTTCGCCGAGGACTACCTGCTGGTGCCGAAGATCATCGGCGGCGCGGTGAAGGTGCCGGCACTGGTCACCGTGGTGGCGGTGCTGCTGGGTGGGGCGCTGCTCGGCGTGGTCGGCGCGCTCATCGCGATCCCCGTGGCCGCGGCGGCCCTGTTGCTGGCCGAGGAGGTTCTCTATCCACGCCTCGACCGCGCGTGACCACGAACCGGTCGATATCACTGGCCGAGGTGTAGGGTTGCCGGTACCGGGAGCATCTCGCGTGTCGACAGTCAAGCCGACGCCGTCCCCGGGGAACTCCCATGTCGGTCGTGACGCGGCCGGGGACAAGGAGACCGACATGAGGTCGGATCCGATCGTCCGCCAGATCCAGCACCAGATCGTCATCGGGCCGGTGACATCCGACTCGGTCGCCGGCGGTTGGTGGCCGCGGCCGCGAGAGCTGGCGGCGGAACCGCCACCGTCGACCAAGCCCCTCGGCGTCCGGTCCAACTGGGTCCGGGCCACCGGACGGCGTGCTCGGTGAACGCCCACGCGCCGCGCTGTGTCCGATGTCCGGGCAGGCTGCGCGGGAAACCACCGCCGGAGCGCCCCTTCGGCGTGAGGGCAACGACATGGTGATGAGGTCTGTCCACTTCGGATGGTTGACGCGCCCGGGCGACGGCGACCAGAGCCAGGTCCTGCCGGGGTCCGCGAACGCGACACCTGACCTGGATACCGCCGCGGCCACCTGCCCGGTGTGCCCGCATCCGGCCGACGCGCACGACAAGATCGGCGCGAGGTACTGCGCCGCGACGGCCGCCGGCGAGTTCGAACGCGGATGTGTCTGTGTCACAGGCAAATCCGACGGGTAGGCCGGCCGTGGCCGAATCGGGGTACACCGTTGGCGTCGAGGAGGAGTTCCTCCTGGTGGACGCCGTGTCCGGAGGTGCCCTGTTCGGCGCGCCCGACATGCTGCGGCTGATCGAGGACGAGCCGGCCATCACCCAGGAGTTCATGCGGTACCAGATCGAGACGGCGACCCCGGTCTGTTCCGGGCTCGGCGAGGTCCGCGCGGAACTGGGCCGGCTGCGCGGCCTGCTCGCGGGCGCGGCCGACCGCGTCGGTTGCGTGCTCGTGGCGGCCGGCGTGCTGCCGTTCGACGCCCCGCCCGCACAGGCCGCGGTCACCGACGAGGCGCGCTATCGGGAGATCGCCGACCGATTCCCGGCGCTGCTGTCCTCCGCCGGGACGTGTGGATGTCACGTGCACATCGGCGTGCCGTCACGCGAGCTCGGCGTGCAGGTGCTGTCGCGGCTTCGACCGTGGCTTCCCCAACTGCTCGCGGTCAGTGCCAACTCGCCGTTCGCGCTCGGCCAGGACACCGGCTGGGGCAGTTGGAGACACCCGATGTGGTCGCGGTGGCCGACCGCACGCCCGCCGGAGAACTGGACCGACGCCGGCGAGTACGACGCTGCCGCCCGCAGTCTCGTCGACAGTGGCGCCGCCATGGATCCGCGCGGTGTGTACTGGCATGCCCGACTGTCGCCGCGATACCCGACGGTGGAGGTGCGGGTCGCGGACGTCTGCCTCTCGGTGGACGATGCGGTGCTGCTCGCCGGACTGGTGCGGGCGTTGGTGGCGACCGCGGTCGCGGAGTTCCGTGACGGCCGTCCGGCACCGGCGGTGCCCACGGCCACGATCGAGGACGCGCTGTCCGCCGCCGCCCGGCACGGTCTCGGCGGTCCCGGCATCGACGTCCGCTCCGGCGAGGCCAAGCCGCAGCGGCAGTTGTTCCAGGATCTGCTCGACCATGTGCGGCCCGGACTGGACATCACCGGTGACACCGACGAGGTCGAACGGCTGGCCGCCGGCGTCCTGCTCGGCGGCACCGGGGCGGACCGGCAGCGGGAATTGCGCGCCGCCTCGGCCACCACGGGTGAGTTCGTCGCGTCCCTCGCCGCCATGACCGCCGCGAGTCGAGAGCCGGAGCTCACCGTCGACGGCCATGGCTGGTGATTGCCGCCAGGGCCGGATGGGCGGTGCCGAAACCTCGCGTGCGCTCACCGGCGAGTGGCCTACGCGGTCGTCATCCCGGGCATCGCAGTGGCATGCTCGGATGCCGTGGACGGTGCCGCGATCAGCTTTTCGAGTTCCCGGATGACGATCGCCGGCGGCATGGGCTGCGGCGTGGCGAACACCGTCAGCAGCGTGTCCACCGACTGCCGCACGGTGAATCTGGTGCCCGCCTGCCGGCGGGCCGCCACCGGGAGCGGCCCGAGGTCGACGGCTTTCCTTATGCCCCAGGCAAGTGCCTCGGCGTCGTCCGGCGCGACCAACACCAGGCCGCCGCAATCGGTCTCGGGCAGGCCGCCGTCGCGTGACGCGATCACCCGGCAGCCCGAGTGCTGCGCCTCGATCGAGACGATGCCGAAGGTCTCGTGCCAGTACTGGCTGTTCGACGGCATCACCACGATGTCGTGGTCGGCCATCAGCGCGGCCATGGTCGCCGGTGTCTTGCGGGTGGGCACCACGGTGATGCCGGGATGCCCGCGGAGCAACCCTTCGATGATCTTTCCCTGCGGTTTGTCCGCGCCGGCGGTCGTCGCGGTGAACGCCATGCGCCCGTCCTGCTCGATGATGTCGATGTGCAGTGTCTCCAGCAGGGTGTAGACGCCCTTCTCCGGGCTGAGCCGGCCGGCGAACAGCACCCGGCTCGTGCCGCTCCCGGCGGCCGGCCGGGACTGCGTGGCGAAACACGGTTCGGCGAACGGGTACACCACGTTGATCGTCGCGACGTCCACGTCCAGGTACTCCGACCACAGCGTTGCGGCGTACCGGCTGGTGGCGATGAGCGACCGCGTCCTGGTTCCCTCGGTGGCGAACGCCTTGTGCCGTGCTCTGACCGGCGGCGGGTTGTGCAGTATGAGGAACGCCGGGCGTCTGGTGGGCACCGTGTGCGGTTCGTTGACGAACACGACCGTGCCGTCCAGATCGCCGACATCGGCCAGCCGCGCCAGCGACCGGAACGGGACGCCGGGAAAGTCGTCCCGGCCGTCGCCGACACCGAGGCCGACCGTGACCACCTGCGCCGGAATGCCTCGTCGCGTCAGTTCACGGACCTGGCCGACGGTGTAGTTCTCCGAGCCGCCGGTGCCGGCGGGCAACGGGTTTCCCGGTGACCAGATGAACGAGATCAAGGTTGTCGCACCGTCTTTCCTCTTGGGCGTCGAACGTGGGCGGACGGACCGCGGCGCGGCCGAGGAATCCACAGTGGACGGGCGGGCGGCGTGGCGAGCTGATCCGTCGGCGAGACACTCGAACCAGGCGCCGGGAGAGTCCACGGCAGAGGTGATGGCGAGCGACGACACTCATCGTGAACGTAGCACAGGACGGCGGCGCCCACCGGATTCCCGTTCCCGCCGCTGCTGGCGGAACTTGTCCGGAGCGCGGGGCGTTGCACCTGTGACGGTGTGCGGCCCCGTATCGGCCGTCCCGCTCGAGCATCGGAAACCCATGACGTCGATCGACCGAGGGCCGGCTGCCACGCGACACGGCTCCGACTTCGCGGAACTGTCCCGTCTGATCAGGCAACACGGCCTGCTCGACCGCCGGCGCCGCAGCTATCTGGTGAAGTTCGCGGTCAACGCGGCGCTGCTGGCGACGGGCTGGGCGGCGTTCGCCGTGCTAGGCTCATCCTGGTGGCAGCTCGTCACCGCGGTCTTGTTGGCGCTGGCGAACACGCAGCTCGCGTTCATCGGCCATGACGCCGGCCACAAGCAGATCTTCACCAGCAAGCGGGGCAACGACATCGTCGGGTACCTGCACGCCGGCCTGGTCGGCATGAGCTACGGCTGGTGGCTGGGCAAGCACAATCGCCATCACGCCAATCCCAACCACGAGGACGAGGACCCGGACATCCAGATTTCGGTACTGGCCTTCACCGGTGAGCAGGCCGCCGCCAAGCGCGGCGTGGTCCGCTGGCTGACCAGGTACCAGGCCGTGCTGTTCTTCCCGCTGCTGACGTTGGAGGGGTTGGGCCTGCATCTGGCGGGCGCCAAGGCCGTCTGGCGGCGCGAGGTCAAGGCCGTCCGGTTGGAGACGGCACTGCTCGTGACGCATGTCGCCGGCTACCTGGCGGTGGTGTTCTTGGTGCTGTCCCCGTTGCACGCGCTGGTGTTCATCGTGGTGCACCAGGGCCTGTGGGGTGTCTACATGGGATGCTCCTTCGCTCCCAACCACAAGGGCATGCCCACCGTGTCGGCCGGGCAGCGGTGGGACTTCCTGCGCAAGCAGGTGCTGACCTCGCGCAACGTGCGCGGCGGCCGGGTCGTCGACTTCCTGCTGGGCGGACTGAACTACCAGATCGAGCACCACCTGTTCCCCAGCATGCCGAGGGCGAACCTGCGCCACGCCCAACCCCTGGTGCAGCAGTTCTGTGTGCGCAACGGCATCGCGTACAGCCAGACCAGCGCACTGGGCTCCTACCGACAGGTGCTCAGCCACCTGCACGCCATCGGCGCGCCACTGCGCCGAACGAAAGGACAATGATCATCACTCAGACGATGACAGCCGTGCCGACCGGCACCGGCCGCACGCCCGTGCAGGCCATGCGGTTCAGCCATCCGGCCCCGGACGCGCCGGAAGGCCGCTGGACGGACGTGACGACCGGATCACCGCTTTGCGCACCGCTGCGGTTTCTCGCCCCTCCCGGCGACGACCAGCCCACGGAATGGGAACAGCCGACCATCCCTGTCCACAAAGGACAGTCCTCGTGGCAGCGCGCCCGTCGGGTCGGGGCGGAGTCGAAGGCGCACCCCCGGGGTGGACGCGGGGTGTAGCGTGAGGGTCGACGCCGTTCTCGGCGTCGACCAGCATCGGCCGCCGGCCGGCCGGGTCAGGAGAACCGACATGACGTCGGGCCCGCACAGTAGCTCCGTTTCGTCGCAGCCACTCAGGTTGCGACTCAAGCCCAAGGCGCCCACCACCGGCCATGTCGACGGCGCCTGGTGGCCAAGGACCCACGATCTGACCGCCGAGCTGCCCGAACTGGCCGAGGTCCTGTCCGTGCGACTGGGGCCGGTCCATCGGGTCGCGTTCGCGATGGACGCCTGGGAAACGCCGCCGACACGCCGCCTCGCGCTGGGCGGCCGGCAGGTTCGACTGGAGTCCTTTCGCTATCAGGACAAGAACATCGTGTATGTGTCCGGGCTGGACCGCCGACGGATCAGCCTGCTGGTGATCCCGCCGGAGGCGGGCGCCGCCGCCGGTCACGACGCCATGATGACCGCGGCCCATCGGGGCAATGCCGACAGTCCGGCGTTGATCCTGACCAAGGCCGGCGTCTCGACGGGGGACGCGGTCGCCCTCGCGGCGACCAACGCGGAGCCCGCGCCCGTCCTGTCGGCGTGACCCCACCGGGATTCCACAAAGGACTGCCAACGCCCGGTCAGGGTCCCGTACTGGAAGCCGTTGTCGCGCAAGGACACCGGCACCCTGACCGAGGACCAAGGGAGTCGCACATGAGTCGGGAAAATCAGGTCGCACGCCGAGCGGTCCTGGTCACGCCGGAGCCGGCCGGGAACATCGAGGACGAGCCGGACGAGCCGGACTGGGCGCAATGGCCGGAGTCCGACCCCGACTGCACGCACGCGTTGAGCCGAGGACTCGCCGGCTACCTGGCCGCGGTCGCGACGGCGGTCGGCGTGGCCGCCGAGGGCACCTCCCACGAGGTCACCGACACCGCGACCGCCTACCTCGCGCTGGTCGAGCGCCCGCCGAACCGATCGGGTCGCGACCTGATGCTGGTGTGGAGCGAGCACGCCGGCTGGGTGGTGTCGGTGGAGACGGACCCGGCCGAGCCGCCGATGGTGTTGTCCCGCCTGGGCGGCGATCCGCTGCCCCCACCACAGGTCGTCGCCCGTTTCGTGGCCGATGCCCTCGCCGGACGCTGCCGTGACGGCGTGCCTTCGATGCGGCACAGCCGCCCGGTTCTGTCGGATCGCCTCGACCGTTATGTCGCCACGTTCACGAGCTGACCGCGGGCCGGCGCGGATCAGGCCGGCGTCCGGCTGGCCGGGCCTCGAGGGTCCGTTGTGGACAGAGCGGAGCTCGCGGTGGCGATCGGCGGGTGCGGCGGCTCGGTGCTCGCGGAGTTCCGGGCCGACCGGTCATTCGTCAGGTGCGGCCCAGGTTGCGGGCGACGCGCTGCGGTGCCGGCCAGCGGACCTTGGTCGCCCAGCCGCACTTCTCGAAGATCCAGATGATCCGGGCCGAGATGTCGATCTGTCCGCGGCGCACGCCGTGACGAGCGCAGGTCGGGTCGGCGTGGTGGGAGTTGTGCCATGACTCGCCCATGGAGGCGATGGCCAGCGGCCAGAAGTTGGCCGAGCGGTCGCGGGCGTAGAACGGCCGGTCGCCGATCAGGTGACAGATCGAGTTCACCGACCAGGTGACGTGGTGCAGCACCGCGACACGAACCAGTCCGGCCCAGAAGAACGCGGTCAGCGCGCCCCACCAGCTCATGGTGGCGAGCCCGCCGACCAGTGCGGGGACGAGCAGCTGGGCCGCGGTCAGCACCGGGAACAGGCGGTCCACGCGCCGGATGTCGCGGTCGGCGAGCAGGTCCGGGGCGAACCGGACGGCATTGGTCAGCTCACGTTCGAACAACCACCCCATGTGCGCGTGCCAGAACCCGCGCACCAGCGCGGCGGCGGAGCTGCCGTACCGCCACGGCGAGTGCGGATCGCCGTCCCGGTCGGCGAAAGCGTGGTGCCGGCGGTGGTCGGCGACCCAGGCGATGACGGGACCCTGTGCCGCCGCGCTGCCCGCGACCGCAAGCACGATCCGCAGCACGCGGTTGGCCCTGAACGCGCCATGCGTGAGGTACCGGTGGAAGCCGATGGTCACACCGAGACAGGTCAAGCAGTAGAAGAACACGGCGAGCCCGACGTCGAGCCAGCTCAGGCCCCAGCCCCACGCAACGGGAACCGCGACCGCCAGCGCCACCATCGGCGCCGCCGTGAACGCGCCCACCAACGCGATGCGGCCGCTGGACTGTTCACCGGCGAAGATCGGTTCCGGTTCGGGGACACGGGACGCACGAACGGGAGCGGTCACGGGACAACCTCCGGGGCCAGTGGTGTCACGGCCGCCGGGTCCAGGGCGATCGCTGCGGATTCTCGCCACAAGGCTACTCGCAGGACGGGTCGGCCGACGGCCGTGTGTCCCGTTCCGACGACAGCCGACCGGTCCCGTAGAGTCGGTCCCGACACGTGACGTGGTGACCCTCTTGGCGTGGGCCCGGACCCGCTGCACCAGGAATGACGACGAGTAGTCGATGTGGCGGAGGTGGCGCATGCCGATCGTGTGGCTGCCGCGCACCGCGGTAGCCCGGGATGAGTGACCTGGGCGATCCAGCGCAGCGGGTGCGCACTGTGGTCGCGGCGGTGCTGCGAGACCACGTGGGCGAGCCGGATCTGTTGTCGCGGGTGTGCCGGGCCTGCACGGAACTGCTGCCGGTGAACGGGATGTCGATCTCGGTGATGAACGACACGGATCAGCGGGAAGTGCTGTACGCCAGTGACGAGGTCAGCGCCAGGATCGAGGCCATCCAGTTCAGCCTCGGCGAGGGACCGTGCTTCGAGGCGTTCCACACGGGCATGCCGGTGCTCGTGCCGGACCTGCCCGCCGCCATCGCGCCGTCATGGCCGGCCTTCGCCGCCGAGATGGCTACTGAACCGGTCGGCGCGATCTTCGCGTTTCCCTTGCAGAGCGGGGCCATCTGCATCGGTGCGATGGATCTCTACCGCCGGCGGCCGGGCTGGCTCTCGGCGGCCGAGCTGACCACCGCGCTGGCGGTGGTCGACGTGGCGGTGATAGTCATGCTGAACCTGCTGGCCGAGGCGGAGCACGGCGATTGGTGGCTCGACCTGCCCGAGCAGCGAGAGCAGGTGCACCAGGCCGTCGGGATGCTCATCGCGGCGTTCGGGATTCCGGCGGACCAGGCGCTGGCCCGGCTGCGGGGATACGCGTTCGCCGTCGGCCGTCTCGTCGACGAGGTGGCCCACGACATCGTCGCCCGCAGGCTCACACCGCAGGACCTCGACTGGTGAACCAGAGGGCTGAACGGCCGAGCAAGGGTGGGCTGGCTATCCTTGACGAAGCAGACAGGAGCGGACCCATGGACAGCACTGCCCCCACTGGCGCACAACGGGAATCGCACCTGCTTCAGGCCTTCGTGCAGATGGCGGACACGCTGGTCGACGACTACGACGTGGCCGACGTGCTGCACCAGTTGGTCGACCACTGCGTGCGACTGCTGGACGCCGCGGCGGCCGGCCTGATGATGTCCGACCAGCGCGGGAACCTTCAGGTGCTCGCCTCCTCGTCCGAGCGGACGCGGCTGTTGGAACTCTTCCAGATACAGAACAACGAAGGCCCGTGCCTTGACTGCGTGCGCAGCGGCGAGCCGGTGATGGTCGCCGATCTCACCGCGGCCACGCGGCGCTGGCCGATGTTCGCCGCGATGGCGGTCGAGGACGGTTTCGTCTCGGTGTCGGCCGTGCCGCTGCGGCTGCGTCGGGAGACCATCGGGGCGCTGAACCTGTTCGGCCGCGAACCCGGGCCGCTCAACGAACAGGACGCGCAGGTCGCGCGGGCGTTGGCGGACACGGCCACCATCGGCATTCTTCAGGAACGGGCCATCCGCCGCGGCGAGGTGCTGACCGAGCAGTTGCAGACCGCGCTGAACAGCCGAATCATCATCGAGCAGGCCAAGGGAGTGCTCGCCTACGCCGGCAACCTGGAAATGGAGCAGGCGTTCGAGACGCTGCGCCGATACGCCCGCCGGCGCGGGATCCGGCTGAGCGACATCGCGCGCCAACTGGTCACCGGCGGCCTGCTGCCACAGGAAGTCCTGCCGTCGCCCGACGACGGCATCGATTCCTGACACCCGGTTGCCGTATGTGGCATCGGCTCGCCCGACACTAGACTTCGTGGTGCATTCTGCTGCCAGCAGCCGCCCGGACCCGCGGTCAGCCCCCATTTCCGAGGAGCGCACCGTGTGCCACATGTCGACGGCGACCACGCTGGACGGTCTTGCGAATACGCGTCTCGTCGTCACCCGCGACATGTAGCCGGCGGCCGCGGCTCTGGCGTGTCCTGGCAACCACCTACCGATCCCGGCGGTCGTCGAGCCGGGGTTCGACAGGCGGCGTCGGATCAGGGGTGACGCCGCCCGCCGGTCGTGGTGCTTCCTTTCCCTTGCGGGGAAAGGAGGTATCACGATGGCCCGGCCGCACTCGGCCCCCGGAAGCGTCGAGGTCTCACGGTCGGCGAAGTCACAGTGAGCATTGCTCGGATGTGGTGACGCGACCCCCGGACAGCCGAGAACGCGGTGATGCCGCTCGGGCCACATCCCCGGCTGGCCGGTGGCCGGTCCGGTCAGAGCAGGCGGACCGAAATGGCCTGCGGGCCCTTCTGGCCCTCGGTGACCTCGAACTCGACCGGCTGCTCGTCCGCGAGCCCGCCCTGGTCGTAGTCCTGGATTTCGGTGTGGTGCACGAACAAGTCACGTCCGCCGTCGGAGGGAGCGATGAAACCGAACCCCTTGGCGCCGCTGAACCACTTGACGGTTCCCTGGGCCATGCTCGTGCTCCTTCGGTCGAGTGGAACGTGTTCGATGAGTCCGGGCACTGGCGCCGGGGGACGGTCGGGTGCGCGGCGCCGGAGGCATGTCCACGCTCGCGAGCATCGACAGCGGTTCCCGACGGTCGTTCACGTCGAGCGCGTGGCCGGCCACCGACCGGGCGGCCCGAATCCGCTGATCCGCTTCGGCCTTCCGGGCATGCGCCTGCCCTGGAGCCGGGCTGGCGGCATGGTGGCCACTGTCGCCAGCCCGGGATGGAACGTCAGCTACGTGGCGCCCCGTCGCTCGGTGTCTCCCATGGTGGGCGCCTGGGGCTTCGTCGTTGCGAAAACGGTCAGCCGTGGCGGCTCGATGCCCGCAAGGGACATGATGAAGACCATCCGAGGCGGGCAACCCGACGTCATGTCGACGCTCCCGTCCCTGGTCGGACAGGTCCGACCAGGCTGGTCGCCGAGGACGCCACCGGCAGAGGCGCCGGCACGCGAGAAGCTCTCGACACGGTCCACCGTACCCCACGTCGGGCTGTCGCGCGGCATGTCAGGGAGTACCGTCGAGACATGACGGATGCGGCGGGCGGACCCGTGCTCGGTCCGACACTGGCCGAGTGGGTCAAGGCCAGGGAGGAGACCCGACAACACCTGTTGGCCGACGCCCCGCCCGTCGACGAGGAATGGGTGCAGCACCTGGCCGACCTGTTGGCGACCGAGCGATCGTGGCAGGACCAGTACACCGAACTGATCGCCATCGGCCGTGCCGGCGGCTCGTTTCCGTCCTCGCAGCGCTGACCGACCCGAACAGGGGAACCGGCGGCACGGCAGCGACCCCAGGCCGGTCCGCGGGCCCGCGTCGTCCGGCAAGCGTTGCTTCTGCCCTGGCGAAAGCCTTGGTACGGACGGCCACGCCGCCAACGCCAAGTTTGTCCACAATGGATGACCAGCTCCGCTCCGGCCGAACCGGTGCGTCCGCTGGAAGGCAACTCCAGCCGCACGGCCCCGCGAGACACGACGAGTCCGCGCATATGTCGGTCGAACCCGGGTACTCGACTGTTCTTGCGCGAATCGTGACCAGCCTGGCCGGCGCGACTCGTGACCGGAGTGTCACGCGAACTGGAGATGCATTGTGGCCACCTCGGCCCCCGGCGATGCCGGCGACCGCCCTCCCGACACACACAGGGTGCCGGATCTGCGGCGGACCGACGTGCCGGCCACCGTCGCAGCCCTGGCCGAGGCCCGCGAGCAGTTGACGGCTTGGGCCGGCACGTCCGGGTTGGACGCCGAGCAGATCGAGGACGTCGCGTTGGCCACCTACGAGGCGATGGCCAACGTCGTGGACCATGCCTACGACCGACCGGGCGGCGTGTTCGACTTGCACGCCTGCCGACACGACGACCAGGTGACCGTCACAGTGGCCGACCACGGCCGGTGGAAATCCCCGGTGCCCGGACAGCACCATTGGCGCGGTCGTGGGCTCCTGATCATCGATCGGATCTCGCACGAGTTCGAACTGACCAGACACGCGCGCGGCACTGTGATGAGCATGCGCTGGTCGGTTCTCGTCGACGAGCCAAACCCGCGACCGACCAGGCCCTGACCGCGCCGTGCTCGCGGTCGTCGACGGCACGCGTGCCCGCGCCGGACAGCATGGTCGGCCGCTGGCGCCAGGCCCTCCC
>DATJJB010000313.1:0-37891 GCA_035492655.1 Kutzneria sp. | reverse complement strand
AGCCGCGCACCTGCACCCGGCCGCTCTCGGCCACGACCATCGCCGACGAGCCGACCTCGGCGATCACGGTCTCCTCGACCGAGCTGTTGCCCACGGACGTGACCACGATGCCCGCGCCGGTCGGGTTCTGCACCCGGCACTGCCGCATGGCCAGCACGCCGGTCTGCCGCGCCAGCACGGCCGTCCACGCCGCGCCGCCGACCCGGCAGTTGTCCAGCGCCGCCTCGCCATGCCGGACGTCCAGCACCGGCAGCTCGGCGTCGTCGCCCGTGATGTCCAATCCGGACAGCTGCACCGCGCCGCCCGCGACCACCAGCGTGCTGCCGGTGGCGGAGTGCAGGCGCACCGTGCCGGGGCCGTCCTCGGCGTTGATCGTGACGACGCCGGTGATGGCCAGCGACTCCTCGTACCGGCCGGCGGCGACGTTGATCACCGAGCCGTCGGTGGCCTTGGCCAGCGCCTCCGCGATGGTGCGGAAGGCGCCCGGCACCTCGAGAACCTGCCGGGTCATGCGCTCGTCCTCTCCATGGCGGTGGAAAGCAGTCCGGGCGGGGCGCTGGCCGTCGGCCGCGTCCCGGCGGGACCTGCGACCTGGGCCCCGGCGACCTGGGCCCACGCCTGCGCGGCCTGGTCGAGGCCGCCGAGCGCCAGGTCGTCGAACATGCTGCGGCCGGTGTTGACCTGGCCGTCCTCGCCGATCTCGGCGGTGGACAGCTCGCGCAGCAGCACCACCGGGTTCGGCTCGTCCCGGACTTCCAGCACCTTGAAGTTGGTGCCCGGCACGAACAGCACCTGGTCGGCCACGGACGGGTCGATCAGCTGGGTGCGGCGGGCGGTCATCGACCACACGCGGAACTCCACCTCGCCGGCCATCGCCGGCCGGCCGGACACGGTGGCGGTCAGGAAGGCCCATTCGCTGACCAGCAGGCGATTGCGGTACCAGTCCAGCTCGGACTCGCCGGCCGCGGCCCACAGCTGGGTCGCGCCGCGGTAGGACGGCAGGCGCTTCAGGCCGGACGTGACGACCCGGGCCAGCGGCACGTGCGGGCCGGGAGCGGCCGAGCGGACCGCCTCGTCCAGGCCGGCGCTGTCGCCGGTCAGGTAGACGCGGACGCCGACCAGGTCGGCCAGCACCTCGTCGGCCTGCATGCCGACGCGGAGGCCCGGCACCTGCGACAGCATCCGGGACACCGTGCTGGCGGCCACGTCGTACTGGGAGTTCAGGGTCTTGCGCAGCCAGGCCCGCTCTTCGGTCAGGCCACGGGAGGGCGGCACCGCGCACGCCCCCGGCACCGGCACCGGCTGCACCGCGACGGCACGGACGGCGACGACCTCCGGCTCCGCGACGGCGACCGGCTGGGGTTCCGGCGCCACGGCGGGCGTCGGCTCCGGCAGCGGCTCGGGCTCCAGGATCGCGGCCGCGTCGGGCTGCGGAACGGACTCGACCTTCGGCGCTTCGGTCTTCGGCGCTTCGGTCTTCGGGGCCGGCGCCGGCACCGCGATGGCGGCGAAGTCGATGCCGAAGTCCGGCACCGAGGACTCCAGCCTCAGCCCCGTCGGCATCGCCGCCGGGGGCGCGTCCACCGCGGCGGTGACGATCGGCTTCGGGGCAACGTCTTCGACGACCGGCGGCTCGGCGACGGCAGCGGCGGCGGGCGGCGCGGCCGCCGCGGCCACGGCAGCAGCGGCGACCGGTTCGACCACGGCGGGCGGTTCGACGGCCACGGCCGGACCGGCCACCGGCATGGCGACGGGCGGTTCGGCGACGGGAGCCACCGGCTCGGCGGTCGCGGCGGACGGCTCCGCGACGGCGGCGACGGGACCGGCGACCGGAGCGGGCGCCTCGGTCACCGCGGCCGGTGGGACGACGGGCTCGTCGTCGACCATGCCGCCGGCGAGGCCGATGACCGCCGACTCCAGCACGATGTCCGTGTCGGCAAGGGGAATCGCCGGCCGCGCGGGCTCGGGAGCGACCGGCTCGGCCGGCGCCGGCGCCGTGTACGGCGCGGAGATCGTCGGGGAGTCCAGCTCGTCGCCCTCGACGACGTCGGCGTCCACGATCATGTCAGCCGACACGACGGCGGTCGCTTCGGTCGGGGCGTCCACCGGACCGGACGGCAGGGCCGGCAGCGACAGGCGCGGGGCCATCAGCTCGACGCCGTGGTCGGCCGGCAGCCGCACGGACTCCGAGCTCCACCGGCCCGGCACGGATTCGACGACCATGCCCCGGGCCGGCAGCACCGGCACGTGGTGGCTGTTGCTGACGAGCACGGCGGCCGGCAGCGCGCGGAACATCCGGCGCATGGCCGGATCCATGGTGGCCAGGATCTCGTCGGCCAGCGCCTGCATCCGGTTGGTGAGGTCTCGCGAGGAGGTGTCGAACACGACGGCGGCGAACCGGGAGTCGATGGGCGCTGTCCGCACGTGGTCGGCGTTCACCGGAGCGACCGGCGGCCGCAGCCACAGTCCACTCTGGACGACCTCGACGACGGCGTCGCTGGCGTACCAGTAGACCCCGGGCGACAGCTCGGCGGCGCCGGGCATCGGGTTGTCGTGGGCGACCAGCTGCGGCGGCAGGATCCGGCCGGCGGCCGCGGCCCGCGGCAGGTAGCGCAGCTCACGGGCGAAGGAGCGCCAGCCGAGGTCGCCTTCCGGCGACACGACGTGCAGCGTGCCCTCGGCGGACGGCATGCCGGCGTAGAACGTGACGGGCGCGCCGAGCTGGTCGGCCAGCGCCTGCCCGACGGAGGCGCGCAGCACCTCGACCGGGCCGTACTGGAGGAAGCGGACCTTGGCGCGGTGCTCGGGCGGCACGGAGTGGCAGAACCGGGCGATCTCGGCCATCGGCACCGGCCGCGAGTTCGGCGACCCGAGCACGACGATCAGCTCGTCGCGGTTGGGCACCAGGCCGGAGATCAGCAGCGCCCGCTGGTCGTCGGCGGACTCCAGCGGCCGGATCCACACGCCGGCCGGCAGCGGCTCGACCACGCTGATCGGGCCGGGCTGCCACACCTGCTCGGTGCCCGGGTAGGTCCAGTCCGGGATCGGGAAGCGGCGCGAGTCGTGCTGCGGCGCGCGGCCGCGACGGAACCGCACCCAGCCGACGCCTTGCAGCGCCGAGCTGAACAGCGCGCCGCCGGGGGCCATCACGACGTCGCCGTCGGGCACGAGAACCGGGCAGTTGAGCCGTTCCGCCAGCCACTGGCCGGTCATCACGGCGGCGTCGCGGGAGTGCTTGCCCAACACCAGCCGGTAGCCGCCACGACGACGGCCCAGCAGCGCGGCGACGGCGTGCCACAGCTCGATCGGGCCGTCCGGCGGCACGTCCGCCACGACGACGGTGTGCTCGGGGTCGGCCGCGATCGTGCGGGCGAAGGCCAGCGCGCGAGGGTTGAGGTGACCCTCGATGTGCAGCAGCATCGCGTGTCCCGCGTCGACGCACGCGACCTGCGGCATCGTCACGGAGTCCGGCTTGCCGACCGCCCAGGTGCGCAGCCTCGTGCCCAGCGCCATGTCACTGCCCTCCTCGGGTGTTCGCCGCCAACACGGCCGGGCCCATCACCAGGTCGGGCCCGGACGGCATCGCGTCGAGCACCTCCTTGGGCATGCCGACCGCGGTGCCACCGATCTGGAGCGGGCCGAAGGCCTGCTGGGCGACCCGGAACTTCTCGCCGAGATCGGTGATCAGGTAGTACACACGCTTGTCCGACTGCTGCGGGGCCGGCTCGGCCACCGCGATCAGGCCGCGGCCGGCCGGCACGTTCATGGTGATCCGGCCGGCGGGCACCGCCAGCTGCTCGGTGACCAGGAACCCGGTGCTCACCGCGTCGCCGCTGGACTTCTGGCGCACGCACACCGCCGCGTTGTCCGCCGTGTACGTCTTGGACGTCACCATGTTCGGCATGCCCTGCAGCGTCGAGTTGTCCTTGGACTCGGGCAGCTCGGCCAGGCCGGCGGTGGTGATGTCGCGCGGCTGGTGCGCGCCGGGCTTGGCCAGCAGCAGCGCCAGCGCGGTGTCGTTGACCGGCGCCACGCCGTCCTTGCGCAGCACGTAGGTCTGCTTCTCGCCGCCGACGCTGGTGTCCACCAGGTCGCCGATTTTCGTGGCCTGGCCGTCGACCGAGGGTCCGGCCTGGCCTGCGCCCTCGACCACCGGCACGTCCAGGGTCTGGCCCTGGTGCAGCTGGTGGATCCACACGGTCGGCACCAGCGCCGGCGCGGTGTCGCCGAAACCCAGCGCCACCAACGCGTTGTGCGAGCCGATCGGGTAGATCGTGTTGCGCCACACCACGTAGTTGATGTGGTCCTGGCCCTGCACGAGGAACTTGGCGTCGGCCGGCATCGGGCTGGCCGCCGTGTTCGGGTCCACGTCGACCCGCATGGACGGCTCGTCCGCGCCCGGGGCCGCGCACAGCGACCACTGCGGCGGCAGCATGTCCTTGGCCTGGGGCACCGAGTCCGGCGCGCCCGGAATGCCGACCGACCGGCCGTGCGGCACGCCGACCAGCGAGTTGCGGGACACCGGCGTGAACGTGCCGCTGACGTTGGTGCCGGCGAAGAACAGCATCGCCGACGCGGTGTTCAGGGTCGGGTACAGCGTGCCGTTGATGTAGAGGTACCGGTTGCCGGTCTCCTTCTCCACCACGATCGCGCCGGGCTTCTTGTAGTCGTAGTTGCCGCCCGGGTTGATCAGGCCGTAGATGGCGAACCCGCCGCACAGCAGCACGGCCACCAGCACGCCCCACATCAGGCCGAGCGAGGAGCGGCGCAGCGGCGGCTCGCCGCGGCCGGGGTCGCCGGTGGTCAGGGCGCTGGCCAGGCGGGAGGCGACGAACTGGTACGCCTGGACGTGATCGCGTCGAGTCTGCATGCCTCAGCCCGCCAGTGCCCGGAAGAAGTGGTACGCGTCCAGCACGACCAGCAGCAGCGGCACCAGCGCGATGGCGGTCCACAGCTCGGCGATGTCCGCGACCTGGCCCCAGATCGGCAGCAGCCGGGTCTGCGGCAGCCGCCAGCCGCCGATCACCAGCATCGCCACGATCAGCACCACGCCGACCAGAAGTCCGATGCGCCCCACCGGGGCCAGCGAGAAGGCGTACGCGATGACGACCGCGGTGATGATCAGGGCGCCGGCCCAGACGGTCGCACCGCGCTGCCACACCGACAGCAGGGACTTGGCCCGCAGCAGGCAGGCCAGCCCGAACACCAGCGGCAGCACCACACCGATCCAGCCGTCCACGCCGATCAGCACCACGCTGTCCACCAGGGCCAGCACGGACGACGCGACGATCACGGCGGTGAGGTAGCCGTCCGCGAGGGCGGACCGGCCGGCGATCATCGACGCCGGCGCGGGGTCGATGTCCTGCTGGAGCTCGTCGGTGGTGCGCGGGAGGGTCGGCACCCGCAGGCGGGCCAGCCGAGCGGCGACGCGGGCCCCGAACGTGGCGAACAGGAACAGCGTCACCGCGACGATGCTGACCGCGCCGGGGGTGTCGGCCGAGGTGCCGGTCCGCAGCACGGAACCGAGGATCGCGCAGATGCCCAGCAGGCCGGCGGTGCCGTAGATGGCGACGCCGCCCCGGGTCGCGGCGGCAAGCGCGCCGGCGACCAGCACCACGCAGATGCCCGCCAGCAGCACCCCGGACGGCTGCGGGGCGAACAGGTTGGCGGTGTCCTGCGCGCCGATCAGGCCGGCGGCCGCGGCGAACGCGCAGGCGGCGACACCGCCCACATAGGACAGTGCCTTGTCGTCGGCGACGGCGTTGATGGCGACCGCACCGCCGCCGAGCGCCAGCACGATCACGCCGCAGTAGAGCGCCAACAGCCCGCCGGGGCCGCCGGCCAGCAACGTGGCCACGCCCAGCGCGGACGCGGCCAGCACGGCCAGGCCGATCATCGTGCGGCGCGTCGACTCCGGGGTCCAGCGGTCCGGGCGTGCGGCGATGGCGTCGCCGACGCCGTCGGCGAGGTCGTCGTAGGTCAGCTCCGGGATCGGGGCCTCGGCGGCGCGCAGGTAGAGCACGTCACCGTCGTGCAGTTCGGCCTGCTCCGGAGTGGCGTCCAGGTCCAGCGGCCGCTCGCCGAGGCGCTGGAGCACCCAGTCCCGGCCGGTGTCCTGGCCGCGGTTGACGTGCCGCGCCAGCACCGGCACCAGCAGCCCGAACGTGGCGGCGCTGGGGATCGCCAGGTCGGCCCGGCCGTCCGGGCCGTGCACGGTGATCCGGCACAGGTCCGCGGGGCCGGATCCGCCCGCGCCCAGGGGAATCTGGTCGATCGAGGAGTCCGACACGGCCACCATCTGCCCGTGGGGCATGGCCGGGAACGACGCGTCGGCGCCGATCGCGTCCGTTGGCCTCATGCTGACGTCGCTCCTGTCGTGGATCCGTAGTGGTGAGACAAGCTCGGTTCGGTGTCGTGACGCGGTTTCGGCATCACGCCATCCCGGTCTGCAGGAGACGCACGTCACGTCGGGTGACCAGCTGGGCCCGGCCCGGCGGCAGCTGCCGCGGCTTGGCCTCGCCGAGGAACTTGCCCTCTTCCTTGGGATAGCTGAGCAGCACGCCCGGGTTGCCCAGCTCCCACATGCGGCGCAGCAGCGGGTCCATCATGGCCCGCATCGCGCCGGAGGTGCTGCGGGCGATGACCACGTGCAGCCCGATGCTGGCGCCGTGGGCCAGCAGCGGGATCAGCGGCTGCATCGGGGACGCCATGCCGCCGCCGCTGACGAACAGGTCGTAGTCGTCGATCAGCACGAACAGCTGCGGCCCGGTCCACCAGTCCCGCTTGGGCAGCCGGTCCGGGGTGATCTCCGGGCCGGGCATCCGGCGGGTCATCGACACGCCGGCGTTGCCGATCAGGTCGGACAGCGCGTCCGGGTCGACGGCATAGCCGATCCGGTACGGCTCCGGCACCTCCTCGTGCAGCTGCCGCCGGGTGTCGGCCAGCAGGATGCGCGCCTCGGTCGGGCTGTAGCGGGTGATCACGTTGCGGGCGATCAGCCGCAGCATGTTGGTCTTGCCGGTCTCGGTGTCGCCGAACACCGACAGGTGCGGCGTCATGTCGAAGTCGTGCCACACCGGCTGGAGGCGCTGCTCGTCGAGGCCGATGGCGAAGCGGGCGGCCTCGGGCTGCGGCGCGGGCAGGTCGGCGACCGGCAGCTTGTTGGGCAGCAGCCGGACCTCGGGCGCGGCCTGGCCGGCCCAGAAGGTGGCGATCTCCTCGACGGCCGCCTTGGTGGCGGTGGTCAGGTCGTCGGTGGCCGACGAGCTGTCGATGCGCGGCAGGCCGGCAAGGAAGTGGAACTTGGCGCTGGTCAGGCCGCGGCCGGCCTGCTCGGGCACCCGGGCCGCCACCCGGGCGCCCAGCTCGGACTCCATCGGGTCGCCCAGCCGCAGCTCCAACTTGGTGCCCAGCACGTCGCGCATGGCCGGCCGGATCTCCGACCAGCGGTTGGTGGCGACCACCACGTGCAGGCCGAAGGCCAGGCCGCGGGCGGCCAGCTCGGTGATGCGCGGCTCCAGGTCCTGGAAGTCGGACCGGACCGTGCCCCAGCCGTCGATGATCAGGAACACGTCGCCGTTGGGGTCGCTGATCTTGCCGGTGGTCCGGCCCTGCCGGTAGGCGATCATCGAGTCGATGCCCAGCTCGGTGAAGATCTGCTCGCGGCGCTCCAGCAGCTGCGCCAGTTCCTCGATGGTGCGCAGCACGCGGTCGCGCTCCAGCCGGGTGGCGATGGAGCCGACGTGCGGCAGGCCCGCCGTCGAGACCAGGCCGCCGCCGGCCAGGTCGAGGCAGTAGAACTGGACTTCCTCGGCGGTGTGGGTGAGGGCCAGCGACAGCACCAGTGTCCGCAGCAGCGTGGACTTGCCCGACTGCGGCGCGCCGACCAGGCCGACGTGGCCGTTGGCGCCGGACAGGTCGGCCACCAGCAGCTCGCGGATCTGCTCGTACGGGCGGTCGACGATGCCCAGCGGCACGCGCAGCGAGCGGGTGGCCGGGTGGTCCAGCGCGGTCATGCCGCGGACCGGGTCGGGCACGATGCCGGGCAGCAGCTCGTCCAGGCTGGGCGAGGCGGCCAGCGGCGGCAGCCACACCTGGCGGGCCGGCGGGCCCTGGTCGACGAGGCGGTCGATCAGGACGTCCATCAGGCTGTCCTCGCCGTCGCCGGCCGACTCCAGCTGGACCTCCTCGGTGGTCCTGGCCGGCGCGTCGTCCTCGGGACGGCGGATCCGGCCGGGCATCAGCCCGAACGGCGCGACCTCGCCGACCACCTTGGACTGCGCGGCCGGCGAGCTGTCCGGGGCGTCCGGGCACGGGCCGGACACGTAGGCCGCCTTGAACCGCACCAGGTTGGTGGTGTCGATCTTGAGGAAACCGTGGCCGGGCGCGGACGGCAGCTCGTAGGCGCTGGCCACGCCGATGACGCTGCGGGACTCCATGGCGGAGAAGGTGCGCAGCGCGATCCGGTAGGACAGGTGGCCCTCGACGCGGTGGATGCGGCCCTCGTCCAGGCGCTGCGAGGCCAGCAGCAGGTGCACGCCGAGCGACCGGCCCAGCCGTCCGATCTGGACGAACAGGTCCATGAACTCCGGCTTGGACGACAGCAGCTCGGAGAACTCGTCGACGACCACGAACAGCACCGGGAACGGGGCCAGCTGCGCGCCGCCGGCGCGGGCCTTCTCGTAGTCGTACAGCGACGAGTAGCCGTGCTGGCGAAGGAATTCCTGGCGGCGGTTCATCTCGCCCTGCAGCGAGTCCTGCATGCGGTCGACCAGGGGCAGCTCGTCCTGCAGGTTGGTGATCACCGCCGAGGTGTGCGGCATCTTGTCCATGCCCATGAAGGTGGCGCCGCCCTTGAAGTCGACGAGCACCATGTTCAGCACTTCCGAGGAGTGCGTGGCGGCGAGGCCGATCACCAGCGTGCGCAGGAACTCCGACTTGCCGGAGCCGGTGGCGCCGATGAGCACGCCGTGCGGGCCCATGCCGCCCTGCGCCGACTCCTTGATGTCGAGCTCGACGACCTCGCCGTTCTCGGTGACGCCGACCGGCACCACCAGCCGGGCCCGCTGGTTGCGGCGGGGCCGCCACTGCTGCTGCACGTCGAAGCCGCGGGCGTCGCGGATGCCCAGCAGCGTGGTCAGGTCGAAGTTGCTCTCCAGCGGCTCGTCGATCAGGTCGACGGTGCCGCTGGTGCGCATCGGGGCCAGCAGCCGGGCCACGTTCTCCGCGCCGGACACGCTCATCTGGTCCGCGTCGGCCTTGCCGGTGGAGTCGCCGGCCGGGAACTCGACCTGCTCGCCGGCCACGGTCAGGCGCAGCACGTCCGGGCCGCCGTGCATGCCGCCGGTGACGTCGAGCAGCACCACGTTGCGCAGGCCGGTGTCGAGCAGCCGGGAGTGCTCCGGGATGTGCACCCGGTGCGCCACCACGACGTGGAACGGCTCGTTGGGGCCGGGCGGCACCGTGCGGTCGAAGTCGGGCCGGTCGGTGACCGATGCGCCGAGCAGGTCCATCAGGGTGTCGTGGTCGCCGGACACCACGCGCACCGGGCCGGCCTCGTCACGAGCGGTCGCGTGGGAGATGTGCGGCAGCCACTTGCACCAGTCCCACTCGGCGCGGCCGGGCTCGTCGGTGAGGATCGAGATGCGGAGGTCGTCCGGGGAGTGCATGACGGCCAGCTGGCAAAGCATGGCGCGGACGAGCGCGAGCACCGGGCCGGCCTCGCCGGCGAACTCGACGCTGGTGAAGCTGCGCAGGCCGACCGCGATGGGCAGTTCGGACACCGTGCGGTAGGCGCGGATGAAACGACGCAGCGCGATCGCCGTCAGCGGTTCGAGGTCCTCGATCGGGCGAGTGCGCGGCGGCACGAACTCCAGGGCGGCCCGCTGCGCGCCAAGGCCGATCCGCACCCGGCCGAAGTCCTCATGGCTGGCGCGGCGCTCCCAGAGGCGCGGGCCGGACACCAGCGACCAAAGCGAGGAAGGCTCTGGATTGTCCCAACGGGAGGCGGCGCGTTGGTCGTCGGCGGCGGCGCGGGCCTGGCCGCGCAGCTGCGCGAGGTAGCGGAGGTAGTCGCGGCGCTCGGCGCGCATCTTGCGCTTGCGCTCCATACCCTGGCGCCCCAACTGTGTGACGCTCATGCTGACCATGGAGACGCCCATCATCCCGGACATCATGTACACGGTCGGGGAGCTGCCGGCGATCGAGAACATCATCACCATCGCCGCACTGCCCAGGCCCATCGGCAGGTACACCATGGCCGAGCCGAAGTCGAGGCTGGCCGGCTCGCCGAGCACGGGGGGCTCGGCCAGCTCCACCTCTCCGGTCGGCAGGGCGGGACCGGCGACGCGCTGCGATCGTTTGACGATCACGATGCTCATCAGTCTGGCTCCAGGGCTAGCGGCGGCAAGCTCGTCAAATGCTATGTGAGGTTTTAGGACACTGTTGTACTACCGGCACCTACGGCAACCGATAAGTGCCCTAACTTCCCTACACGGTGACCGTCACAGTAGTGACTGGTCCACAGGTCTTCCTTACCGGGTAGCACAAAGCAGAAGTTGGGACGAAACTTTCGAACGGTTCTTCATCACAGTGGGAACGCGCGTCGAAAGAACTTCACAACAATGTCGTACCGTTTCCGTTACGTAGTTTTTCCGCTCTTCGACTTCGCATGCTTCCCACACGACCGAGCGACAAAACCGGTTCGCCCTTGTGACCTGCTTCACACTCGTAAGAGTGGTTCGCGCGTCACCCGGGTGTGCGACAACCGTTGTGCGCCCACGGCCGACCCTCCTCAGCTGCACAGCAGGTCCATAGTGGACGGAGGCAGGGCGCCGCGCCACACTTCGGCAGGCACCGCCAGTTCCTATGGGCTCGACGGCGGCCGTGGCGCGACCGGCCCGCGATCCTGCCCGCAAAACCGACCAGTGCTGCACGTTCGTTCAGGTTCTTGATCCGGACTTGATGGAAGCGCTCTCCTCTCGATCCGGCTCCAACCATGCCCAAGGTCTATCAACGGCATCTCCACGAGTTCTCCATGGCCGTCCAGGAGTGCGCCCATCCCCAGGTCAAGGGCCATTTCCCGATGTCCGGGCCGCTGCGCCCGCACGCGCGGGCGGCCTCCGTGGCGAGCTGAATCGGACGGAGCGTGGCGCCAGTGACGCCTACGGGAGACCCCCTCACGGCGGCCGAGCAGAGGGTGACACTCGTCCGGCGGGCGCGGACCGAACCACGTGCGGCCTGTCCTGGACCTCATGACCGAGATCACCCTTTTGTGTGACCTCGGCCCACTGGCTCCGTCGTCACCCCGGTCAGGGTCTACGGCAGGGCCTGGCCGCCGCCGGTCGTATCGTGGCCGCGTGGACAGCGACCAGATCCAGCGACGGCCTCTCGACCCGACCCTCGTCCGGGACGAGATCGACGCCCGGGCGGCGATGCGGGCCGGCGACTTCTCGCACTGGGCGCGGGCCGGCGAGCACGTCATCCGCGAGGAGCACCACAACTTCCCCGAGCGGCTGTTCCTGTTCCGCCTCGGCGACGTCTGGCACGTCGGCTCCAAGACGATCTCCGACCTCGTCGTCGAGCACGGCCTGCCCGGCCTGTTCTGCAGCCGCGTCCACTGGCACAACGTGCTCGGCCCGCTGACCTCGGTGCGCACCTCCGACGCCGACGTCCGGGTCGGCTTCCGGCCGCTGGACGAGGCCGGCCGCCGGGCCGCGTTCGACGCCATCACGCCGGAAACCGAGCTGACCCACCCCTTCGCCCGGCACCGCGAGCTGGGTCAGGAAGTCGTCGCCGAGGCCTGGGAGGTCAACGACCACGAGGCCGCCCAGCTCGACCTCGGCGAGGAACACATCCGCCGCTACACGCTGGCGCGGTTCGGCCCGCGCTTCGCCGACCTGGACACGGATGTCGTCGCCTACGACCCGGCCTGCTCCACCGGCCGCTTCCTGGCCGACTTCGCGAGCCTGAACCCGGCGCGGATCCGCACGGTCGGCCAGGACCTCAGCCAGGAGATGGTGGACTACGCCGCCGCCCACCTGGAGCGGGTCCACGTCGGGGACGCACTGGAACCGGCGGTCCCGCCGCTGAGCGTGGACATCATGTTCGTGCGGTTCCTCAACAACGAGGTCGTCTCCACCGCCCAGGCCCGCCAGATCCTGCCCCGGCTGGCCTTCTGCCTGAAGCCCGGCGGCACCATGGTGCTGCTCGGCCACAGCCCACTCCTGGTGGACGCCATCGACCTCGTCGGAGCCGGCATGACCGTGACGCAGACCGTGGCCCGCCAGGACGACCACGTCTTCCAGTACTACGTCTGCGAAACGAGGCGCCTGCGCTCAGCCTGACCCGGCGGGGTTCAGGGACTGCGCCGCCGTCACCGCCTCACCCTCCGCCCAGGCTCGCCCAGCAGCCGCGGCAGGTCGACGACGACCCGGGTCAGGCTGAAGCCGTCCGGCGGCACCCCCTTCGGGGAGCTGATCCAGTTGCCGCGGTCACGCACCCGGAAGGTCTGGTCCCCCACCAGCAACAGCGAGACGTAGCAGCCGTAGTCGATGGCGAAGCCGTCGTAGAGCCGGCCGGGCTGGTGCGGGTCGACGATGCCGCGCCGGAGCAGGTGCGGCAGGCGGGCGTCGTAGAGCTCGTCGACGAAGGCGGTGGCGTCGGCCGGCGGCTCCCGGACCATCGCGGCCGGCTTCGGCCCGGCATGGTTGAAGAACAGCTGGCCGAAGAACTCCTGGGCCCGGTTCTGGGTGTGGTCGAAGATCATGAAGTCGTCCAGTCGGCCAGCAGCGGCTGGCGCTCCAACGGCAGGCTGCTCCACTCGTCCAGCAGCAGCCACAACCGACTGGGGCGCAAGGCTTTTGTCACCGCCCGGAGCGCCCGGCCGAGCGGGCCGAACAGCACGTGGTGCCGCTCTACGCCGGTCCTCAGCAGCCGGCTCTCGGCCCGCACGGTCCGGCGTTGCCCGGCGGAGAACCGCAGGCCCGCCGAGAACGACCCGGCCGCCACGCAGTGACCACACATCGGCTACGAGGGTGGCGCGGTTGCCGATACGTTGCTGCTCATGGCGGAATCCGATGAGCAGTACGACGCGCTCGGCCAGGTCTACGAGCGGGCCAAGCACATCCCCACCGGCCGCGCCGAGCAGGCCACCTTCCTGTCCGCGCTGCCGGACCTGGCCGGCCGGTCCGTGCTGGATGTGGCCTGTGGAACGGGTTTCTATCCCCGCAAGTTCGTCGACCTCGGGGCCACGCGGGTGGTCGGCGTCGACTCGGCGGCCGAGATGGTGGCGTACGCGAACTACGTCGAGGGCAAGGAGCCCCGCGGCATCGAGTACCACCAGCACGACGCCGCCGCGCTGCCCGAGCTCGGGCGGTTCGACGTCGTCACGGCGGTCTGGCTGCTCGGCTACGCCGACAGTGCCGAGGCCCTCGACCAGATGGCGGCCAACCTCGCGGCGAGCCTCGCCCCCGGCGGCACCCTCGTCGTCCTCGTGCCCAATCCCGACGCCGACTTCGACATCCTCGCCGGCTCCTACGGCCGCTACGGCTACGACGTGATCCGGACGGGCGAGCTGACCTTCCGGCAGCCGGTCTCGGTCCGCGTCCTGGACGCCCCGGCCTTCGCCTTCGACTCCTTCTACTGGCCGCCGGGCGCGTTCGAGACGGCCCTGGAGCACGCCGGCCTGGTCGACGTGCGCCGCGCGCCCACGGTCATCCCCGACGACGACCTCGGCGAGGAGTTCTGGGCCGACCTCCGCCGCAGCCCGAGCTTCGCCGTGTTCACCGCGCGGTCGAACTGAGCGAATTCGCGGCCGGGGACGCTTTCCCCGGCCGCGAATCGGCTAACCCCTGGTGTACGTCATGCAGTTGCTGGCGTGCCCACCCTCCCCCGGCGCCACTTTGACCCCGCCGGCCGCGGTGCACTCCAGGTCCTGGTTGTGCCTGCAGTCGGCGCGGGAGCAGGCCCCGACCTGTGCCATCACCCGGGGCAGGCCGCCCTTGCGGGCCAACGGGATGAACGTCGCACAGTCGGCGCTGCCGTTCTCGCCGCTCACCGTGATCGCGAACGCGTGGCATCCGTCGTGGTTGTACGAACAGCCGGTCACCGTGCACTCGCTGACGACCGGCATTTCCATGGTGGTCATGAGCTCTCCTCATGGCGTCGTGTTCGGCGCACCCGACGCTGCCAGCGGACCCCCATGATCGCAACGCGAAAACAATTAGGTAAGGCTCAGCTGAACGTCCACAAGAAACGCTCGTATTCGGCAGTTCGGCCGGGCTTTTCGGCCAGCAGGGGACGTGTCGGCCACCGTCGCGGGGGTAGCGTACCGAGCCATGGGCCAGCAGATCGATGTCGACGTCACGGTGACCGCCTTCTACGACACGCTTCGCCGGTTCGTGGAGCTGTGCCCGGGCATGCTGACGCGGGAAGGCGCGGCCGGCACGCGACTGCTGTACACCGGTCTCCCAGTGTCCACTTTGAACACTGTGGCCGTCGGAATCGACCCCGATCCGGCCGAGGTGGACGCTTTCGCCAAGGAAATGTCGACCATGGGCGTGCCGTGGAGCATTCAGACCCGAGGCGAGCCCGAAGCCGGCGTGCGCGACGTCGCGGCCCGCCACGGCCGTACCAACGCCAGCACGCTGCCGCTGCTGGCCGCCGACATCTCACAGCCGCCGCTGTCCGAAGTTCCGGCCGGCGCCACGGTCCGGGAGATCACCGCCCAGGACGGCGCCGTGTACGCAGCCGTGCTGGCCGAGGGTTTCGAGATGCCGCCGGAGATGGCCGACGTGTTCGCCGAGCCCGCCCTGCTCGACGCCCCCGACTGCACGGCCTTCGTGCTCGAGGTGAACGGCGAGGCCGTCGCCGCCGGCTTCAACGTGGTCACCGGCGAGCACGTCGCCCTGTACAACGGCACCGTGCCGGCCCGTCATCGCCGGCACGGCTACTACCGCGCCCTGGTCGCGGCCCGTCTCCGGCACGCCGTCGCCGCCGGCGCGCGCTACGGCATCACCCAGAACAGCGCCATGTCCCGGCCGCTCTACGAGGCAACCGGCTTCCAGCTCATCGAGGACTGGACATACCTCAGCGGCTGACACCACATGCGCTTCCTATGTGGCATCAGGTGCCACATAGGAAGCGCATGTGGCACTCAGAGCTCGATCCCCAGCAACGCGTCCACGGCCGTGCGGATCAGACCCGGCGCTGCCTCGTCCGAACCACCGTGGGTCAGCGCCTGGTCGGCCCAGGCGTCAAGGGCGGCAAGGGCTTTCGGCGTGTCCAGGTCGTCGGACAGGTGATCCCGCAGCCGGGCCACGGTGTCGGTGGCACCCTGCGCGGACGATAGCGCAACGGCTTCACGCCAGCGGGCCAGGCGGGCCTGGGCCTCGGTCAGCAGGCCGTCGCTCCAGGCCCGGTCCTGGCGGTAGTGCCCGGCGAACAGGGCCAGCCGGATCGCGCCCGGGTCGATGTTGTCGGCCCGCAGCCGCGACACGAACACGAGGTTGCCGCGGGACTTGGACATCTTCTCGCCGTCGAGGCCGATCATGCCGGCGTGCGCGTAGTGCCGGGCGAACGGGTGCTTCCCGGTGAGCGCCTCGGCGTGCGCAGCGCTGAACTCGTGGTGCGGGAACACCAGGTCGGAGCCGCCGCCCTGGACGTCGAAACCGTCGCCCAGCCGGTTCAGCGCGATCGCGCTGCACTCGATGTGCCAGCCCGGACGGCCCGCGCCCAGCTCCGACTCCCACGACGGCTCGCCCGGCCGGGCCATCCGCCACAGCAGCGCGTCAAGCGGGTCCCGCTTGCCGACCCGGTCCGGGTCGCCGCCGCGCTCGGCGAAGAACTCGGTCATGGTCGGAATGTCGTAGTTGGACTCGTAACCGAAGTGGCCGGACGCGTTGCGGTCGAAGTAGACGTCCGGGTACTCCGGGTCGTCGGCGCGGTAGGCCGCGCCGCCGGCCAGCAGCTTGGCGATGGACTCGACGATCTCCGGGATGGCCTCCACCGCGCCGACGAACTCGCGCGGCGGCAGCACCCGCAGCGCCACCATGTCCTCGCGGAACAGCGCCGTCTCCCGCATGCCGAGCACGACCCAGTCGTCCTGGTCGCGCTCGGCCCGCTCCAGCAGCGGGTCGTCGATGTCGGTCACGTTCTGCACGTAGTGCACCTGGTGCCCGTTGTCCAGCCACTGCCGCTGCACCAGGTCGAAGGCCAGGTACGTGGCGGCGTGGCCGAGGTGGGTCGCGTCGTACGGGGTGATCCCGCAGACGTAGATGGTCGCCGTCTCGCCGGGGGCGGTCGGCCGGACCTGCGCGGTCGAGGTGTCGAACAGCCGCAGGGGTCGGGGCGTGCCGGGGACCCGGGGTACCGGGACTGAGGACCAGGTCTGCATGACACCGACACTAACTTGGGCGCTCACGTGGGACAGCACACCCCGACCGACCGGCCGAATCAGCCGTCCACGATCTGGGACGACACCGCGTAGATGACGGTCTGGGAATTCCGCCACACCGGTTTCAGGCTCTTGACCTGGTCAAGGCCCCGCAGCCCGGGGATGGGGGTGGGCTTGGCCCCGACGATCTGCCCCTGCGACACGAAGACGTAGCGGATGTTCAGGTCGCGCACCGCCGCCTGGACCGCGCGATCGGTGTCCAGCCGGTCGAAGGCGTTGTACAGCAGCATCCGCTGCTGGCCGGCCGGAACCGCGTCACCGGGCAGGATCAGGGCGTGCCCGAACACCGGGTGCGCGCCGGCCAGCGACCACATCCAGGGCGAGCCGTCGAACGGGTCGTTCATCACCAGCGAGCCGGCCGGGGCCCGCCGGGCCAGCTCCTGCATGCCGGCCTCCATGGTGTGCGAGACGACCGGGCCGTCGGAGAACGCCTGGGCCAGGCGTTCGCTGTTGCGGCTGACGTAGAGGCCCTTGGTGGCGATGATCACCAGCAACGCCACCAGGCCGACCGCCGCCACCGAGGTCAGGCGGGGTGTGACGCGGCTGAGCAGGCGGCCGATCGTGACCAGGCCGACCGCGGCCAGCACCACCGAGCCCATCGCGCCGATCGCGTCCAGCCGCCAGGAGTCGTTCCACCACGGCTGCGTGACCGCCCGCACCCAGGACGCCTCGGACGACGAGTCCAGCACGAACAGCACCGCGAACACCACGCCGCCGACCAGCCACCACAGCAGCGGCCGGGTGCTCTTGAGCAGGAACAGGCCGACCACGCCGACCGCGCACAGCACGGCCAGCCAGACCTCCGGCAGGCCCAGCGACCGGCTGCCCGTGGTGAACTCCTTGACCGCCTCCCAGGCCGTCCAGTCCGCCTTCCACGCCGCCCCGCCACCGCCGGCCGCGCTGAGCGTGCCCAGCACCTGGAAGATGCCGGTGACACCGGCGACCACCGCGATGAGCAGCAGGGTCCGCAGGTCGGCCAGCGGCAGTCGACGCCGCGTGATCCAGCGCTGGGCCAGGAAGAACACCGCCGGGATGACTGCCGCGACCGTGACGCTGGGGTGCACCGCCGTGAGGCCGACGCCGGCCATCGCCGTGGCGGCGACCGTGCCCGGACTCGGGGCGTCGACGGCGCGGCCGAGCAGCGCCAGCAGGGCCGGGATCAGGGCCACGCCCGCGGTGAACGGGAACAGCGGGCCCCAGGTGAGCGTGTCATAGGGGAATTGGGTGAACGCGCAGGCCAGAATGGCCGATGCCGCCGCCAGCGCCGGCATTCTCGTTGCACGGGCAACCAATACCGCAATCGACAGGCTGAACAGGCCGGCCTGGAATCCATTGCTCACGTCGATGACCTGCGGCACCGGCCAGCCGCCGATCTGCCGCACTGTGGCATCCAGCACGTGATAGGCGTTCGGATAGAAGAAATTGCTGCTCGCCGACGCGTTGATCGCTTTCAGCGCGGCCGGCGACGAGTCGCCCGAGTCGGCGATGAACCGGATCGCGTTGGCGTGGAACGAGGCGTCCCACCACTGCGGGACCGCGGTGAAGCCGCTCGCTTGGCCCATCGCCAGCAGGCCGACCACGGTCGCCACCAGCACCGCCCCGGCCAGCATCCAGTGCCTTGACCTGGGCCAATCCAGACTCTGCGGCCTCCGTTCGGTCCGGACCAGCCGACCGATGCCGTACGTGATCGCCGCCGACAGCACGCTCGCCGCCAGCAGCGCGAGGGCATTCCACCGTAGCCCGATCAGTGGAATCAACGGCCCAAAAATTCCAATTACGCCGTACGTCAGCACCGGCGCGGCTCCCGCCAACAACCAGCCACGAATTCCTGACGCGTACCCGACAAGCAGCCCCGGCGCGATTGCGACCACCAGATAAACGGCAGCCGTCATCGCGACGGCCAGCGCCGCCCCGCTCATGTGGTTCCCCCCACAGTTCAGTGCACTCGACGATCGCCGCCAAGCGACGATCGCGCCATTATGGCGTACCTCAAGTAGACGGGCCCTCGGAATTACCGTTGCCCCGTGACTCAGGTCGTTATCGACCTGAGACCGTCGGGCTGGTAGAACCGCACCTCGTGACGACTCGTGTGGACAGCGTCGGCGACTTCGACCTGCCGTTGTGGCTGCCGGCCGGCGGGCAGGGTCCCGCCATCGTGCTGGTCCAGGAGATCTTCGGCCTGGACGCCTACCTGCGTTCCGTCGCCGCCGAGCTGGCCGCCGCCGGCTTCGTCGTCGGCGTGCCCGATCTGTTCTGGCGCACCGACCCCGGTTGGTCGTCCGGCCACGACGAGGCCGGCCTCGCCGCCTCCATGGCCGTCGCCGCCGAGTTCGACCCCGCCGCGGGCGTCTCCGACGTCGCCGCCGCCCTCGCCCACCTTCGTTCGCTCCCCGAGGTCACCGGCAAGGCCGGCGCCCTCGGCTTCTGCCTCGGCGGCTCCCTCGCCTACACCCTCGCCGCCGTCGCCGACCCGGATGCCGTCGTCTCCTTCTACGGCTCCACCGTCCCGTCCCAGCTCTCCCTGCTGGACCAGATCAGCTGCCCCCTCCAGTTCCACTTCGGCGGCCAGGACCCGTACATCCCCCGCTCGTCGGTCGCCCAGGTCGAGGCCGCCGTCGCCGGCCGCCCCGGCATCGAGATCCACGTCCAGGAACAGGCCGGGCACGCCTTCCACAACCACGTCGCCCCCATGTTCCACCACCCCGAAGCCGCGGCCGCCGCATGGCAGCTGGCGACCGCCTTCCTCAACACCCACCTCCGCTGACCACCCCCCGCTCCCCGCGCGTCACATGCGGTCCGGAGGTGCCGCTGGGCGGCGAGTACGACGCGCATGTGACATTCGAACGTGGCGGGTCAGGCCTGGTAGGTCATGAGGTAGCGCCAGAAGAGCAGGATGCGGATCTCGCGGCCGGGCAGTCGGGCGGCCGAGTCGCGGCGGATCTCGGTCATGGTGGGCATCTCGGCCTTGATCGGCGGCGGTGGGAGCAGCGGGTCGCTGCCGAGGCGCTCGCCGACGTGCACGGCGAAGCGGGCGGCGAGGTTGACCGGCGGGCCCAGCACGCCCCACCGCGCCCACTCCTCGGCCGAACGCGGATGCCCCAGGCCCAGGACCGCCAACACCCCGCCGGGATTCAGCCGCGCCCGGAGGGCGGTCAGCGCGTCGGCGGGCATGTGGTGCAGGGCGGCGACGCAGGTGATGAAGTCGTACCGGCCCGTCGCGGACTGGCCCTCCTCCTGCCGGTAGGTGATGCTGTCGGGCCCTATCGCCCGGGCCACGGACAGGACCCGAGCCGACACGTCGACGCCGGTCACCGACAGCCCCTGAACGGCCAGCCGGCGGGCGAGCTTGCCGGTGCCGCAGCCGACGTCCAGGGCGGTCCGCGCCCCGGAGGGTGCCTGTCGCAACAGCAGGGGGTGGTAGAAGTCGTTGTGGTTGAACGGCATCAGCCCATAGAACCCGAATTCCGAAACTCCGGCATCGACATCGACGACGGGCGGGCGCGAAGGCATGCCGCGGCCGGAAGTCGACCCGGGGATGTTCGGGCAACGGCCGGGGTACGACCGGGCCGACTTGGTGGCCCGGCCGCGGTGCGGTGAGCTGCGAAAACCGATTGCCCTGATGCGGCATGATCGGGCCGTGGAACCTCTCGACGAAGCAACCATCCGCGCCTCCTTCGTGAACTGCTCGAAGGGGGAGGCCCGCCGGTTGAGCCTGCCGGGCCGGCTGGCCGACGTCGACTGGGCCGACCTGGACTTCCTCGGCTGGCGCGACCCGAAGGCGCCGGCCAACGCGTACCTGGTGCTGCCCCGCGACGGCAAGGTGGTCGGCCTGGCGATGCGCGCCGCAGCCCCGCATCTGAGCCAGCTCAAGCGGTCGGTCTGCGCGCTGTGCATGACGACCCACACGGCGGCCGACGTGTCGCTGTTCGCGGCCCGCCGGATCGGCAACGCCGGCAAGCTCGGCAACACGGTCGGCACCTACATCTGCGCCGACCTGGCCTGCAGCCTCTACCTGCGCGGCAAGCGCAAGCCGGGCACGCCGAGCCTCAAGCAGACGTCCACTGTGGACGAGGACGTGACCAGGACGATGGCCAGCCTCAACAAGTTCGTGGACGAGGTGCTGACCGACAACGCCTGACCCCTTGCGACAAGTGGATCAAGGGCCGCGGCTCGGCGTCAGCCACTGCGGTTATGGTCCCGCGCGTGGAGACCATCGACGACTTCGGCACGGTGCTGAGCAAGCACCGCGTGGACAACAAGCGCCGCCTGGTTACGGGGTTCAGCGCACTGGCGATCGGGGCCGTCTTCGGCGTGCTCGGCGTCTACCTGTTCGTCAACGTGGACGACACGGTCAGCTACGCGGCCAACCGCACGATCGGCGTCGGGATCGGCATCGGCCTGTGCGGCCTGGTGATCGCGGCGATCTCGCTCGGCCGGGCGTTCCGCGGCGGCTCCGACGAGTACTTCGAGGTCCGTGAGCACGGTCTGGTGCACGCCACCGCCCGGCAGGTCCGCGGCTGGACCTGGGACAGCATCGACGACGTGGTGAGCAGCCGCCCACTGCGGGAAACCGCGCTGTCCCGGCGGCTGGGCAGTGGTCGGGTACTGGTGTCCTTCGACAACGGCCAGAAGACCCGGTTCGACGGCATGGTCGCCGACCGGCACACGCTGGAGGCGGCGATCCAGAGCCGCTACCCCGGCGTGGTCCGCGCCGACCGGATGGACTGGGCCCGCAAGGTCGGCTCGTGGTGGCTGGCCTTCGCCGCGGTGTTCCTGGCCGCCGGCATCTGGATGATCGTCACGATCGCCAACTCGAAGTCCGAGCAGATCGTGGAGACCAGCAGCGGCAGCACGGCGATCGAGATCTCCACGGTCAGCGACGCCGGCTACGTCTGGCTCGCGGTCGGCCTGGTGGTGTGCCTGCTCGGCCTGATCACCAGCGCCAGCTTCTACTTCGCGTACCGACGCTGAGCCGAGGCCTGGCGCCCCTCGACGAGGGACGCCAGGCCCGTCAACTCCGGCGGCGGTTGCGCAGGTAGTCGCCGACGACGGCGGCGCCGAGGCCGTCGAGGTCGGGGGCGATCACGCGGCCGCCGCTGCGCCGGGCGATGACGTCGACGAAGCGGGCCAGCCGCGGCTCGTCGCCGAGGCGGAACACGCTGATGGACGCGCCGAGCTTGGCCAACGCATCGACCTCGACCAAGGTCTTGCCCAAGGTGCGCTCCAGCGGCGGATAGTTGAACACCGCCTCGCCATCGGACTCCAGGTGCGCGGTGGGCTCACCGTCGGTCACGACGAGTACCACGGGCTGCGCATCGGGATGCCGACGAACGTGCCGGCCGGCCAACAACAACGCGTGGTGCAGGTTGGTGCCCTGCTCCCACGCGCCCTCCAGCGCGGTCAGCTCGCCGATGTCCACAGTGGTCGCGTGCCGCCCGAACGTGATGAGCTGCAAGGCATCCGTGCGGAACCGGGTGCTGATCAGCTGGTGCAGGGCCAACGCGGTGCGCTTCATCGGCAGCCACCGCCCGTCCTGCACCATGGACCACGAGGTGTCCACGCACAGCGCGACCGCGGCCCGGGCCCGCTGCTCGGTCTCGGTGATCTCGACGTCCTCGACGGCCAGCCGCACCGGGCCGCCACCGCTGGACACGGTGCGCAGCACGGCATTGCGCACGGTCCGCGACACGTCCCACGGCTCGGTGTCGCCGAACTCCCAGGCCCGCGTGGAACCCGTCGGCTCGCCGGCCGCACCGGCCTTGTCGCTGTCCCGCTCGCCGCGACCACGCAGCTGGTCGACGACCTGACGCAGCGCCGTCTCCCCGAGTCGCCGCAAGGCCTTGGGCGTCAACCGAAGGCTGCCGTCCGCAGCCCGCTCCAGCAGACCCTGCTGCCGCAGCGCACGCTCCATTTCGGACAGTCGACGGGCGTCGACGCCGGCCTCCCGCCCGAGCTGACGCACCAGCGACTCGACATCGATGTCCTCCAGCGACGCCCCCGGATAGGACTGGGCCAGCTGCTCGGCCAACGCGTCCAGCTCGGCCAGATCCTGCATGGCCTGCGCGCCCTCGCCCAGTCCCATCGGGTTCTTGCCACGGAAGCGGGCCGAGCTGGTCCAGTCCTCCCCCGGCCGCAACCGCTGCAGCTGGGCGTCGAGCAGGTCGAGCTGCGCCCCGAGACTCGGGTCGCCGAACGCCTGCTGGCCCAGCTCAGCCAACTCCGCCCGCTGCTCGTCGGTCATCGAGTTCAACATCCGTTGCGCGGCAGCCGATCGCTGCGCCAGCAGATCGGCCAGCTCGTCGGTGTCGCGCGGGTTCTCCGGGAAGAACTCGCCGTGCTTGGCCATGAACTCCTGGAACTGCTCGGTGGTGTCCTGCCCCGCCGAGTGCGCCGACAGCAACGAGTTCAGATCGGACAGCATGTCCTTGATCCGTTCCACGTCCTGCGGCGTGGCGTTCTGCATGGCCTGCTTCATGCCCTGGAACCGCTGTTCCAGCATCTCCCGGCCCAACAGGTCCTGGATCTGCCGGAACGACTCGCGGGCGTCGGAGGACTGCCAGTCGTAGTTGGACAGCTCGGTGACGGCGGCCGCGGTGCCGGGCGGCAGCGCGTCCAGCTGCGCCTCCCGGAACCGCGCGTCGTCGGACGGGTTGGGGAACAGCTCCCGCCGCTCGGCCGTGAGGGCCTCGTTGAGCAGGCGCTGCACCTCCCGCATGGTGCCGTCCAGGTTGTTGCGGCGCTGGATCTGCGAACGCCGCTCCCAGACCCGGCGGGTCAGGTCGTCAAGACCCTGCGTGCCCTGCACGCCCCGACGCATCAGCTCGCGCAGCGCGGCCTGCGGCGACGAGCCCTCCATCACCTCGCGCCCCAGCTCGTCCAGCGCCGCCCGCAGATCCGGCGGCGGGGCTAGCGGATCATCGCCACCCAGCCATTCGTGGTAGCGGTAACGCCGTGCCGGGGTGGCCATCAGCCGTAGACCGTCATCTCGTCGTCGGCGTCCTTGCCCAGCTGGCGGCTCAGGTACAGGTACTCCAGCGCGAACTCGACGGCCGAGGCGATCCAGCCGGCCGGCTGGTCGGCCTTGACGTCAAGGCGCGCCGCGACCTCGTGCAGCACCGGCAGTTCCGGCAGCGCCGCCAGCACCTCGGACGCCGGCACGCGCTCACCGGTGGCCACCGGGTGGCCGTCGGTCACGGCCTCGGCCAGCGACCGCAGGTTGAGCCCGGCCAGCTTGCCGCGGGCGGTGTCGGCCACCGACCGACGCAGCAGGTGCTCCAGGATCTCGTGCTCACGGCCCTCTTCGCCGGACTCGAACTCCAGCTTGCCGCGCAGCACCGACGGCACGGCCTCCAGGTCGACCGGACGGGCCACGGCCTCGGGCTCGCCGGTCAGCGCGGCCCGGCGCAGCGCCGCGGCGGCGACCGTCTCGGCCGCCGCGATGGCGAACCGGGCGGACACACCGGAGCGCTGGTCGACCGACGCCGACTCGCGCAGGTGCCGCACGAAGCGCGCGACCACCTCGACCAGGTGGTCGCCCACCTCGGCGACCAGCTGGGCCTCCTGGCGGATCAGGTCGATCTCGCCGGCCACCTCGAGCGGGTAGTGCGTGCGCACCTCCGCGCCGAAGCGGTCCTTGAGCGGCGTGATGATGCGGCCGCGGTTGGTGTAGTCCTCGGGGTTGGCCGTGGCCACCAGCAGCACGTCCAGCGGCAGCCGCAGCGTGTAGCCGCGGATCTGGATGTCGCGCTCCTCCATCACGTTGAGCAGCGAGACCTGGATGCGCTCGGCCAGGTCGGGCAGCTCGTTGATGGCCACGATGCCGCGGTGGGCCCGCGGCACCAGTCCGAAGTGGATGGTCTCGGGGTCACCGAGGCTGCGGCCCTCGGCCACCTTGGTCGGGTCGACGTCGCCGATGAGGTCGCCGACCGAGGTGTCGGGGGTGGCCAGCTTCTCGGTGTAGCGCTGGGAACGGTGCAGCCAGGCCACCGGCAGCTCGTCGCCGAGTTCGGCGGCGCGGCGACGGGAGGCGGGGCTGATCGGGTCGAGCGGGTGCTCGGCGAGCTCGGCGCCGTCGATCACCGGCGTCCACTCGTCGAGCAGGCCGGCGAGGGTGCGCAGCAGGCGGGTCTTGCCCTGGCCGCGCTCGCCGAGCAGCACGACGTCGTGGCCGGCGATGATCGCGCGCTCCAGCTGCGGCAGGACCGTGCGGTCGAAGCCGACGATGCCCGGCCACGGGTCGCGCCCGGCGCGCAGCGCGTCGAGCAGGTTGTCCCGCAGCTCGGCCTTCACGGAGCGGGGCTCGTGCCCGGCGGCGCGCAACTGGCCCACGGTCGTCGGCAGCGAGTGGGATGGGGTCGGAACAACTGTCACCCACATGAAAGTAATAGCCGTGGGCAAGCGGGTCGACGTGGAGCAACTCCACCGGCCCACTTCGTCACGTCACCTTAACCGATCGGGCGGCATCCGGTCGTCGGGCAGGGTAAAATGCGGTGGTACGTCGGTTCGCGGTGCGGCAGGCTGCGCCTCGTGACCGACCTGTTTGCCCTGGCCAACCGCATCGCCGAGGTCCCCGGTGTGGTCGGTGTCGTGCTCGGCGGCTCGCGGGCCCGTGGCACCGCCGATGCCCATTCCGACACCGATATCGGGGTCTACCGCCGGGGTGAGATGGACTTGTCCGCTCTCCGCGAAATCGCCGCCGAGTACCCCGGATCGTCCGTGGCCGCGCCCGGCGAATGGGGTCCCTGGGTCGACGGCGGCGCGTGGTTGGCCACGCCCGGCGCGAAAACCGATCTGCTGTGGCGGGACCTGGACCGCGTCACCACGATTCTCGACCAGGCCCGGGCCGGCGTCGTGCGCTGCGAACGCCAGGTCGGCCATCCGCTGGGCTTCTTCTCGTACGCCTACCTTGCCGAGCTGGCCACCGCCGTCGTGCTGGTCGACCGCCACGGAGAACTGGAAGTGGTTCGGTCCGCTCTCGCCCCCTATCCGCAGGCGCTGGCCGACGCGATCGAGCGGGAGTACGGCTTCGAGGCCCGGTTCAGCGTCGACAACGCCGTGGTGCCGGCCGCCCGGGGCGATCGCTTCTCCGCCACCGGTTTCCTGTTCCGGGGCATCGGCTGCCTGGTGCACGTCCTGCACGCCCGGGCCGGCGTGTGGCTGGCCACGGAGAAGAACGCCGTCGCCTCGGCCGCCAAGTTGTCATGCGCCCCACCGGATTTCGCCGCCAGGGTGGAGCAGGTCCTGGCCGCCGCCGATGTCGCGGCGGCCCAGGACCTGCTGACGGAATGCCGGCTGTGACGGCTCAGTGCACGGGCTTGGGCGTGGTGAGCGGGGCGAAGGTCGCCGGCGGGGTGGTCGGCCATTCCGCCGCGCAGTGGGTGCCGCGCGCCGGCAGCTTGAGGTCGAGCAGGTAGGCGTTGATGGCGTCGCGGGCGCAGAGGCTGTTGCCGTAGTCGCCGTGACCGGTGCCGTCGTAGGTGAGCAGCCGGGCGGTCGGGATCTGCGTGGAGACGTTGAGGCCCCACTCGTACGGGGTCGCGACGTCGTGGATGCCGTTGGTCATCAGTACCGGCGGGGCGTTGCGGACCCGCAACACGTGCTGCGGGTTGTTCAGCGGCCCGGTCCAGCCGAGGCAGTTGGTGACGTCGCCGAAGAAGGCGGAGAAGTGGGTGTGCGGGGCGACGGCCTCGGAGGTCGCGCGCAACGCGCTCAGCGACGAGAAGTCGTCGATGTTGGGCCAGGTCCAGTCGGAGCACCAGATGGCCTGGTAGCTGTTGTTCTCGGTGTCGGCCAGCGGCGCGAGGTCGGGCGTGCCGGCGGCCAACTGCTTGAGCGAGTCGGCGAGGGCGAACCACGTGCTGGCCGGACGGTACATGGCGCTGAACGCGAGGTCACGGAGATCGGCCGGCTTGACGCCGGGCAGGGTGCCGGCCGAAGCCTTGGCGTAGAGAGAATCCCACAGCGCCAGCACATCCTGGTCATGAAGTGAGCACGACGTCGTGCGGGCACACCAGGAGGCGAAGTCCTTGAACGAGTTCTCGAACGCCAGGGCGGCCGTGGCCTCGTAGCGGAAGGCGCCGATGCTGTGGTCCATATTGGAGTCGAGCACGATGGCCCGCAGATTCTGTCCGTACAGCTCCAGATACTGCTGGCCGATCTGGGTGCCGTAGGAGACGCCGTAGTAGCTGATCTTGGCCTCGCCGAGCCGCGTGCGCAGGAAGTCCATGTCCCGCACCACACTGACGGTGTCGACGTGGTCGAACAGCGGCCCGTTCAACTGCCGGCAGTTCTGCGCGACCCGGTCGTTGTGCGCCAACAGGTTCCGGTACTGGTCCCGGGTCGTCGGCACCAGCTCCACCGGCTCGGCCAGCACCTTGCTGTCACAGCGGATATCCGCGCTGGCCCCGACGCCGCGCGGGTCGAAGCCGACGATGTCGAACGAGTCGGCCAGCGCCTGGTAGCGGGCGCTGTGGGCGATGGCCTCCACGTAGCTGACGCCGGAACCGCCCGGACCGCCGGGATTGACCATCAGCACACCCTTGCGCTGCGCCGGTTTCGCCGCCTTCAGCCGGGCGACGGCCATCGGCGTGGTCGGGCCGTGCGGCCGGGTCCAGTCCACGGGAACAGGCACCGTCGCGCAGTCCACCGCCGGCTGGCCGTCGCACGGATGCCAGTCGACAGCGGTTGCGGCGGAAGCGGTTGCGGGAGCGAGAGTTGCCAGCATGGTGGCAATGCCCAGGCAGGCAAGGAGTCGACGCATGCGCCAACCTTCGCGGACGGCGAGAACCGCCCACAACCGTCACGTTTTCACTGTGAATCCGGTCGGTCAACGACCGGCGCGCCGCACCCCGGCCGCCGCGTCGATGGCCGCCAACCGGCGGCGCACCTGCTCCACGCGATGGTCGCCGACCTGCTCGAGGATGGCCAGCGACTGTTCCCAGGACTCCTTGGCCTCGGCCAACTTCCCGTCCTCGTGCAACACGCTGGCCAGCTCGTGCAGCGACCACGCCTCCCCCGGCCGGCCGCCGGACTCCCGGAACAGCCGCACGGCCCCACGGAAGCAGTCGGCGGCCCGGTCGAGCTTGCCGAAGTGCCGGTGCGCCTCGCCCAGCTCCCGGTACACCTTGATCGCCCCGGCGCGGTCGTCCATCTCGACGAACAGCCGCAGCGCCCGGTCGAAATTGGCCACCGACTCCTGATACCGCCCCAACACCCGGCAGTACGAGCCGAGATGGCTCAACGCCCAGGCCTCGCTCCACCGGTCGCCGTTCTCCCGGCTCACCGCCAGCGCCCGGTTGGTCAGCTCGAACGCCTCGTCGACCCGCCCGGCCCAGAAGTACGCCGAGCCCAGCGCCCCGCCGACGACGTGGTCCAGCGGCCCGCCGGACAGCGGCTCGTAGACGACCCGCGCCCGCTCCATGCACTCCAGCACCTGCATGTGCCGGCGCAACTCGTTGTAGCAGTAGCCGAGCCCGATCAGCAGCCGCACCTCGCCGTACCGATCGCCGGCGGCGACCGCCGCCCCGATGCCGGTCTGGTGGCTGCTGATCCACTCCGGCCACGGCGTGCGCAGCGCGAAGAACGCCCACATGGCCCCGGGAATGCCGGTGGCGTGGTAGGTGTCGCCGAGCTCGGCGGCCTGCGCGGTGGCGGCGACCAGGTTGGACAGCTCGGTCTCGCACCAGGCCAGCGCGGCACTGCCGTCGGTGAACGTCGCCGGCTGCCCGCCGGGCACGGGCGGCGGCAGCTCGGAGCGCCGCCGGAACGGGGCCAGCATCTCGTCGACCGTGTTGGCGGTGTGCAGATAGAAGTCCAGCAGCCGGCTGACCGCGGCGATCCGCTCGGCCCGGCTGTCGTGCTCGGCGGCGCACTCGGCCGAGTAGACGCGCAGCAGGTCGTGGAAGCGATACCGGTCGCGGCCGACACCTTCCAGCAGGTGCCCGCTCGCCACGACGTCGAGCAGCCGCCGCGCCCGCACGACCGGCACGTTGGCCAGGGCCGCCGCGGCGGCGACGCTGATCTCGGTACCGGCATGCAGCCCGAGCATGCGGAACATGCGTGCCGGCTCCGGCTTCAACGCGTGGTACGACCACGAGAACACGGCCCGCACGGCAGTGCTCTCGTCGTCAACGGCCAACACGTCCAGCCGGGCCCGCTCGTCGGCCAGCTCCTGGCACAGGTCGTCCAGGTCCAGGTGCGGACGGTCATTCAGTTGCGCGGCGGCGATCCGCAGGGCCAGCGGCAGATGTCCGCACAGCCGGGCCAGCTCGGCGGCGGCCTCCGGCTGCGCCTCGATCTGCGCCTTGCCCACGCCGGCCGCCAACATCTCCACGGATTCGGGCTCGGCCAACACGTCCAACGTCACGCGATGGGCCCCGTCTCGGGCGACCAGCCCGCCCAGCCGGCTGCGACTGGTGACGATCACCGAGCAGCTGGGGCTACCCGGCAGCAGCGGCCGAACCTGGTCGGTGCTGGCGGCGTTGTCCAGCAGCACGAGCATGCGCTTACCGGCGATGAGGCTCCGGTACAGCCCGGCCTGCTCGTCGGTCTCGGCCGGGATCGCCGACGCCTCCACACCCAGGCCGCGCAGCAACTGCCCGAGCGCGGCGGCGGGTTGCAGCGGCGGCTGCTGCGGGTCGAAACCGCGCAGGTTGACGTAGAGCTGGCCGTCGGGGAACTGCTCGGCCACTCGGTGCGCGACGTGCACGGCCAGCGCCGTCTTGCCGATGCCGCCGCTGCCGTCGATCGCCGAGATCACGGCCACCGTGCGGTCGCCGCCGACCAGCACGTCCTCCAGCTGGGCCAATTCCTGCACCCGACCGGTGAAACCGGGCACGTCGTGCGGCAGCTGGGCCGGCTTGGGCGTGGTGAGCACGCCGGTGCTGATCGGCGCGGCGGCCGGGGCCGGCGCGGCCGGCTTGTCGGCGATCAGGTCGCGGTGCAGGTCCCGCAGCTCGGGGCCGGGTTCGATACCCAGCGCGTCGACCAGCACGCGGCGGGCGTCCTCGAACACCTCCAGCGCATCGGCCTTGCGGCCCGCGCCGTAGAGGGCGGTCATCAGCAGCGCGCGCGGCCGTTCGCGCAGCGGCTGCTGGCGCACGACGGGCGACAGCTCGGCCACGGCGTCGTCGTTGCGGCCGAGCGCGATCAGGGCGTCGGCCAACGACTCGACGGTGGCCAGCCGCAACTCGTCCACCCGAGCCCGTTCGCCGGCGACGAACGGGCACGAGATGCCGTCGAACGGCAGCCCCCGCCACAGCCGCAGCGCCGACTGCAGCTGCACCACCGCCCCGTGAAGATCGCCCGAGCTTCGCGCGATTCTTGCCCGTTCACGCAGCTGCTCGGCCCGGTCGCAGTCGAGTGCGCCCGGTTCGAGCCGGAGCAGGTAACCGGAATTGGCGCCGGCCGAGACCAGAAGTGCACTGGGCGCCCGGCTGGGCCGATCGGGTTCGAGGGCGCGGCGCAGGGCCGAGAGATAGGTGGAGACGCTGCCGCCGGCGGTGGTCGGCGGGTCGTCGCCCCACAGCGCGTCGACCAGCTCCGTGCGCCCGACGGCGCGGTTCGCGCGCAGCGCCAGCAAGGCCAGCAGGGCGCGCTGCATCGGGGGACCCAGTGCGATCTCGCGATCCCCGAGAAGCGCGCGCACCGGTCCCAGCACCTCGACCCGCAGCGGAACCCCGTTCGCCGCGTGCACCTTTCCACCACCTGCCCCAGCAGAGCCGCGCCGGGAGCATACAGCGCGAAAGAGAATGCGAACCGTTGTCAGTTCTCTTACGGACAGTGTGGTCTGATGACGCTCGGCGAACCTGGACAACCGCCCGGCGCGCCGAAGTGGCAATCGATCACTCTTCCGGAGCAGACTGTCGCATCCGCAGTGTGACGTAGATAACGGAGGCGCCCGTGCGCGTCGAGTTCTCCTGGGAGCCGGAAGCGGCCGATCGCCGCGATGCCCTGCGGGCCGTGGCGCCCGCGGTCCGGTGGGCTCCCGCGTTCGCGGTCTGCCTGGTGATCCTGGCGGCCGTCCTGCTGCTCGCCGACAACACGTCGGCGGCGGTGTTGACCCTGGTGGCGGCCGGCGCGGTGGCCATCGGCGTGCCGTGGCAGGCCAGCCTGCTCTACCGGGACACCCTGGCCGCGAACCAGCGCGTGCGGGCCACCGCCGACGAGTTCGCGCTGCGCATGCACGGCATGGGCCTGCCCGACGAGCTGGTCTGGTCCTCGCTGCAGAGCTGGCAGGAGACCGACCACGGCATCGTGCTGCGGCTCGGCGCGCGGGCTCACGGCCCGGTGTACGCGGTGCCGCACCGGGCTTTCGCGCTCCCGTCCGATGAGCACATGTTCCGCGAACTGCTGATCCGGCGGGTGGGTCCGACCGGCTGACCGTCTCCGCCTCTGTAATGTCGGTAGGCGTGTCTTGTCCGAGTGCGACGCTGGTCGTCTGGACGTCTGCCTGGCTGCACGGCGCGGCCGCGGCCGACGATGTCCTTGACGCCCTCCAGATCTGGGCCGAGCTGCACGAGGTGGTCGCCGACGACGACGGCACCGCCACCGCGCTCGACCTACCCGGCCCCGATGAGATGCCGGCCGCTCCCGCCATGCTGCTCGCGGCGTTGCGGCGCACCCAGGCCGGCGACGGCCGGCTGGTGCTGCCCGTGCCCGGCGACACCCGCGGACTCGGCGGCAACGGCCCGCTGAGCGCCACCGCCGTGCGCGCCGGGCAGGCCATGGTGCTGCCCGAGGCCGGCCTGGGCATCGTGCCGCGGCTGGTGGCCGACCAGGTGATCCGCTGGACGGTGTTCGACCACCCGGAGATCACCCCGCCGGAGCACATCCCGCTGGGTGAAGCGGAGCACGCGCTGGCCGGCGCGATGCGCGAGGCCGCCAGCTCGCTCGTGGACCTGGACGTGACTCGGGAACGGCCCAACGTCCGCAAGGAGATCGAGTCGGTGCTGGCCGCCCAGCCCGCGCCGTTGTGGCCGGCCGGCATGCCGGCGCGGTCGTTGCGGGTGTTGCAGCGGGCGGCCGAGGTCGCCGCGATCCTGGAGGTCGCGGCGGGCGACTCCCCCGGCGGCGCCATGTCGGCCTCGGCCACACGGGGCCGGGAAGAGGCCCTTCGACCGCTTCTCGACGCCGTGCGCCGGGCCCGGTGTGCCGCCGTGGACGAGGCCGTCCGGGTGCTCGGCGAGCACGCCAACAAGAGCCGCTAGCTGTCGAACACCACGCTCATGGGCAGCGTGATGAAGGACGGCGTCGGGTTCGGTCCGCTGTAGCAGGCCACCGCCTGGAGCGGCGTCTTCACCGAGAAGGTCGGTGTCGTCGAGCCGAAGATGGCGTCGAGCTGTGCGGGCGTGGTCGTCGATCCCTCGGCGACCGCGTCGGGATTGCCGCACTCGAACGTGGTGTGGCCGTGCTGCACGAACAACAGCGTGGTGTCGAGGAAGCCCGACGCCGGGTAGGTGAACGAGACGACGTGGCCCGGCTGCGTCACGCCGAGCGGCCCGGGCACCGGGGCCGCCGCCGGGCTGGTGCCGTCGGCGATGTCCCCGTCCTCGAAGCTGCAGATTCCATTGTGGACAGGGATGTCGAGGCCGGTCGCCTGGCCGCCCTCGGCGAACTCGAGCTCGACGGCCCTGGTCGAGCTGATGGCCAGGCCGGGGCTGGTGCCGGGCGTCACCGGGTACGGGTCGGGGCTGCACGAGGTCTGCTTCACCTGCGCGCCGCCGGAGACGCTGTTGGCCAGCTATAACATGCGGTCCGATGCGGCGACCGCCGCGAGTGCGCCGGCCGTTGTCTTCGTCAATTTCCGCACGTCACCGAGATAGGGGCCAGAGTTACGATCGGTGCCGCGCGCTCCCGGCGTAACCCCTCGGCCTATCAAGAGGTGATGGGGCGGGGCACCTCCGGAAGAACACGGGGCGGTAGCGCATGGGGCGGCTACGGAAGATGTCGAGCGACGGTGAAGCGGGTGACGGTCCGGAACGGCCGAGCGCGCCCGCCGACGACGCGCGCGAGGCCCGGCCCGTCCAGCTGCCGACCGCGGTCTACCCCGGCTGGGACGCCATCTACGACGACAACGTCACCCGGCTCTACCGGCTGATGCACAGCAAGGTCGGCAACCGGCCGGACGCCGAGGACCTCACCTCCCAGGTCTTCGTGGCCGCCTTGAAGTCGCTGCGCCCCACCGCCACGATCGGCGAGGTGCGGGCCTACCTGCTGGCCACCGCCCGCACCGTGCTGGCCGGGCACTGGCAGCGCACGCTCGGCCGGCAGGTCACCCTGATCGACGTGGACGCCACCGATCTGGACGGGTTCACCCAGCCCGCGTCGAGCCAGTCCTCGAACAAGGCCGTCGACCACGCCACCCGCATCCTGGCCGCCCTGCCCGAACGGCACCGCCGCATTCTCGTGCTGCGCTTTCTGCACGGATACTCCATCCGCGAGGCGGCCGCGGAAATGGACATCACGGTCACCAACGCCAAAGTGTTGCAGCATCGGGCTTTGCGTAAAGCCGCCGGCCTCGACCCGGAATGGGCGGAGCTCAGACCGGCGGACTCGGAATGAGAAGCCCGGCCGACCGGTACGTGAACCGCCTGCTCGATGACCGCCGTCCGCACGCGTTCGCGGCTTCAGCGGATGATGCCGGCTGTATCCGTGCGGCCATTGAGTTGCTCGACTGCCGCGTCGCGTCGCCGACCGATGCCTTCCGGAGCCGTCTTCGCCGGTCTCTTTCCCGGGTGTAACACGGTGGCGTATTCATGGGCATGCCAATCATCTCGAAACGAAAAGTCGCCGCACTGGCGCTCGTCGGATCGGTCGGACTGATTTCCGCCTGTGGCACGCCCGCCCCGACTTTGACCGCACCGAACAGCAGCCTGGCCGGTATGCCGGGCGCCTCCGGTTCGACATCGATGCCCGGAATGGACATGCCGTCGTCGTCGGCCGCGGCCTCGGCGCCGGCCGCGCCGGTGTCCGGCACCACGGTCGCCATCACGAACTTCGCCTTCTCACCGGCCTCGCTCAGCGTGAAGGTCGGCACCAAGGTCACCTGGACGAACAAGGACGGCGACGCGCACACGGTCACCAGCACTGGCTCAGGTGGGCCACTGAACTCGCCGGCGATGGCGACCAACGACACCTTCAGCTACACGTTCACCACGGCGGGCACCTTCAACTACCTGTGCACGATCCACCCCTTCATGACGGCCGTCGTGACGGTGACGCCGTGAGGGAGCACATCGAGGAGCAGGAGACCGGGCCCGAGGGCATGACCCGGCGGCAGCTGATGCGGCACGCCGGCTGGTTCGGCGGCGCGGTGCTGCTCAGCGTCGTCGGCGGCGAGGTCATCAGCAGCCTCGCCACCGACGCCACGGCCGCGTCCGACCCGAACACGTTGAAGTTCGTGCAGGTGTCCGACAGCCACATCGGCTTCACCGGACCGGCCAACACCGACGTCACCGCGTCGTTCGAGCACGCACTGGACCGCGTCAACTCACTGGGTTTCCGCCCGGACTTCGTCATGCACACCGGCGATCTCACGCATTTGTCCACTCCCGCGCAGTTCGACCAGGTCAAGCAGATGCTGTCCACCGCGCGTACGGACCGGGTTTTCGTCGTCCCCGGCGAGCACGATTCCGTCGGCGACGGCGGCAAGGCGTACCGACAGGCGTTCGGGGCCAACACCGCGGGCGACGGCTGGTACAGCTTCGACACGCACGGCGTGCATTTCCTGGCCCTGGTGAACACACTCGCACTGGAGAAATTCGGCCACCTGGGCAACGACCAGCTGGATTTCGTCCGCAAGGACCTGGCCGGGGTGAAATCGGACACGCCGGTCGTGGTGTTCAGCCACATTCCGCTGTTCGCGATGTATCCGCAGTGGGGCTGGAGCACCGACGACTCCCTTCAGGTCATCAACATGCTTCGACGCTTCTCGTCGGTGACGTGTCTCAACGGGCACGTGCACCAGTTGTTCACCAAGACCGAGGGCAACATCACCTTCCATTCCGCGACCACCACGGCGTATCCGCTGCCCAAGCCGGGCACGGCTCCGCAGCCCACGCCGCAGGTCCTGCCGGCGCGGCAGCTCCAGGACGCGTTGGGCATTCGCAGCGTCACCTATCGCGAGGGCGACCAGTTGCTGGCGTTGAAGGAGGAGCGGCTCACGTGAGCGTGTTGATTCGACTGGCCATCGTCGCCACCCTGGCCGAGACCGGGTTCGTGCACGCCAAGCTCTATCTGGGCGGATACCGCGTCATCCCGTACATCGGCCCCATGTTCCTGCTCCAGGCCGCCGTGTCGTTCGCCGTGGCCGCGCTGCTGCTGTTCGCCGCGCCGGTGGTCCTGCGGCTGCTCGCCGCCGGCGCGGCGGCCGGGGCGCTGTTCGGCTTCGTACTGTCCCGAACCGTCGGCGTGTTCGGGTTCATCGAACGCGGCTTCGACCCAGCCCCCGACGCGCTGCTCAGTGTGCTGGCGGAAGTCCTGTGCCTGCTGTTGATCGGCGTGCTGTGGGCCGGTGAACTCCGGCGTCGGCGGCCGGCGTTGTAACCTGCGGTGCTATTCCATCCCGAGGAAGGGATGACCTGATGAAACGTGATGCCCGGCGGTTTGTCGACGATCTCCTCGGGCAGCGCCGGCCGCGTCCGTTCCAGGCCGATGCGGAGGACGAGGCCGTGTTGCGCACGGCCATCGAGCTCGCGGCCGCCCGACCCGGCGCCGACGAGCCCAGCCCCGAGTTCGTCAGCGAGCTCCGGGATCGTGTCACCGGCACTCCCCCGCCTCGTGCTCATACGAGCCGTCGCCGCCGGGTGTTGCAGGTAGCGGCGGCCGCCGCCGGAGCCTTCACCGTGGGCATCGTCGCCGACCGGACCATCGCGTCCGGCGGCGACACCCAGCCCGTGGTCGCCGCCCCCGAGACCGAGATCATCCCCACCCACGGCACCTGGGCCACCGTCGCCGCCAGCGCCGACCTGGCCGAAGGCGCCGTCCGCGAATTCGACCTCGGCGCGGTGGTCGGCGTGGTCCAGCGCACCGCCGGCCGCCTACGCGCCGTGTCGTCGGTCTGCACCCACATGGCCTGCCGCCTGGGCCTCAACGACAAGCGCGACACCCTGGTCTGCCCCTGCCACGGCGCCACCTTCAGCGTCGCCGGCCAGCCCGTCCACAACCTCCGCTCCGTCGCCCCGCTGCCCGCCTTGCCCAGACTCGCCGTCCGCGAATTCGAGGGCTCGATCCAGATCTATTGCCCAGTACGGAGTTGAGGGCTTCCCGGCCCGCGCCTCGGCCGCCGCCCCGACCACCCACGCCTGCCACCCCGGCAGCCCGCTTCACACCCGCGCCACCTTCTCCACACCTGGTACCTGAGCCGCCTTGCCCGCCTTCCGCTGCCGCACCCACCCCAACCTCAGCTGCCTCCCCGCCCCCAAAAAACCCGCCACCTCGGCTGCCTGCTTCACACCCGCGCCGCCCCCTCCACACCTGGCATCTTGGCCGCCACGGCCGTCTTCCGTTACCGCTCTCATCCCGGCCTCGGCCGCCTTCCCACCGTCCAGGCCCTAACACCTTGGGCCGCTCCAAGCTCGCGATCACCCATATCCACTTTGCGCCACAACACTTCCGCTCCAGCGACAACCAGCCCGACACCGCCACACCCGCTCCGCCGTCGCCAATTTCCGTTGCGCCGCAACACTCACAGCTTTTGTGACCTAAAGTTATTGCACCCCACTATGTTCTCACCATATCGAGCGATACTCACGGGTCGAGTCGATCTTTGGGTGGGCGTAGAATTGCTGGTATGGACAGAAAAGTCGCTCGTATCATCGAGATTGAGCGTCTCCAACGAGAACTTGCCGCCGAGAAGATGCGGCTGACCGCCGAGATCAACACCGACGAACACGTTCCGGTGGATCTCGCCATGGCGCTGCAACTCTCGCTGCCCAACGCCCAGGACTACGTCGAGTTCGCCACCCGCGTCGAAACCCTGTTCCCTGACGTCATCGACGCCATGGCAGCCGGCATCATCAGCGAACGCTCGGCGCATGCCATCGTCGACCCTGTCCGCTACTACCCTGAAGACCTCGCCCAGCAAGTCGTCACCAAAACCCTCGCCACCGCCGCCGGCCGTACCCCGCAACAACTTCGCCGGTCGGTGCAAGGCCGCCTGCAGCGAGCCGACCCCGCCCTGCACTACCTCAAACGCGAGGAAGCCCGGCGCAACCGCAAGGTCGTCATCTACGACGAAGAAGACAGCATGGCCACCATCGCCTGCCAGCAGCCGGCCGAGATCGCGCAGGCCATGTACACCAAGATCGATCGGATTGCCCGGCAGGAACCCAAAAACGGGCGCACGATCGATGAGGTTCGGGCGGACGTGATGGCGGGGTTGATCCTGGAGGACCCGAAGACCGCCGGTCTCAAGCCGCTGATCCAGGTCACCGTGCCGATCACCGCTCTGCTCGGGGTCGACGAGCGGCCCGGCAAGCTGGACACCGGGCAGTTGATCCCCGCCCCTGTCATGCGGGAGCTCATGTCGCACCCCGGCACCGTGTTTCACCGGTTGTTGACCGACGAGGCCGGCCAGCTTCTGGAGTACAGCCCGGACATCTACCGACCGAAGGCTGATGTCGACCGGTTCATCCGCACCCGGCACCAGACGTGTGTCATGCCGTGCTGCTCGCATCCGTCGCGGAGTTGCGACATCGACCACGCCACCGCCTGGCCGGAAGGGAAATCGACCGGCACCAATCTCGGGCCGTTGGACCGGCGACACCACCGCTACAAGCACGCCACCAAAGCGAAAGTCACCATTGCCGATGACGGCACTACCACCTTGGAGACGCGGTGGGGGTTGACCTATACGACGACGCCGGAGCCGGTTGACGAACCGCCGTTCTAGGAAGAGCTGCCCATCTCTCGACAACCGGCCACCGCTTGCGAGGGCTACGGGCTTGGCGGAGCCGCTGCCGCGGCCACGACGGCCAGGCGACGGGTGGACAGACTACGGGGCCGTCGTGGCCTTGCCCCTTGGCACCGTGGTCACTTCGGGCCGTGGTCCAGTCGGGTAGTTGCGTTGGTTGGGGCGCTTGCGTTGCGTCGTGGTCCTGCGCCTGGGCTGGCATGCGGGGGTCTTTCCCCCGCTCCCCCCTCAGCCACTTCCCTCGCTCCGCCGCTTGCGTTGCGTTGTGGTTCAGCGCCGGAGCGGGGCGTGTGGCTGTCGATGCCTGTGGTGGCCTACTTCTTCACGCCTACGGCGGCGTAGTCGTACATGCCGTAGCCGTCGGAGACGAACAGGTTGGTGCCCCTGGCGGGTCGGAAGAGGAGGGACTTGGCCACCAGGCCGGGGAGGATGTAGGCGTCGTCCATGACCTTCTGGTCGACCTGGCTCCAGAGCTGCAGGCGGGCGGTGGGGTCCTCGGTCAACGCGGCCTTGTCGATCAGCTGGTC
>DATJJB010000312.1:0-4474 GCA_035492655.1 Kutzneria sp. | reverse complement strand
ATCACCACCGCGGCGGCGCCGTCCGAGGACGGACACGTTTCGTCGTAACGAATCGGATCCCACAACATCGGCGACGCCTGCACCGATTCCACCGTGATGTCCGGCTGTTTCAGGTGCGCGTACGGATTGAGGGCGCCATTGCGGCGATCCTTGGCCGCGACGATCGCGCCGATGTGGTTGGGCGCGCCGGAACGCCGGATGTAGGACCGGACGTGCGGCGCGAAGTAACCGCCCGCGCCCGCGCCGACCGGCATGTGGAACGGCGGCATCACCGACAGCGCCCACATGGCGTTGGACTCGGACTGCTTCTCGAACGCCACCGCCAGCACCCGCCGGTGCACGCCCGACTGCACCAGGCTGGCCGCCACATTGCCGGTCGAGCCGCCGACCGAGCCGGCGGTGTGCACGCGCAGCAACGGTTTCCCGGTCGCGCCGAGCGCGTCGGCCAGGAACAGCTCGGGCATCATGACGCCCTCGAACAGGTCCGGGGCCTTGCCGAGGACCACCGCGTCGATGTCGGCCCAGTCGGTGTCGGCGTCGGCCATCGCGCGGTCGATCGCCTCCCGGCAGAGGCCGGCCATGGACACGTCGAGCCGCTTGGCGGTGTGGTGGGTCTGGCCGGTTCCGATCACGGCCGCGAGTTGCCCGCCCATCAGCGTCCCTCCAGCACACAGACGAGATTCTGTTGCAGCAGCGGGCCACTGGTCGCGTGGGCCATGGCCTTGTCGGCCCGGCCGGCGCGGATCTCGGCGGCCGCCGCGCCGATGCGGATCAGGCCGGCGGCGAACAGCGGATTGCCGGCCAGCACGCCGCCGGACGGGTTCACCCGCACCTCCTCGCCGAGGCCGAGTGCCTGGCGCAACAGGATTTCCTGGTGCGTGAAGGGCGCGTAGAGCTCGGCCACCTGTACGCCGTCGATGCCGGCCGCTTTGGCCGCCGCGATGGTCGACGGCGACGTGGTCAGGTCACGGGCACCGATCAGGGGAGTGTCGATCCGGTGCTCGAAGCCGGTGATCCAGGCCGGCCGTTCGCTCAGCTCACGGGCTTTGTCGCCGGCGGCCAGGATGATCGCCGCCGCACCGTCGGTGATCGGCGCGCAGTCATGGGCCCGGAGCGGATCGGCGAGGTACGGCTGTCGCAGCAGTTCCTCGACCGTGGTCTCGCCGGACAGCTGGGCGTCCGGATTGGACAGTGCCGCGCGACGGCTGGCCGCCGCCACCGCGGCCATGTCCCGTTCGCTCCACAGCCCGGCGTCCAGGCCCAGCCGGGCCTGAAGTCCGGCCAGACCAACGGTGTCCGGCCACAGCGGCGTCGTCAGGTAGGGATCCATCTGCATGGCCATGACCCGCCGCAGATCGCCGGCCGAGGACTTGCCGAAGCCGTACACCAGCGCGGTCTCCACCTCGCCGGTGCGGATCTTCACCCACGCCTCGTACAGCGCCCACGCGGCGTCCATCTCCACGTGCGACTCCATGATCGGCGGGAACGCACCGATCGCGTCCACCGCCGCGATGAACGAGAACGCCCGCCCGGCAAGGTAGTCCGACGACCCCGAGCACCAGAACCCGATGTCCTGTTTGGCCAGGCCGGTGTCGGCGAGCAGCCGGTGGAACACCGGCACCAGCATCTCGACGCCGTTGGTGGTGCCGGGCGTGCGGCGCACGTTCGGCGCCTGCGCGAAGCCGACGACCGCCACCTCGCTCACGAGGGCCTCCTACAGATGCTGTGAATACGATTCATAAGGCGCGTCCGGTTCGCCGGTCGGCTCGAAGTGGTCGATGTTCTCCAGTGTGGTGCCCCACTGGTCGCGCGGCCGCCACGCCGCCCGCACCCGCATGCCCATCCGGACCTCGCTCGCCTCGCAGCCCAGCACCAGGTGCAGGAACGCGATGTCCGCGCCCTCCAGCAAGATGTAGGCGGCCACGTAAGGCGGTTTGAGCCGCTGGCCGAGGAACGGCACGTTCACCACGCAGAACGTGGTCACCACACCATGATCGGGCAGCTCGACCTCGTCCTCGGTCGGCACGCCGTCAGTCGGGCAGGAGCCGCGCGGCGGGATGTAGACCTTGCCGCAGGCGGGGCAGCGCTGGCCGAGCAGCCTGCCCTCGGCCAGGCCGCGCAGGTAACGGCTTTCCTCCGGCGAGGCCGTGTGCTGGTACGTGAGGTGGATCGGCGTGGTCACCATGGTGACCGGATCGCCCGCTCCCGGCTCGCGTTCCGTCGGCTCGTTGTCCAGCGGTTCAAAGCATTCGATGTCCCGGATGCTGCCGATCGGCTCCGCCGCCCAGCGCACCCGAACCCGCATGCCGGTGCTCATCCGATCCGGCGAGCCGGCGTCAACGGCGTGCAGCAGTCCGGTGTCGGCGCCGTCCAACTTGATCAGTGCCCACGCGAAGGGGTGCTGAAGTGGTTGGCCCGCAAGCGGTTGCGGGATCCACGACCACGTCTGCACCACGCCTTCGGCGCCGACCTCGACGAATTCGGTGAGCTTCTCGGCGGTCACCGGGTCGTACTCGGTCGGCGGCACCAGCACCCGGCCGTCCGAGCCGCGGATGCCGGCGATCGTGTGCTCGCGCAGTCCCGTGGCGAACCGGCCCAGCACCGGCCCGAGCGAGCGGGTGTAGTCGAACCCCACGTTCAGCGGGGCGCTCAACGGTTCCGAGCTGATCGTCACCATCGAAGTGAAACACGTTCTCGTTTTTGCGGCAAGATGAAGGCATGAGGCTTGGACTGCAACTCGGCTACTGGACCCCGGTGCCGGCCCCGAACACTTCCGAGCTGGTCGCCGCGGCGGAGCGGTCCGGCTTCGACTCGGTGTTCGCCGCCGAGGCGTGGGGCTCGGACGCGTTCACCCCGCTGGCCTGGTGGGGTTCCCGCACGTCACGGCTGCGGCTGGGCACCTCGGTGGCCCAGCTGTCGGCGCGCACGCCGACCGCGTGCGCCATGCACGCCCTGACCCTGGACCGGCTCAGTGGCGGCCGCTTCATCCTCGGGCTCGGCGTGTCCGGGCCGCAGGTCGTCGAGGGCTGGTACGGCCAGCCGTTCGCCCAGCCACTGGCCCGTACCAGGGAATATGTCTCCATCGTTCGGCAGGTGCTGGCCCGTGAGGCGCCGGTGGTCAACAACGGCCGGCACTATCCGCTGCCGTACCAGGGGCCCGGGGCGCTGGGGCTGGGCAAGCCGCTGAAGCCGATCGCCCATCCGCTGCGGTCCGACGTGCCGATCATGCTGGGCGCGGAGGGGCCCAAGAACGTGGCCCTGACCGCGGAGATCGCCGACGGCTGGCTGGCCATCTACTACACGCCGCGGCTGGCCGAGCAGTACAACTCGTGGCTGGACGAGGGCTTTGCGCGGGCGGGGGCACGGCGGTCGCGCGAGGAGTTCGAGATCGTCGCGAGCTGTCAGATCGTGCTCACCGACGACCGGGCCCGGGCCGTTCAGGCCATGAAACCCGTGCTGGCGCTGTACATCGGCGGCATGGGTGCGGCCGGCATGAACTTCCACGCCGACGTGTTCGCCCGGATGGGCTATGCCTCGGAGGTTGCCGCCATCGGTGAGTTGTTCCGGGCCGGGCGCAAGGACGAGGCCGCCGCCGTGGTGCCCGATGCCCTGGTCGAGGACATCGCGCTGATCGGCTCCCGGGAGGAGGTGCGCGCCCAGGTGGCCGAGATGGAACGGGGCGGTGTGACCACCCTGCTGGTCGGCTGCGGCAGCGTCGAACAGGTCGAGCAGCTGTCCTCGGCCCTTGTCGGCGAAGTGGAACACGTTCTAGATTGAGCTGTATGACGGCGCCTGGACTTTGGCACATCGCGGCTGCGGAACCCGGGTTGACGGCGGTGGTCGACCCTGACGGCGGCGAGGTGAGCTACGGCTCGCTCGCCGCCGCGGCGGATCGGTACGGGCGGGGGTTGCAGGCCATGGGCCTGCGCCCCGGCGACAGTGTCGTGGTGTTGCTGCCCAACGGGTCCGACCTGATGGCGATGTACTTCGCCGCCATGCAGACCGGGCTGTACATCGTGCCGGTCAACTGGCATCTGGTCGGGCCGGAGATCGCCTACCTGATCGCCGACTCCGGCGCCAAGGCTTTTGTCACTTCTTCCCGGTTCGCCGAGGCCGCCGTGATCGCCGGCGAGTCGCTGCCCGCTTCCGCCCGGTTCTCGGTCGGCGAGATCGAGGGCTTCCAGCCGTTGTCCTCGTTGGATGCGGCCGAACCCGTTGGCCGGCCCGACATCCGCACCGCCGGCGCCCCCATGCTCTACACCTCCGGCACCACCGGCCGCCCCAAGGGCGTCCGGCGGGCACTGACCGGCGCCGACCCCGACGACGTGCCCGCCGCCGGCATCTGGTTCTTCGGCATCTTCGACCTCAAGCCGTTCGACGGGCACGTGCATCTGTGCGGTTCGCCGCTCTATCACACGGCCGTGCTGAACTTCGTGGCCCTGTCCATCCAGTTCGGACACACGTCGGTGCTGAC
>DATJJB010000311.1:0-4028 GCA_035492655.1 Kutzneria sp. | reverse complement strand
ACGGCGACCGGCATGGCCGACCTGACCAAGGTGCACGACTGGAACAAGGACTTCGTCCGCACCTCCCGCGCCGGCGAGCGCTACGAGGCGCTGGCCGGCGAGATCGACCGCGGCCTGCGCTTCATGGCGGCCTGCGGCGTGCAGGACAGCTCGCTGCACACGGTGGAGATCTTCGCCAGCCACGAGGCGCTGCTGATGGACTACGAGCGCGCCATGCTGCGGCTGGACCTCGACCACCGCGGCGAGCACACCAAGCTGTACGACCTGTCCTCGCACTTCCTGTGGGTCGGCGAGCGCACCCGGCAGCTGGACGGCGCGCACGTGGCCTTCGCCGAGCTGATCGCCAACCCGATCGGCTTGAAGATCGGCCCGACCACCACGCCGGAGATGGCCGTGGAGTACGTGGAGCGGCTGGACCCGCACAACATGCCGGGCCGGCTGACGCTGATCTCCCGGATGGGCAACCACAAGGTCCGCGACGTGCTGCCGGCCATCGTGGAGAAGGTCACCGCCTCGGGCCACCTGGTGGTCTGGCAGTGCGACCCCATGCACGGCAACACCCACGAGTCGACCACCGGCTACAAGACGCGGCACTTCGACCGGATCGTCGACGAGGTGCAGGGCTTCTTCGAGGTGCACCGCCAGCTCGGCACGCACCCCGGCGGCATCCACATCGAACTGACCGGCGAGGACGTCACCGAGTGCCTCGGCGGCGCCCAGGAGATCTCCGACGACGACCTGGCCGGCCGCTACGAGACGGCCTGCGACCCGCGGCTGAACACGCAGCAGTCGCTGGAGCTGGCGTTCCTCGTCGCCGAGATGCTCCGGCAGTGACAGCGATGGTCAGGCAGTAACTCCGGAGCTCACGCTGGGGTTTCGGTCGGCGCGATCTTGGTCAACGCCAGGTAGGTCACGGTCGCGCCGACCACCACCATCAGGTCCAGGGTCACCACGCCCAGCACGGACCGCCAGGTGGCCAGGGCCAGCAGGCTGACCACCCACGACACCAGCACGAACACCCTCGTGCCCTGGTAGAACCACCATTTGGCGCGCGCGGTGTAGTGGCTGAGCAGCCCCCACCCGATGGTCGCCAGCAGCACCCACTCCAGGGTCATCGGCACCGAGTTCCGCGGCAGGAACGCGCAGAAGTCGTCGGGGGCGGAGAACACCGCGGTGCCGATCACCGACAGCCCGGCGTTGCTGAGCGTGATCACGGCCAGCGAGAGGGTGAGCGCCGCCAGCAACCGGAGCGGGCGAACCCGTCCGTAGGCACTGGTCGGCAACTCGGTGGACATGGCGGTGCACCCCCTGCGGCGGCTGGCGCGAGTCACGCTACCCACAAGGGAAACCCATCAGGATCGGAAAGATGTTGAAGCCGGCTCAGAGGACGCTGGGAACTTCCTGCCTGGTCAGAGCCGGATCGGGGACATCGGCGGCCACAGTGGCCGGCAGCGTGACTCGCAACCACGCACCGTGTTCACTCGCCTGCACGCCGGCGTGACCGCCGTGCGCCGCGGCGATCGCGGCGACGATGCTCAGCCCCAGTCCGCTGCCGTCGGCCAGCGCCCCGGCCGACCGGCTGCGGGAGGCGTCACCGCGGAAGAACCGCTCGAACACCTTGTCCCGCTGCTCGGCCGAGATGCCCGGGCCCTCGTCGACGACGTCGATCACCTCGTGCTCGCCGTCGCGGCTGATCCGCACCTCCGAGGCCGTGCCGGCCGGGGTGTGCGCCCGCACGTTGGCCAGCAGGTTGGCCAGCACCTGGTGCAGCCGGGCCCGATCGCCTCGGACCACGTGTGAGCCGTCGTCGGCCACCAGCCGCACGGTCCGCGCGCAGTCGGCCGCCCGCGCGTCGCCGACGGCGGCCTCGGCCAGCGCGACCAGGTCCACCGGGCTGGACTCCAGCGGCCGGCCCTGGTCCAGCCGGGCCAGCAGGAGCAGCTCGTCGACCAGGGCGGCCATCCGCTTGGCCTCGTCCTCGACCCGCCGCATCGCGTCGGCCAGCGCGTCCGGGTCGTTCAACGCCCCGTGCCGGACCAGCTGGGCGTAACCGGTGATCGAGGTGAGCGGGGTCCGCAGCTCGTGGCTGGCGTCGGCGACGAACTGCCGCAGGCCGTCCTCGGCCGACTGCCGCTGGGTGAACGAGTGCTCCAGCCGCCCCAGCATCTGGTTCAGCGAGGTGCCCAGCCGGGCCACCTCGGTCGGCGAGTCGGCCACGTCGACCCGGTGCGACATCTCGCCGTCGGCGATCAGCTCGGCGGTGTCGGTCATCCGGTCCAGCGGCCGCATGACGAACCGGCTGACCCGCAGGGCCAGCACGGCCGCCAAAGCCAGCGCCAACGCCGTCACCACGGCCTCGATGGCCACCAACTGGTAGATGGTGGCGGCGGACAGCCGCAGCGACTGCGACACCATCAGGTAGCGGCCCTCGGGCAGCTTCCCGACCATGATCCGGAAATCCTCGCCGCCGCTGACCGTGACCACGGCGCGCTGGCCGGCGAAACCCCGCACGCTGTCCAGCGGCGGGATCGGCAGCCCCTTGGCCGCGCCGTACTGGTGCAGCACATGCCCCTGCGGATCGAGCACGGTGATCGCGCACAGGTCGTCGTTGGACTGGCCGATCGGCACCGTGCCGTTGGGCCGGACCTTGGGCGTGAACGTGGCCAGCGCGTCCATCACCTGGGTGTCGGTGCGCTTGTACAGGTAGTTGCTCAACGCGAAGACGCCGACCACGTCGGCCGTGAGCAGGCCGGCCGCCGTCACCGCCAGCACCCCGACCAGCAGTCGGGAGCGCAACGAGCGCAGACGCAACCGGCGCGGCATGGTCACCGACCCCCGGCCGACACCGTGGAGGCCCGCAGCAGGTAGCCCACGCCGCGAACGGTGTGGATCAGCGGGTTGTCCTGGTCGTCGAGCTTGCGGCGCAGGTAGTAGACGTAGGTCTCGACGATGCTGGAGTCGCCCTGGAAGTCGTAGTTCCACACCTGGTCGAGGATCTGCGCCCGGGACAGCACCCGGCCGGCGTTGGTCATCAGGTAGCGCAGCAGCTGGAACTCGGTGGCCGACAGCCGCACCAGCTCGCCGCCCCGCCACACCTCGTGCGTGTCCTGGTCCAGCTCCACGTGCCCGACCCGCAGCCGGTTGCTCGGCGCCTTCTCCGTGCGGCCCCGCTTGAGCAGCACGTTCACCCGGGCCACCAGCTCGTCCAGGTCGAACGGCTTGGTCACGTAGTCGTCGCCGCCCAGGGTCAGGCCGTGCACCTTGTCCTCGCTGGCGTCCCGCGCGGTCAGGAACAGCACCGGCGCGTCGATGCCGGCCTCCCGCAGCCGCGTGCACACGCCGAAGCCGTCCAGGTCGGGCAGCATCACGTCGAGCACGATGACGTCCGGCCTGGTGGCCACGGCCTGCTCCAGCGCCTGCCGGCCGTTGGTCGCCGAGACCACGTCGAAGCCGACGAACTTCAGCGCCGTGGTCAGCAGGTTGACGATGTTGTGCTCGTCGTCGACGACCAGGATGCGGTGCTGGGCCGCGGGGGTGGACACCCCTCCATTAGAGCAGGAGTGCCCGAGCGCGGCCCCGGAGTCGGGACTCCGGGGCCGCCTATTCGTTCACCGGCCGACCGGCCACGGCTTGGGAGTGGGCTCTCCCGGAAGGAACAGCATGCCCAGGGTGAAAATCATCATCGTCGTTCCTCCCTCCGTTGTGATGGACACATGTCCGCCCGGCAGGAATCGAACCTGCATTACCGGCTTCGTAGACCGGTGTCGTGTCCGTTGGACCACAGGCGGGAATAGTGGGAAAGGGAATCGGTCGGATCGCGTGGGACAGGACCGTAGTAGCACCGAGGCGGCGGCCGTCACCGCTGCGGCCGGCCTCGTTGCCGGCCCTGCCATGCACGTCACGTGACCCGACCGACCCAGGGCCGCGTCACCGGGACGGTGCGCAGGCCTCCCATCGGCCGAGCACCCGGGAGAATCCGTTGCTCGCCATGAACACAAGAATGCCCGGGTCTCGCGACCCGGGCAATC
>DATJJB010000310.1:0-5965 GCA_035492655.1 Kutzneria sp. | reverse complement strand
CGTGACCAGGGCGGCGATGCTGGTGTCAGCCCTGGGGCCAGGGACGTAGCGCCTGGAGCTGCTCGACGACGTCGGCCGGATCCTCACCGAGGTCCAGCTTGCCGAAGATGATCAGGCCGTCGTCGTGCAGCACCGTCAGCTCGACGGTGGCGGTGACGCGGCCGAGTCGCCGGCCGTGCACCAGCCGGACCCGCACCTCGGGCCACGTCCAGCTACGGCTGGAGAACAGCCCGCGCACCGTCACGCCCTGCTCGTCGGCCCGTAGCCGCGGCCGGGCGAGCGTGCCGAACAGCGAGATCGTCGCCAGCATCAGCGCCGCGATGCTCAGCAGCACCCGGCCGCCCGGGTCCTCCCCGACGAACACCAGCAGCACGGCGATCGCGGTCAGCACCCAGCCGATGCCGACCAGCGGGGCCTGCGGGGCCCAGCGGTGTTCCGTGGTCAGGGGCTCGGTCATGGGCACGCTCCGGCGCTTGTGCTTTATTGCGCAAAGTTGTCCACAGGAGTTGTCCCCACTGGGGATGACTTACACGCATGTCGTTCGATGACCGTGCGGTGAACTGGGGAAACGACGGGGTAACAGACAACGACCCGGACGTGTCACGCCCGGGTCGTCGTCACGCTGGGTGAACTGTCAGCGCCACCGCATCGTCATCAGCAGACCGATGATCATCAACGCGAAGCCGATCAGGAAGTTCCACGACCCGAGCGACTCCATCACCGGAATGCCGGTCGGTACCAGGTAGTACGCCACCAGCCATGCCAAGCCGAGCAGCATCATGCCGAGCATGACCGTCACGTACACCGGGTGGGACGGGCCGACCGCCTTCACCTTGACCGGCGTGCGCCGATCAGTCGGTGGGGTGTAGACGGTCTTCTTGCGGACCTTCGACTTGGGCATCTTTCCTCGCCTGACCTCGCGCGCTGAGGCATCGGTGGCTGCGCGGGCAACCACTGCCAGGGGTAACACGTTAACGTAATCGAGGATGCCAGCGAACCACTAGTTGAGGTCAGGGGCACAGGAGGGTTTCACGTGAACCACAACCCGCCGCCGGCAGCGGGACGGCCGGCCGGTTGGCGTCCCCGTCCTGCGCCCGATCAGCCCACCGTGTTCCTGCCGAAGATCGACGTGCTGCACGCCGGCCCGCAGGGCCAGCGGTTCATCCCGGAGCCGGACGAGGAAGACACCGGCTGGATCGAGAACGACGACCGGCTGGAGTCACCGCCGCCGCCCAAGGACACCGCCCGCCGGGTGGTCCGCTCCTTCGGCGAGCTGTTCATCACCGCGGGCCTGGTGATCCTGCTCTTCGTGGTCTACGAGGTCTACTGGACCGACCTGATCTCGGCCGGCAAGCAGAACCAGGCCACGTCCTCGCTGGACAGCCAGTGGAAGGACCAGGACACGGTCGGCAACGGGCCGCAGCGCGGCACCCACTACGACCTGGCCGAGGGCAAGGGCTTCGCCAAGCTCTACGTGCCGGCGCTCGGCGCCGACTACCACTTCACCATCGTCGAGGGCACCACCGACGCCGACCTGGACATCGGCCCCGGCCACTACATCGGCAGCGCGCTGCCCGGCCAGCCCGGCGACTTCGCGGTCGCCGGCCACCGGGTCGGCAAGGGCGCGCCGTTCAACGACCTGGACCTGATCAGCTCCTGCGACGCCATCGTGGTGGAGACCGAGACCGACTGGTTCGTCTACCGGATGCTGCCGACCAAGGACGAGGTCGCCGGCTGGGCCAGCGGCAAGGGCGCGCAGCCGCAGTGCAAGGGCGTTGCCCCGCTCGGCGGACCGTACGCCGGGCTGGTCGGGCAGGAGACGGTGCTGCCGTCGCAGGGCGACGTCATCGCCCCGGTGCCGCACCAGGCCAACCTCCAGGTGCCGGCCGGCCAGCAGGCCTCGCTGATGACGCTGACCACCTGCACGCCGAAGTTCTCCGCGTCGCACCGGCTGATCCTGCACAGCGTGCTGACCAACCAGTACCCGAAGGACCCGAAGCATCCGGAGCAGGTTCCGCCGGCGCTGAAGGAGACCGACTGACGTGTACGGCTGGATCTGGCGGCACCTGCCGGGGCCGACCGCGGCCAAGGTCGCGGAGGCGGTCGTGCTGGTGCTGGGCATCGTGGCCCTGCTGATGCTCGTCGTGTTCCCGTGGGTAGAGCCGCTTCTGCCCTTCAACCAGGTGACAACGGGGTAGTTTCACATCATGCGCGTCCTGGTCGTCGACAACTACGACAGCTTCGTCTACAACCTCGTGCAGTACCTGGCGCAGCTCGGCGCCGAGTGCGTCGTGCGGCGCAACGATGTCGTGCAGCTGTCCGACGTCGACGCGGCCCACGCCGTGCTGATCAGCCCGGGGCCAAGCACACCCGAACGGGCCGGCGCCAGCATGGACGTCATCCGCTACTGCGCCGACAAGCGCAAGCCGGTGCTCGGCGTATGCCTCGGCCACCAGGCCATCGGCGTCGTCTTCGGCGGCACCGTCGACCGCGCGCCCGAGCTGCTGCACGGCAAGACCAGCCTCGTCGAGCACGAGGGCGTCGGTGTGCTGCACGGCGTGCCGTCGCCGTTCGTCGCCACCCGGTACCACTCGCTGACCGTGCTGCCCGAGACCGTGCCCGCCGAGCTCGAGGTCACCGGCAAGACCGAGAGCGGCATCGTGATGGCCATGCGGCACCGGACGCTGCCCATCGAAGGCGTGCAGTTCCACCCCGAGTCCGTGCTGACCGACGGCGGGCACCGCATGCTGGCCAACTGGATGGCTGCCGCCGGTTTCCCGGTCGCGCCCGAGCGCGTCGACGAGCTCGAGGCCGGCATGCGTCGCCTGGCCGCGGCCGCCGCGGCGGTCTGACCCGAGACAGACGAAGGGCCCGGCACTCGCAGAGTGCCGGGCCCTTTCGTTTCGTTCGGTCAGCCGCCGCTCTTGGTGGTCGTCGTGGTGCTGCCGGTCGGCTGGTAGACCTGGATCTGGATGGTCTGGTTCTTGCCGACCACCTGGTTCGCGTCCGGGTTCGAGGACTCGATGGTGTTCGGCGGCTTGGTGATGTCCATGTCGGTCGTGATGCTGAACTGGCCGGTCCAGCCGTACTGGGACTGGAGCTTGCTCTGCGCGGCCGAGACCGTCAGCCCGGTCAGGTTGGGCATGGTGAACTGGTCGCCGAGCGACACGGTCAGCGTGACGGTGCTGTTCGGGGCGGCCTTGCCGGTCGGGTTCTGGCTGAGCACCTGGTCCTTGGGCTGGGTGCTGGACTTCGTCGACTTCGAGACCTTGAAGCCGGCGCTCTCCAGATTGCTCTTGGCCACGTCGAACGGCTGGCCGGTCTGGTCGGGCACGTCCACCAGGTCCGGGCCCTTGCCGATGACCAGCGTGATGGTCGCGCCCTCGGCGACCGGCGAGCCGGACGGCGGGCTGGTCGAGCTGACCTTGCCGATCAGCTTCGAGTCCTGGACGACCTCGGTGGTGGTGGTCGGCGAGACCACGAGCTTGCGGGACTGCAGGTCCTTGGTCGCGTCGTCCTGCGACTTGCCCAACTCGTCCGGCAGCGCGAACGTGTTCGGGGCCTTGCCGACGACCAGCTTGATCGAGGTCGTCTTCGCCACGGTGCCGGACTGCGGGTCCTGGCTGATGACGTTGCCGACCTGGTCGGTCGTGCACGTCGGCGCGGAGCCGTCGACGGACGCGCCGCAGGGGACGTAGGTGACCGTCGGGTTGACGAAGCCCTTGTCCCGAATCGACTGCTGGGCCGCGGGCAGCTGCATGCCGGTGACCTTGGGCACCTCGGCGTTGTTGGCGCTGTTCGAGTTGTTGCCGCCGAGGAACATCGTGGTCAGCCAGGCGGCCAGGGCCAGCACGGCGATGCAGATGAGCACCACGCCGGCGATGGTCAGCGCCCGTTTGCGGCGGGCCCGGCGCTCCGCTTCCTCATCGGCCTCGAAGTCGTAGGCGTCGTACTCGGGCTCCTCCGAGGCCGGCGCGGGCCGGTGGCGGCCGGTGACGACCTGGGTCCGGGCGCCGTTGCCGTTGCCCATGAACGCGGTGCGCTCCTCGGCCGACATCACGGCCGGCGCGGACGGCCGCTGACCGGACAGCACGCGCACCAGGTCGGCCCGCATCTCGGCGGCCGACTGGTAGCGGTTGGCCGGGCCCTTGGCCATGGCCTTGAGCACGATGGAGTCCAGCGCCGGCGTCACCTGCGGGTTGACCGAGGACGGGGCCGGCGGCTCTTCCCGCACGTGCTGGTAGGCGACGGCGACCGGGGAGTCACCGGTGAACGGCGGCTGGCCGGTCATCAGCTCGAACAGCACACAGCCGGCGGCGTACACGTCGGAGCGGGCGTCGACCGCCTCGCCCCGCGCCTGCTCCGGCGACAGGTACTGCGCGGTGCCGATGACGGCGGCGGTCTGCGTGACTGCGGCCTGCCCGTCGTGGATGGCGCGGGCGATGCCGAAGTCCATCACCTTCACCGCGCCGGTCTTGGTGATCATTATGTTGGCCGGCTTCACGTCACGGTGGATGATGCCGTGCCGGTGGCTGAAATCCAGCGCCGCGCAGACGTCGGCCATGACCTCCATGGCTCGCTTGCCAGTCAGTGGACCCTGGGTCTTGACGATGTCGCGCAGCGTCCGCCCGTCCACGTACTCCATGACGATGTAGGGCAGCGGGCCGTACTCGGTCTTGGTCTCGCCGGTGTCGTACACGGCGACGATCGCGGGGTGGTTGAGCGCGGCGGCGTTCTGCGCCTCACGGCGGAAGCGTTCCTGGAACTGGGGATCCCTGGCGAGGTCGGCGCGCAGCACCTTGACGGCGACGTCCCGGCCGAGACGGACGTCGCGGCCTTTGTGGACCTCCGACATCCCACCGTAGCCGAGGGTCTCGCCCAGTTCGTAACGGTTGGAGAGCAGTCGCGGAGTGCTCATCGGTGCGTCGTCTCGTTCCTCGTCAACAGTCGTCCCATCATGCTCCTGCCGCCCGCCTCAGCCACCAGGACCCCGCCCCGCGCAGGTGACCGTCCCCAGACATCGGTCCTGTGCCGGTCGGTCACCGGTGAGCTTTGCCGTGGTCGGTCTTCCGGTGCCCTCGGTCCCCGCCCCCGAGCGCTGCCATTCGCGAATCCCCCAGACCGCGAGCAGGCTCACCAGAATCACCACCAACAACGCCAGCAGGACCCACAGCCCGGTCCGGTTCGGTCTGGGCTGAGGCGGCGGTCCCAGCAGAAAGGTACCGGTGCCGGGACCCATCGGAGCACCCGACGGCGGGACCTGAGGTGGAACCACCGGAATGGCCCCCGGTGGATAGGTCGGCGGCCCGGCCACCATCGGCCGCTGCTGCTGCATCGGGATCGCCATCGCCAGACCCGACGGGGTCGGCAGCGGCAACCCGGCGCGCACCGCGCCGACCGCCGCGGCGAACTCGCCGCCGTTGCGGTAGCGCTGCCGCGGGTCCTTCACCAACGTCGCCTCGATCAGCGCCCGCACGGCCGGCGGCACGTCCGGCGGCAGCGGCGGCGGCACCTCGCGGATGTGCATCATCGCGACCGTGACAGCGTTTTCCGACAGGAACGGCCGCCGGCCGGCCAGGCATTCGTAGCCGACGACAGCGAGCGCGTACACATCGCTGGCCGGCTCGGCCTCCTGACCGACGGCCTGCTCGGGAGCGATGTAGTGGGCGGTGCCCATCACCATGCCGGACCGGGTCACCGGCGCGGCATCAGCCGCCTTGGCGATGCCGAAGTCGGTCAGCTTCACCTTGCCGGTCGGGCCGACCAGGATGTTGCCGGGCTTCACGTCCCGGTGCACGTAGCCCCGCTCGTGCGCGGCCTGCAACGCGGCCCCGCACTGCTGCAACAGATCCAGCGTGCGGTCCGGGGCCATCCGGCCCTGCGCGGACAGGATCGCGGCCAGCGGCTCGCCGGCCACCAGCTCCATCACCAGGTACGCGGTGTCCTCCGGGCCGTCCGGCTCGGA
>DATJJB010000309.1:0-14460 GCA_035492655.1 Kutzneria sp. | reverse complement strand
ACCACCGCCACCGGGCCGTCCCGGCGCGGGTCGCCCAGCCGGTCCACCAGCGTCGCCGTCAGCTGCTCACGGCCGAAGAAGTACTGCGCGTTACCGACGGAGAAGGCCAGCAGCCCCGGATACGGGCTGCGGCCCTCGCGGGTCGGCGTCGGCGGCTCCTCGCGCGGCAGCGTCACCGTCACGCGGGGCGTCGGCCGGCCCAGCGCCGGGTCGTTGGCCAGGATCTGCTGGTAGACGTCCTGCACCTCGGTGCCCGGGTCGACGCCCAGCTCCGCCGCCAGCAGCCGACGCAGCCGGTCGTGGTGCTCCAGCGCCTCGGCCTGCCGGCCGCCCCGGTACAGGGCGATCATGTGCAGGGCTCGCAACCGCTCGCGCAGCGGGTTGTCCTCCACCGTGGTCCGCAGGTCGACGACCACTTCGGACTCGCGGCCCAGCGACAGCAGCGTCTCCGCGCGGTCCTCGATCGCCGCCAGCCGCAGCTCCTCCAGATGCTGGCGCTCGCTCTCCGCGAACGGCCCCGGCACCCCCGGCAGCGGCGCGCCCTGCCACAGCTTCAGGCCTTCGTCCCAGTGTGCGATCGCCCGCTCGACGTCGTCGGCTGCGCGGGCCTGCTGGAACGCGTGCTCGAACCGCCACACGTCCAGGTTCTGCGGCTCCAGCGCCAGCCGATACCCCGAACCCACGCTGGTCAGCACGCTTTCCCGGGCCGTCGCCTTGCGGTCGCCGGCCAGCGTCTGCCGCAGCTTGGAGACGTAGGTGTGGATGATGCCGCGGACACTTTCCGGGGGTTCCTCGCCCCACACGCCGTCCACCAGCTCGGTGCGCGAGACCACCTGGTTGCGCCGCACCGCCAGCTGCGCGAACAGGGCCCGTTGCTTGGGTGGCCCCAGCTCCAGCTCCCGTCCGTCCACTTCCGCATGCAGTGCGCCCAGGAGCTTGACCAGCAGCATCGGCGGATTCTATGCCGCGCGTCCCGCGCGGGGCTCGGCCCCTTCGGGGCCGATGCCTCGCCCTTGCTGAATTTCGCCCGCCGCGTCCGCTCGAGTGGGTGTGCGCGTCGGATGGCGGCGGGCGAAATCCAGCAACCGTGCGAAGCATCGGCGGGGCCTCGCGGTCAACCGTGCTGGCGGCGTGTTCCCCAGGCGAGTCCGGCCGTTCGGAGTTATCGTCCGCGCGTGGAGGCGGTGCGGGTGGCGCGGGTCTACGACGATCCGAGCGCCGAGGACGGGACGCGGGTGCTGGTCGACCGGCTCTGGCCGCGCGGGCTGCGCAAGGAACTGGCCCAGTTGGACAGCTGGTGCCGGTCCGTGTCGCCGTCCACCGAGCTGCGCGTCTGGTACGGCCACGACCCCGACCGCTTCGACGAGTTCGCGCAGCGGTACCGAGCCGAGCTCGACGACCCCGACCGGCAGGCGGCGCTGCGCGGGCTGGTCGACCTGACCGGCACCGTGACCCTGCTGACCGCCACCGCCGCCGTGGAGATCAGCCACGCCGCGGTGCTGGCCGACGTGCTCCGCGTGATGGACTAACCCCGGCGCAGGGTCAGTTCGAACGGGGCGAATCCGTGCGAACGGTAGAACGCGATCGCCGCCTCGTTGTCGACGAACGCCGTCACCCGGAATTCGGTCGCGCCGTTCCGCTCGGCCCAGGCGATGAATTCGGCGACCAATGCGGAGCCCGCGCCGGCGCGGCGGAATTCCTCGCCGACCCGCATGCTCTCCAGCACGGCTGTCTTCGCGCCGGGCCGGAGCTCGCTCGTGCCCAGCCGGCCGACCAGATGGCCGGCCGGCGCGCCGTCCACCCTGGCCAGCAGACACAACGCGCTGGTCAACAGGCCTCGGTAGTAGCCGGCACCGTGCTTGCGGGGCCAGTCGCTGTCCATTCGCGGGTCGTGCCGCGCGCCGTCCTCGGCGAACAGCGCGCCCACGGACGCCACCAGCTCGGGAATGAGTTCTTCGGTCGCTTCGACGATTGTCGTGGCCATGAAACGACCGTAGCGGGTTCTTTTTTCGGTGTAAATTAATCCTCGAACACGACTTCCGGCGGTGGGCGGCGGAAGCCACGGGTGAGGTAGGCGAGGTAGCAGACGCCGAGGGCCAGCCAGATCAGGCCGAGGGTGATGGCGGTGCCGTCGAGGTGCACGAGCAGCCAGAGGTCGACGGCGGCGCCGACGACGGGCACGACGAGGTTGCGCAGGATGGAGCCGCGCTGCCGCAGCCACAGGGCGATCACCGACAGGTTGACGAAGGTGAAGGCGGTGAACGCGCCGAAGTTGATGAACGAGGTCGAAGTGGTGACGTCGAGGGCCAGCGCGCCGAGGCCGATCAGTCCGATGAGGACGATGCCGAACACCGGCGTCTCCAGCTTCGGTTGCAGATAGCCGAAAACGCGCTTGGGCAGCACGCCGTCGCGGCCCATGGCGAACATCAGCCGGGACGCGCCGGCCTGGGCGGCGATGCCGGAGGCGAACTGGGCGACCATCAGGCCGGCCAGGAAGATCGCGGCGAACAGGTTGCCGCCGATGTCGGTGGCGATCTCGAAGGCGGCCGAGGACTCGTCGTGGAAGACAGCGCCGGGATGCACCAGCTGGGTGGCGTAGGAGAGGATCACGAACAGCACGCCGCCGAGCAGCGCGGTGAGCAGGATGGCGCGGGGAATGGTCTTGCGCGGCTCGAAGGTCTCCTCGGTCAGCGTGGTCACGGCGTCGAAGCCGAGGAACGAGTACGCGGCGATGGCGGCCCCGGCCGAGATGCCGGAGAACGAGGAACCGCTGTGGTAGAAGGGAACCCCGCTGAACAGGCCGGGCGCGTGGCTGAACGACAGGATCACGAAGAACAGGATCACCAGCAGCTGGAAGGCCATCAGCAGGAAGTTGGCGGTCACCGCGACCCGGATGCCCAGCACGTTGAGGACGGTCGTGAGCACGATGAAGCCCACCACCCACACCCAACTCGGCACCGACGGGAACTGGGCCGACATGTAGGCCGCGCCGATCAGCCAGATCACCATCGGCAGGAAGAAGTAGTCCAGCAGCACGGCCCAGCCGACCAGGAAACCGACCCGGGAATCGATAGACTTACGCACGTAGGTATACGCCGAGCCGGCGACCGGATACTCCGCCGCCATTCGCCCGTAGCTGGCGGCGGTGAACAGCATGGCCACCGTGGCCAGCAGGTAGGCCGTCGGCACCGTGCCGTCGGTGGTGGTGGCCACGATCCCGTACGTGCCAAGGACGATCAGCGGCGCCATGTAGGCCAGTCCAAAAAGGACAACGCCTCTCAGCCGCAGATGCGGGGTGAGGGTTGTGGTCATCGCTCGCCACCTCCACGCGGCCGCCAGCGGCCGGGCTCGATCCTGCCCTGGTAAAGCGGAAGCTCGATGGGGGAGTCGGAAGCCTTGAACTGGTCCCACATCCGGTTCACGCCGGCGGTTCCCCGCTGCCGGACGCGGGCCACCTCGGCCAGATCCAGCTCCACGGCCAGCACGGCCGGGGACGCGTCGGGCGTCTCGGCCAGCACCTGCCCCTCGGGTCCGACGACAATGCTGCGGCCCATGCCGAACGGCCCGGCCACGTTGAGGCTGACCACGAAGACCTGGTTGACGATCGCGTTGGCCCGGGCCAGCACCAGCTCCTGCACCCGGTCCGCGGTGGTCGTCTGCACGGGATTGAGCACCAGCTCCGCGCCCATCCACGCCAGATGCCGGGTCAGCTCGGGGAACCACGCGTCGTAGCAGACGGAAAAGCCGACCCGGCCGGCCTCGGGGAGGTCGAAGACGACGAACCGATCACCCGGGTCGTACGGCTCGTGCGGCCGCCACGGGAAGACCTTGCGGTATGACGCGACGAGCTCGCCGCCGGGGGAGAAGGCCAGCGCGGTGTTGAACACCTCGCCGGCCGGTCCCAGCTCGCAGACGCTGCCCGGCACCAGCCAAATGCCCAGGTCAGCGGCCAGTTCGGCCAGCCGTCGCGTACGGGGACCGTCGAGCGGCTCGGCGCTGTCCACCGGCCGCTGCGCGCCGCACAGGTGCAGCTCGGGGTACATCAGCAGGCGGGTGCCGGGGTGCTCGGCCAACACCGCCGCGACCTCGTCGGCGAACGCGTCCAGCGGCCGGTCGAACGGCACGGGTTCGGCCTGGACCAGGACCATCGGCAGCACGGGCGGCTCCTTCCGTGTTGCCGGCAAAATAGTCCAGGCTGAACACTTTCACAAGAGTGTTCAAATTGAGCAGTTTGAGCGGGTAGGGTGGGCGTCATGGACGGCCTGACAGCGCCCGCGCTGACCGGCATCCGCCGGCTGTCCGCGCTGGACACGGTGCGGGCGCGGATCGCGCTGGCCGTCGAGCTCGGGCTGCTCGCGCCGGGCGAGGCGCTGCCGCCCGGGCCCGAGATCGCCTCCGCGCTCGGCGTCGGCGAGATCACCGTGCGCCGGGCGCTGGTGTCCCTGTGCGCCGACGGCGTGCTCGTGCGGCGACGCGGCCGCGGCGGCGGCACCTCCGTCGCGGCCGAGCCCGCACTGGGCGCAGTCGCCGAGATCGCCGCCTACACCGGGGCTTCCGCCGAGGTGCACGAGCTGATCGACCACCGCCTCGTGTTGGAGGCGGGGCTGGTGCATCTGGCCGCGTTGCGGCGCACCGACGACATCGTGTCGGAATTGTGGAATTTGGTGCTGCGCATGGAGAAAGCATCGGGTTGGGCCGAATTCCATGAGCTGGACGCCCGGTTCCACGCCGCCGTCGTCGAGGCCAGCGGCGTCACCGCCGGGATCCGACGCCACGGCGAGGTCGTCCGCGAGCTCTACCGCTACTACCTGCCGTATCCACTGGAGTACCTGCGGGAATCCAACCGTGAGCACGCCGAACTGGTCGCCGCCGTCGACCGCCGCGACGCGATGGCCGCCGTCGACGTCGCCTGCCGGCACGTGGACGTGCTGCACAACACCATGTTGTCCAGTCATTCGCGCTAGTTCCCACACTCTGGATGCGCTTCCCTCGGTCGGGTCGGCGTTGTTAGGCATACGGCCATGCGCTTGCCCATTCTCGCGTTGGCCGTCGCGGCCCTCGTCCCCGCCGTACCGGCCGCCGCCGCGAGCGAACCGCAGCTGCCGCCGCTGACCGTGCTCACGAACGCCCCGGGCGCCGGGAAGGGGAACATCTTCGTCACCCCGACCTCGGCCGACGGCAAGTACGCCAACGGCATCGCCATTCTCAGTCCCGACGGCAGGAAGACCGTGTGGTCGCAGACGTTGCCGGCCGGCCTGTCGGCCGCCGACTTCCGCAAGCAGACCTACCACGGGCGGCCGGTGCTGACCTGGTGGCAGGGCAAGGGACTGGGCGGCCTGGCCGTCGGCGTCGACGAGATCTACGACGCCGACTACCACAAGATCGCCGAGGTCCGGGCCGGCAACGGCGATCAGGCCGACGGGCACGAGTTCGTCATCACGCCGCGCGGCACCGCCCTGATCCTGGCCTACCGGCAGGCCACCGCCGACCTGACGTCGATCGGCGGCCCGGCGCGCCAGCAGGTGATCGACGGGGTCGTGCAGGAGATCGACATCGCCACCGGCGCGGTGCTCTTCCAGTGGGACAGCAGCGATCACGTGCCGTACGCGCAGAGCCAGCAGCCGCTGCCGGCGTCGCCCGACACGCCATGGGACTGGTTCCACATCAACGCCGTCAAGGTGGACGGGGACAATCTGCTGCTGGACTCCCGAAACACCTGGGCCGCTTACGAGATCTCCCGGCGGGACGGGCGAACCCTCTGGCAGCTGGGCGGAAAGGCCAGCTCGTTCACGCCGGTCGGCGAGGAGTTGAACACCGCCGGCGCGCTGGTCGCGTGGCAGCACGACCCGGAACCGCTGGGCAACGGCTACTACTCGTTCTTCGACAACGAATCCGCCGGTGTCGCCAACACCGGCAGCGGGGCCGTCTCGGAGTACGCCAACAGCCGGGTCGTCGTGGTGAAGCTGGATCCGGTCCGCCACAAGGCAACTCTGGTGCGGACGGACAACCAGCCGGCCGGGCTGCTCGCGACGTCACAGGGCAACGCGCAGCCGGAGCCGGGCGGGCAGACGTTCGTCGGCTGGGGCGCGCTGCCGTACCTGTCGGAGTTCGACCGGCACGGGGCCGTGGTGTTCGGTGCGAAGTTCCCGGCCGGCGTGAACACCTACCGCGCCTACCGTTTCGACTGGCGCTGAGCGGACGCGCCGGCCGTCCTCGGGAGACGGCCGGCGCTGCTTGCTCAGCCGCCGACCTGAGAAGCGGCGGTGCGGGCGCGGGACATGAACTGGTTGTAGGCCCCGTTGTTGTAGGTCGTCCACGGCGTCCAGTTGGTGCCGTTGGACGAGATGCGGGCCGCCTGCTGGGCGCAGGTGGCCGGGTTGAAGGCCTGGGCGTCCGAGACCTCGCTGTGCCACTTGGAGTTGATCTGCCACACGCCGCGGTCGCGGCTGCAGTCGGTGTTGATCAGCACCGCCTTGGTCCAGCCCTGGCTCTCGGCCAGCGCGACCGCGATGGAGATGACCAGGCCGTTGCCGTGCAGGCCGCCGTTGTTGCGCGCGTACTGGGCGATCTGCTTGTCCGACAGGTGGGTGCCGGCCAGCGTGCTCTGCTGCGTGCACAGCGGCGACGCCGGCGCGGCGACGTCCGCCGGCACGGTGCCGGCCGAAGCCAGTGGGGCGGCGGCCAGCAGGCCGCTGAGCACGAGCCCGGAGAGGGCGGCAAGGCGCGTCGAAACCTTCGCCATGATGTTTCCTCACAGTCATCGCAGGGGTAATGACGTGATGTCCCGTGGCGGCGGCGTCCGCCCATCGTGACAGCGAACGACCGGCGGGCGAAGCGTTCACCCTTGACAGATTTGGTCTAGACCTCCTGGGGAGGCGTGAAAAACGCCACCCCGACGGGAAAATCGGGGTGGCGTCCGCTGGTTGATCAGCCGGCGACGGGCACGGGCGGTGGCGTGCACTCGGCGTCGGAAACGGTGCCGGTCTTACGGTTCGGCAACGTTCCGGTGCTGAGATAGTTGCCCAGCACGGAGTTCACGCAGGTGTCGGCGCTCGGCGTGACACCGTGGGTGATCGCGCCGCGCACGGTCAGCAGCGCGGAGTGGGAATACCGTTGGCGCAATGCCATGCTGCCGGACGGCGGAGCGACACCGTCCAGTTCGTTCTGCAACAGCAACACGCTGGCGCTGGTGAGACCGAGCACCGGCACCGGGTTCCCGGCCTTGGCCGGCCACACCCGGCACGGGGAGTTGAACCAGTTGTTGCCCCAGGCGATGTCCGGCGCCTGGACGGCGGCGGCCTGGGCGTTGGCCCGCCAGGTCGACCAGTCGGCCGGCCACGGCGCGTCGGTGCAGGTCTCGGCCAGCAGCGCGGCGTACACGTTGTCGCTGCCGCGCTGGTAGAACTGCGTGTACAGGAACTGCAGCGCGGTGGCGTCGCCGGTGTGCACGTAGTTGGCGAACATGCCGCCGAGCGTCGGCCAGAAGGCCTGGTAGTACGGCGTCAGCGTGAGCAGGTCGGTCAGCTCGGCCGGCCCGATCAGTCCGTTGGCCGGATGGGCGGTGACCGCGGCCAGCTGAGCCGTCCACACCTGCTGGACGGCGTCGGGCGTGGCGCCGAGGTGGTAGGTGGCGTCGTTGCTGGCCAGCCAGTCGAAGAACAGGTGGAAGTTCCGCTCCAGGTTGGCGTTCTGGTCGAGGTCGGCCGCGTTGTACCAGACCCGGTCCGGGTTGATCGCGCTGTCCAGCACCATCCGCTTGACCGCCAACGGGTGCAGCGTGGCGTAGACCTCGGCCACATAGGTGCCGTAGGACTGGGCGTAGAGGCCGGTCTGGAGTACGCCGAGCGCCGCGCGGACGTCGTCGATGTCGGCGGCCACGTCGGTGGTCTTCATGTGCTGCAACAGGTCCGGGTTGGCCTGGCCGCACGCGGTGGCATAGCCCTGCACGCGGTTGAGCCAGTCGACCTCGTTGGCCGGCGCGGTCGGCGCGTAGTTCGGACGGTTGAAGGAGTTGTAGCCCGGGTCGCAGGACAGCGCGGGCACGCTGGGCGCGAGGCCGCGGCGGGCGATGCCGATCCAGTCGTAGCCGTCGCCACCGGGCAGCTGCTGGCCGAGCAGCGAGGACTCGTAGCCCGCGCCGGCCAGTGGGTCGGGAGCGGCGATCATGACGCCCTGGTAGGGGCTGGAAGCCTTGTGCGCCAACCGGGACAGCGCGAGCGTGAGCTTCGCGCCGGTCGGGTTGGCGTGGTCGAGCGGCACCTGCAGGGCGCCGCACTGCGCGCCGGCGTCGGCCAGCGTCTGGTCGGCGCAGGCGCCCCAGGTGATCGTCTCGTTCGGGTACGTCGCGCCGACAGCGGCGGCATTGCCCATGGCGATCACTGCCGCCGCGACGACGGCGGCGGCAGACAGCACACGTCTCACCAGAAATTGCCTCTCTCACGGTGGATTCCCGTGATCACCGTAGGCAGCGGGACTGCGCGCGTGCACAATCCCGGTCGGTTTCGGCGCATCTTTTGTTCCCCTACGGACAGCGGCGTTACTGTGCGGGAATGAGCCGTTGCCCGGACGCGTCGAAGCAGGGCGGTGCGGCGTGACCGCCGGCATTCTCGGCAGCCTGGTGGCCGGCCTGTCCTGGCCGGACTGGGTCCGCTACCTCGGACTGGTGCCGATCCTGGTCGGCGCGGCCGTCGCGTGGCCGGCCCGGCGCAGCGGCGGCGCGCGCCTCGGCGTCGGGCTCGCCCTGGCCGGGGCCGGGTTGCTCATCGTGCTGGCCGGGTGAGAACCGCCTGGCCGGGAATTAGTTGACCGGGAATTCGGTGACCGCTGACGACAAAGGCGGCGACCGGCCTCTCTGGGGGTGAGGCCGGGCCGCCGCCGACATCCTGTGTACCCCGTCGTCGTTGTTCGCGGTCGACGGCTGGACTCTGGACAACATCTTGTGAACAATGCGGACGAGAACTCGGGGGAGGTTCTTTCGTGCCACGTGTCGAGCGTCCGCTCGCGGCCGGCGACGGGCCGGTCCTGCGATTCGCCGCTGACCTGCGCAAACTTCGGGAACGTGCGGGAAACCCGGTCTATCGCGAGTTGAGCCGCCGGGCCCATTACTCGCCGGCCGCGCTGTCCGAGGCGGCGGCCGGCCGTCGGCTGCCCAGCCTGTCGGTCACGCTGGCCTACGTGTCGGCCTGCGCCGGCGACACCGCGGCCTGGGAGCGGCGCTGGCGTGACGTGATGGCCGAGTTGCGCGAGCCGGTGGTCGAGTCGGAGCAGGCCGATGCTCCCTATGTCGGCCTGACCCCGTTCCAGGTGGACGACGCCGATCGCTTCTTCGGCCGCGAGGAACTGGTCGCCGAACTCGTCGAGCGGGTGCGCGACCGCCGATTCGTCGGCCTTTTCGGGCCGTCGGGATCGGGCAAGTCCTCCATTCTGCGGGCCGGCCTCGTTGCCGGCAGGGGAAATCGGCCGACAATCCTTTTCACGCCGGGCCGATCCCCGATCGAGGAATGCGCCGTGCAGCTGGCCGCTTTCCTCGACGAATCGCCGGTGGCGCTGCGGGCCGAATTCGCGGCCGATCCGGACAATCTCGGGCTGCGCATTCGGCAGGCGCTCATCGACCGCGGCGACGACGTCGACCTGCTGGTGGTCGTGGACCAGTTCGAAGAGGTCTTCACGCTGTGCGAGGACCGGGCCGAGCGGGACGCCTTCATCACTGCGCTGCTGCTCGCCTCGGCCGGGCGAGCCCGGGTGGTGATCGGCGTCCGCGCCGACTTCTACGGGCACTGCGCGCGGCATCAGGGCCTGGTCGCGGCGCTGCGGGACGCCCAGGTGCTCGTCGGCCCGATGAACACCGAAGAGCTGCGCCGGGCCATCATCCAGCCGGCGGTCGGGGCCGGTTGCATCGTGTCCACGGCCCTGGTGGCTCGCATGGTGTCCGACGCGGCCGGCGAGACCGCCGCGCTGCCCATGCTCTCGCACGCGCTGCTCGAAACCTGGCGACGTCGGCAGGGCACCACGTTGACCGTCGCCGGCTACGAGGCGGTCGGCGGCATCCACCATGCCCTCGCCCGCACCGCCGACGAGGTCTACGACGCGCTGACCGAGGAGCAGCAGCGCACCGCCCGCCGGCTGTTCCTGCGGCTGATCGCCCTCGGCGACGGCACCGAGGACACCAAGCGGCGGGTGTCAGGTCGGGAGTTGGATGCGGATCAGGCCACCACTGCGGTTCTTGACGCACTCGTCGACGCCCGGCTGCTGACCACCGCGGCCGACGGCGTCGAGATCGCGCACGAGGCCCTGATCCGGCACTGGCCGCGGCTGCGGGACTGGCTGGCCGAGGACCGTGAGGGGCTGCGCATCCACCGCCGGCTCACCCAGGCCACCGACGACTGGGAGTCGCTCGACCGCGACCCGGGGGCGCTCTACCAGGGCATCCGCCTCGAGTCGGCGGCCGAGTGGTCCGAGCGGGCCGGCGAGGCCGTCAGCCTGCGGGAACGCACTTTCCTCGACGCCAGCCTGTCGGCGCGGCGGGTCCGCACGCGTCGGCTGCGCCAGGCCGCCGCCCTGCTCAGTGTGCTGCTGTTGATCGCCGTCGCGGCCACTGTGTATGCCGTCCAGGCTTCCCGGACGGCCACCGAGCAGCGCAATGTCGCCCTGTCGCAGCGGTTGCTGGGGCTGACATCGCTGCGGGCCACCGATCCGGCGCTGGCCCTGCAACTGACGGTCGCCGCCTACCGGCTCGATCCCTCGCCGTCCGCGCGGGACAGCGTACTGAGCAGCCTGGCCGTCCCGTATGCGGCGCAGGTCAGCGTCGGCGTCGGCGGGGCTCTGAGCACGGCGGTGAGCCAGCGCGGGCACCTGCTCGTCGCCAGCGGCGACGACGGATCCGTGACCCTGTTCGACATCGCCGACCCGCACCGCCCGGTGTCTGTCGCGACGCTGCCCGGCCGCAGTGGTCCGGTGACCGCCGTCGCCGTCAACGCCGCTGGCACGCTGATCGCCATCGGCGGGGCGGATCGCGCCGTGCAGCTGTGGGACGTGAGCGATCCTCGCCAGCCGCGAAAGCGTGCGGAGTTGGCCGGGCACGCCGCCATGGTCGCTTTCGTGGCGTTCAGCCCCGACGGCCGCACCCTCGCATCCGGCGGCTACGACAACACCGCGCGGCTGTGGGACGTCGACACGGCGGCTCAGCTGGCCGTCATCCCCGGCAACGGCGGCGTCGTGCCGGGTGTCGCCTTCAGTCATGACGGCCACACCCTGGCCACCGCCAACTACGACGGCACCGCCCGGCTGTGGAACATCACCGACCCTCGCCGGCCCGCCGCCGGGGCCGTCCTCAAGACGCCCGGCGCGGTGACCGCTGTCGCCTTCGGCCCTTCCATGCTCGCCACCGCCGGCAACGACGCCGCGATCCGGCTCTGGGACCTCGACGGCACCCAGCTCGCCACCCTGCCCGGGCACAGCAAAGCCGTGCTGGCGCTGGCTTTCAGCCCCGACGGGAACACCTTGGCCAGCGGTAGCGCCGACAAGACCGTGCGGCTGTGGGACGTCACTCAGCCTCGGCAGGCCCACTCGATCCAGTCGCTCACCGGGCACACCAACGCCGTCTCCTCAGTCGCTTTCGGGCCGGACGGACAGGTGCTGGCCACCGCCAGCTCCGACAAGACCGTTCGGGTGGAAGACCTCTCGCCCCGCATTCCCGCCACCGCCGTCGCCGTGCACGGCTCCCAGGCCGTCGTCGGCGGCCGCGACGGCACCGTCCGCCTGCTCGATGTCTCCGCCGGCTCGCGGGTGGTCGCCACCTTCCCCGGCGGCTCGTCCCCGATCAACGCCGCCTTCTTCGACGGCCACTTGGTGTCCACTGTGGACGTCTCCGGCGTGTTGCGCCGCTGGGACATCGACCATCCGTCCCAGGTTTCCGTGCAGCAGACCGACCCCGCCGTCTGGTCCGCCTTCAGTCCGGACGGGCAGACCCTGGCCGGCTCCGGCATCGACGGCTCAGTGCGGCTCTGGCATGGCACCGAGGCATTGCGGCTGCCTTCCTCCGGCCCCACCGCCACCGCCGTCGCCTTCAGCCCCGACGGTCGCTACCTCGCCGCCGGCGCCGCCGACAACAAGATCCGCGTCTGGAGCCTGTTCGACCGTTCCCTGCTCGCCACGCTCGCCGGCCACACCGACGTCGTCAACGCCCTCGCCTTTTCGCCCGACGGCTCCACCTTGGCCTCCGGCGGCGTCGACAACACCGTGCGGCTGTGGGACCTGCACCGCCAGACCGCCCTGCTCACCGGCCACACCGACGCCGTCGCCGCGCTTTCCTTCTCGCCCAACGGTTCCACCCTTGCCTCCGCCGGCACCGACAACACCGTGCGCCTGTGGGACGTGCACGATCCCGGCAGCTCCACCGTCCTCACCGGCCACACCGACACCGTCAACGTCGTCGCCTTCGCCGGCAACACGCTCCTGAGCGCGGGCGACGACACCGTGCGGCTGTGGGACCCCGACGTCTCCCGCGCCATCGCCCGCATCTGCGCCGTCGCTTGGCCCAGGATCACCGTCGAGGAGTGGGACCGCTACCTGCCCGGCGTCGACTACCAGCCGCCCTGCCCCTGATCCGGGACGACGAGCGGCCGCCCGTCGAGAGGATGCGGCAGCTCCACCACCGCCATGGTGGTACGCACCATCAACGTCGTGAAAACGGTGGGCGGCAGCCCGAGGATCACCACGGTGACCGCCTGGGGCGTCTCGAATATCTCGACACCGGTCGGCGTCCCGTTGTGAACGGCGACCATCAGTCGGTCGTCGTCGCTGCTGACCACGGACCAGGGCAACGCCGGTCGCCCCTGTGCGCCACCGGTGGTGAACCTCGGCAGCGGTGGGGCCGTCACCAGGGACGACCCGGAGCACACCGCCAACACCACGAGCCCGACGAGCACTCGAATCGCGTTTCGCATGGTCGGCGAACCTCCGACGGACAAGGCTAGCGGAATTCATGCAACCCCGGTCGCTGTCGCGGGCGTGTTCACTGACAGAGCCGACGACACGGAGGGGACATGGCCGATCGCGACATCGCGTTCGCGCAGTTCGTCACGGCCAAGGGGGACGGGCTGCAGCGCACGGCCTACCTGCTGTGCGGGGACTGGCACCGGGCCGAGGACCTGACCCAGGTCACGTTCACGAAGCTGTACCGCCAGTGGCCGAAGTTGACCGACCGGGAGGCGCTGGACGGCTACGCCCGCAAGGTGCTGGTGCGGGCGTTCCTGTCGGAGCGCCGCCTTGGCTGGTTCCGGCGGGAGCACGTGACGGCGGAGCACGAGGACGCGGCGGACCGCGGGTTGGGCCAGCCGGAGGACCGGATGGTGCTGCTGGCGGCGCTGGCCCGGGTGCCGAAGGGGCAGCGGGCGGTGCTGGTGCTCCGGTACTGGGAGGACATGTCGGTCGAGGACACGGCCCGGCTGCTGGAGTGCTCGGAAGGCACCGTGAAGAGCCAGGCGGCACGGGGGTTGCAGGCGCTGCGAACGCTGCTGGACGTGACACCACTGAGCCCGAGGAGGGGCGCGTGAACGAGCAGGACCTGCGGGAAGCACTCAGGGATGCGATGACCGAGGCGGTCCCGCCGCGCCCGGTGACGGCGGATGCGGCGCTGACGAAGGCGCAGCGGGCGCTGCGGACCCGGCGGGCGAACATCGCTGGTCTCGGGGTGGGCGTGGCGGTGGTGGCGCTGGTGGCGGGAGCCTTCACGGTGCCGGGGCCGCGCACGCTGCTGGGCACGGCGGCGGGTCCGAAGACGACCCCGGCCCCGACCTCGTCGATCTCGCACGGCGACCGTACGCAGTACAAGGGCCCGGAGAACGACAAGAGCGTGCGGCTGCTGGACGCGCTGGAGGGCGTGCTGCCGTACCCGATCCAGCGGGCCACGGCCGAGCAGACCAAGGGCGCGCAGTTCGACCTGCGCCGGCATCAGGCGCAGGTCGAGGACTGGAACAAGAACACGTGGAGCTACCAGGCCGTGGAGCCGGTCGCACCGGCCAGCAGCACCGCGCCCGGCGTCGGCGAGCTCATCGTCGAGGTGCACGGCCCAGGCAACGACATCCCGACGGATCCGTGCGCGATGGCCCGCGACTTCTGGCGCATCGGCGGTGACTGCGAGGAGACCCAGGTGGTCGGCAAGCGCATCGGGCTCGTCCAGCACACCGCCGCCGGGCGCATCGATTCCCTGGCGGCGTACCGGTATCCGGACGGCACGGTGGTGTACCTGGCGCAGAGCGCGAGTGTCTTCGCCTCCGGCACGGCGGCGCTGTCCAAGCCGCCGCTGACCGACGCCCAGTTGGTCAACCTGGTGCTCACGCCGGGCTTCAAGGTGACGCCCTGAGGATTTCGTTGGGACGAAGGGGGTCTCCTGTGTCAACCTGATCGCCGACAACGGACGATCAAGGGGGCACGGCCATGGAGAAGATCCCGACGATCTTC
>DATJJB010000308.1:0-32041 GCA_035492655.1 Kutzneria sp. | reverse complement strand
GTGGCCGTCGGCGTCCTCGTCGATCACGATCACGTCGGCGATCGACTCCCGCCACGGCAGCTCGTTGGAGTGGTGCTCGTACGGGCCGACGAAGACCACCGGCCGTTGCCCGGCCGGGATCCGCTCGCGCAGCCGGTACCGCGTGTCGAGCCCGGCCGGCAGGCGGATCTCCAGGATGCCGACCAGCTTGTTCACCGCGGCCGTGGCGCCGGAGCCGCAGAAGATGACCAGGTGGTCGTCGGTGCCGCCCACCGAGTCCCGGATCAGCGCGCGGGCCTGCTCCCGCAGGCCGGTGGTCCACCGGCCGGTGCCCGAGCTCTCGGTGTGCGTGTTGGCGTAGCGCGGCAGCACCTGCCGGCGGACGAAGTCCTCGACGAAGTCGAGTGATCGTCCGGAAGCGGTGTGGTCGGCGTAGGTGACGCGCCGCGGACCGTAGGGACCGTCCAGCACCTCGTCCTCGCCGATCAAGCCATGCCGCACGCGGTCGAGCATGCCGGACTCGCCGTCCGGCCCCGAGGCACCCACCCTGTCGCTCCCTTCGCTCACTGCGGTCCAGGTTGCGCGAGCGCCGGCCGGCCCACAGCGGCAGTAGGTCCCGGTCGGGCACGGACTTCCGGCACTGGTCGCGGTGGTCGCCGGCGACCATGCTGGTATACCCCCATGGGTATGCGGCGTATCCTTGCCAGGTACCCCCGGGGGTATACGGAGCCGGGCACCGTCAAGGAGCGCAGCATGATCGACGTCATCGCCATCGACACACCGACCCACGGCGACCGCAGCTACCTGGTCACCGACGGCCAGGACGCGTTCGTGGTCGACCCGCAGCGTGACATCGACCGGGTGCTGGACCTGGCCCGCCGTCGCGGCGTGCGGATCACCGACGTGTTCGAGACCCACATCCACAACGACTACGTCACCGGCGGCCTGGCCCTGGCCCTGGCCACCGGCGCGGCCTACCACGTCAACGCGGCCGACCCGGTCGCCTTCGACCGGGCCCCGATCGCCGACGGCGACGAGATCCCGGTCGGCGCCACCATGCGGGTCCGGGCCCTGGCCACGCCCGGCCACACCTTCACCCACCTGGCCTACCTGCTGACCGCGCCCGACCACGACCCGGCCGTGTTCACCGGCGGGTCGCTGCTGTTCGGCTCGACCGGCCGGCCCGACCTGCTCGGCCCGGCGCACACCGCCGACCTCGTGCACGACCAGTACCTCTCCGCGCACCGCCTGGCCACCAGGCTGCCCGACGAGACCAGGGTGTATCCCACCCACGGCTTCGGCAGCTTCTGCTCGGCCAGCCAGGCCGAGGGCGAGCACTCGACCATCGGCCAGGAGAAGCGGCTCAACCCGGTGCTCACCGAAAGCGAGGAGGACTACGTCACGCAGCTGCTGGCCGGCCTGGACGCCTACCCCGCCTACTACGCGCACATGGCGCCGGCCAACAGCGCCGGACCGGACGTGCCCGATCTCGCCGCCCCGGCCCGCGCCGAGGCCGACGAGCTGCGCCGCCGCATCGCCGCCGGCGAATGGGTGGTCGACCTGCGCTCCCGCACCGCGTTCGCCGGCGGGCACCTGCACGGCAGCCTCAACTTCGGCCTCGACGGCGCGTTCGCCACCTACCTGGGCTGGCTGATCCCCTGGGGCACGCCGCTGACCCTGCTCGGCGAGAACCCCGACCAGGTCGCCGAAGCCCAGCGGGAACTGGTCCGCATCGGCATCGACCGTGTCGAGGCCGCCGGCATCGGCGTCGCCGGCAGCGCCTCGTTCCCCCGCGCCACGCTGGCCGACCTGGCCGCCGTGCGCCACCACCGGCCGGTCGTGACGCTCGACGTGCGGCGGCGGCTGGAGTGGGCGGAGGGCCACATCGTCGGCGCGGTGCACATCCCGCTGCACGAACTGCTGGTCCGCATCGACGAGGTCCCCGACCGAGAGGTGTGGGTGCACTGCCGCTCCGGCTACCGTGCGTCGATCGCCGCCTCGGTGCTGGCCGCCGCCGGCCGCCAGGTCGTCGCCGTGGACGACGACTTCGACCAGATATCGCACACCGATCTGCCGGTGGTCAGCCCGGCGTACCAGCAGGCAGGCCGATGAGCCATGTGGTTGCTGGCGATCCCGGCCGGCTTGCTGGTCGGTCTGAGCCTCGGCACCCTCGGCGCCGGCGGCTCCATCCTGACCGTGCCCGTGCTGGTCTATCTGCTCGGCCAGGACCCGCACCACGCCACCACGCTATCCCTGGTGGTCGTCGGTGCCGCGGCGGTGGCCGGGGCCCTCGCGCACTACCGGGCCGGGCGGGTTCACCTGGGCACCGGGCTGGTCTTCGGCCTGCTCGGCGCAGCCGGTTCCTACCTCGGTTCCCGCGCGAGCGCGGCCGTCGACCCGCATGTGCTGTTGCTCGGGTTCGCCGCGCTGATGGCGGCCGCGGCGGTGGCCATGGTGGTCCGGCAGCGGCACGAGCCGACCACTCCCAGCCGTGACACCGGCGGCACCACAACGCTGGTCAAGCGCAAGACCGCCGTGCGGGTCGTCGGCGCCGCGAGCATCGTCGGCCTGCTGACCGGATTCTTCGGCGTCGGCGGCGGGTTCGTGGTCGTGCCGGCGCTCGTGCTGGTCCTTGGCCTGGACACCGCCACCGCGGTCGGCACCTCGCTCGTGGTGATCGCCGTCAACAGCGGCCTCGCCCTGGCGACCCGCCTGACCGCGCAACCCATGGCCATGGACTGGCTGCTGCTGGCCGTGTTCGGGGTTGCGGCCATCCTCGGAGTGTTGGCCGGCAACAAAATCGGAGGCCGCCTCGACCAGCGGCGGCTCACTCTCGCCTTCGCCGGCCTGCTCGTGCTGGTGGCCGGCTACACCGCCGTCACCAGCCTGCCGCACCTGCTGTGAGCGGTGGCGAACTAGGCGCGCCGGCAGCGGCTCTCGACGGATGCCGCCTGGGACAACAGATCCTGGGCGAGACGGCGGGCCTCGTCGGCGGTCAGGCTCGCCCACAGGTGGTCGCGTTCGGCGCGCTGGCAGTCCATCCGGAGCACCACCCGGCCGATCGGCGCCACCTCTTCCAACGTCAGCCGACCGACGCTGACCATCCGCCCGCAACTGGTGCGGATCGCGACCGGTTTCTCCGCCGCCGACATGACGCCTCCTCTGTCCGGATACCTACTGGGGTACCTTGTCCAGCGCTGCGACGTCGGCCGGTATTCCCGGGCGCCGCGGCGGTCAGCCGCGGCGGAACAGCGACCGCAGGCCGCGCGCGGGGCGGGCCGCGGCGCGGCATCCGCAGCGATCGGCCGGCGGCACGTCGCCGAGCACCTGCTCGACGTGCTGTCCACACCCGACGTAGGTGGCCTTGCCGCAGGTGCGGCAGGTGGTGCGCTGACACATGGCGATGTCCCTTCGACGCCGAGGTGCTCAGCATACCCCCGGGGGTATCTCGGCGGCCACCGCGGACCGGTCAGGTGAAGATGATCTCGCCACCGGCCGCAAGGTCGTAGAACTCGCCGACCGTGATGACGTCCCGCACCTGCTCGATGAAGTCCTCCTTGGCCAGCCCGAACAGGTCGACCGAGGCCTTGCACGCGTACAGTCCGGCCCCGCTGTCGGCGATCATCTCGACGAACTCCGGGATCGGCGGGATGTCCAGCCGGTCCATCTTGCGGGCCAGGTAGTGCGTCATCACCGAGGACATCCCCGGCAGCCCGCCGGCCCAGGTGGCCAGGTGCAGGCCGGGGTTGCCGACGGTGGCCAGCTTGATGTGCTCGTGCCGGGCGCGGTGGATCGCGTCCAGGCCGAAGAACGTGAAGAACAGGTTGGCCTCCATCCCCTCGGCCCGCGCGCCGTTGGCCATGATCAGCGCCGGGTACACGCCCTCCAACGAGCCCTTGGACACGATGACGGACACCTTCTCGATCTTGTCGGCCACGGCCGGCCTCCTCTGCCACTCAGATGCAGCCACGGGGCTTGGGAATACCGGCGATGCGCGCCGCCAGCTTCGCCGGCCCCTTCGGGAACAGCTGGTACAGCTCCTTGACGCCGACACCCGACGTCTTGCCAAGGGCCCGCACGGTCGGTCCGGTGCCCTTGGCGGCGTACTCGCCGCGCATGCACTCGATGACCTGCCAGTGCCGGTCGGTCAGCTCGCCGACGCCCGCCTCACGGGCGATCTCCGGCGCCATCTCCGCCCGCCACTGGTCCGGGTCGGTGAAGAAGCCCTCGTCGTTGACGTCGACCTCGTGGCCCGCATAGGCCTTGATCGCCATGTCGCTCACCTCGTCCGGTCGCCGGTCGGGAGCCGCTTGCCGGCCGTCGGCATCGCGGCGGAGACGCCGGGCACCGAGCGGCCCGGCAGCAGGCTGTGCCAGTACAGCCACGAGAACATCAGCTTGCCCAGGTGGTTGAGCCGCGACTCCTTGAGCAGCGGCAGCCCGATCGGCCCCGGGTAGTGCCCGGTGACCGGCTCCGTCTCGTAGTTGAAGTCGATCAGCAGCGCCTTGCCGAAGCCGGTCTCGATGAAGCAGTTCGTGTGCCCGTCGAAACTCGCGTCCAGCGGCTGCCCGGCCAGCGTGCGCGCCACGTTCTCGGTCAGCACCTCGCCCTCGAAGTGCGTCACCGAGCCGGCCTTGGAGGTCGGCAGGGCTGCCGCGTCGCCGATGACGAAGATGTTCGGCCGGGCCTTGGACCGCAGCGTGTGCTCGTCGGCCGGCACGAAGCCGAGCGCGTCGCCCAGCCCCGGGGAGCGCTCGACGAAGTCGGCGCCGCCGTGCAGCGGCACGACCACGCCGAGGTCGAAGTCGACGGTGCGGCCGTCGAACGACGTCAGGCGGCCCGCCTCGCCGTCCACCTCGCCGGTGTTGAACTCGGTGACGAGCTCAACTCCCTTCTCCGCCAGCAGACCCGCGAGCGTGGCGGCGGCCACCGGCTTGGTGAAGGCCGCGTCCAGCGGTGTCACGTAGGTCAGCCGCACGGCGTCGCGGATCCCGCGTTCGCGGAAGTACCAGTCGGCGAGGAAGCAGAACTCCAGCGGCGCCACCGGGCACTTGATCGGCAGGTCGACCACGTTCACCACGAGCCGGCCACCGGCGAAGTCCCGCAGCGCGGACTCCAGCGCGGTCGCGCCGGCGAGGTCGTAGAACGTGCCCACCTTGCCACGCCAGCCCGGTCCGGTGAGCCCGTCGGTCTCCTCGGGCAACAACCGGCTGCCGCTGGCCACGACGAGGATGTCGTAGCCCAGTTCGCCGCCGTCACCGAGCACTACTCGGTTTTTGTCGATGTCCACGTGGTCGACGCCGCAGCCGCGGTAGTCGACGCCGTCGTGCAGCTGCCGCCGCCTTGACCGCACCAGATCCTGCCGGTCGGCCAGGCCGAACGGCAGGAACAGCAGACCCGGTTGGTAGACATGGTCGTCGTCGCGGTCGACGACGGTGATCTCGACGTCGTCGAGCGCACGCCGCAGCCGGTTGGCGGCGATGGTCCCACCGGTGCCGCCGCCGAGCACCACGATCTTCCCGGTCATGGCCCCAGTCTCGGCGTCCGTCCACATGCGCCCACAGGGCCGTTCGACACCTCGGACCTGCGTCGAAGGTCCGGCAACCACCGGAAAAGACCTATCCGGACCGGCCATCGCACCTCATCATTGTCGGAACCCCAGCACCATCGCCGAAACGTCGGCGCCACCACCGGGAGGACCCATGTCGACCAGGTCCGACGCGCAGCGACCCTCCTCCCCCGGCCTGTGGTGGTGCCTGACCGAGCCGACCCGAGCGGTGGTCGACTTCGGTCAGCTCGCCGCGGCCCGGTCCGTGCTGCGGATGGCGCCGCGGGGCGACGGCCACGCCGTGCTGGTGCTGCCCGGCCTGTTGGCCTCGGACGTGTCGACCGTGCCGCTGCGGCGGTTCCTCCGCGGCCTCGACTACCGCGTGCGCGGCTGGCGGCTGGGTCGCAACATCGGCCCCACCCGCGCCACGCTGGCCGGCCTGCGCGCGTTGTTGGACGACACCGCCGACCGGCACGGCGCCCCGGTCAGCCTCATCGGCTGGAGCCTCGGCGGCATCTACGCCCGCGAGCTGGCCCGCGAGCACCCGGACCTGGTCCGCGCCGTCATCACGCTCGGCAGCCCGTACCGGCTCACCGAACCCCGGCAGACCTACGCCCACCGGGTGTTCGACTGGCTGTCACCGCTGCACGCGCCGAGCGACGAACTGCCGCCGCCGGAGCACACCCGTCCGGCCTTTCCGGTGCCGGCCACCTCCGTGTACTCCAGGTCGGACGGCATCGTGCACTGGCAGGCCTGTGTCGAGCCGTCGGGCCCGCGCCAGGAGAACGTCGAGGTGGCCAGCAGCCACCTCGGCTACGGCCACAACGCGGCCGTGCAGTGGCTGGTCGCCGACCGGCTCGCGCAGCCCGCCGACGCCTGGTGCCCGTTCGAGCCGCCGGTCGCGCTGAGCCGCCACTACCCGGCGCAGGCGACGAGGTCGCGCAGCGAGTCCTCGATTCCCCGTGCCAGCACGTCGATATCGGCCGAGGCGTCGTAGTCCCCGGTCACGCCGAAGGTGACCTCCCCGAGGTAGGTGAAGATCGACACGCCACAGCGCACGGTGGAGGCGATCGGCACGTACGGAATGATCTCCACCAGGGGTCGGCCGAGGGCGTACAGCGCGCGCCGCGGTCCCGGCACATTGGTGGTCACCGTGACGACCGACCGCTGTGGCAGGTGGGCAGCCAGCCGGAACGGCGCCGACAGCAGCGGGAAGGGCCCGTGCGCGGCCAGCGCGGTGAGCGTGGCCCCGGACTGCGACTCCTTGGTGTCCTTCAGCCGGTCCAGCTGGGCCCGCAGCGCCATCAGCCGCGCGACCGGGTGGGCGATGTCGACGGGCAGGTCGGCGAACATCAGCGAGACCCGGTTGTCGCGGATGCTCTCCTCCCCCGGCATGCGCACGTTCACCGGCACCAGCGTCCGCACGGCATGCGCGTCGGGCTGCTCGCCACGAGCCAGCAGCAGGGCACGGAAGCCGCCGGACACCGCCGCCAGCACCACGTCGTTGAACGTGCCGCCGAGACCGCGGCGCACCGCCTTGACGTCGTCGACGGCGGCCCGCGCGAAGGTGAACCGCCGCTGCGCGGACAACGGACCTGACAGCGACGTCGCCGACGCGGGCACCAGCGCCGTCGACAACGCGCCGAGGCCGCGCGCGGTGTCCCACACCAGGCCGGCGAGCACACCGGGGCGGCGGAGGGCCCCGACGAGGGAACGCGCCTGGTCGACCGGATTGGCCACCAGCCTGCGCAGCGCGTCCACGGTCAGCGCGACGGTGGTCGGCGCCGGCGCGGGCTGCCAGTGGTCGGGCGTCGACGGCCGGGGTTCAGGCGAGTCGTCCAGCACGGCGTTGTACAGGTCCGTGCCGGAAATGCCGTCGACCATGCAGTGGTGGACCTTGGAGATCAACGCCCAGCGGTCCTTCGCCAACCCCTCGACGAACCAGTACTCCCACAGCGGCCGGTCGCGGTCCAGCCTGGCCGACATCACCCGGCCCATCAGCGCCGCCAGCTGCTCGTCGCCGCCGGGCGCCGGCAGCGCCGTGCGGCGCAGGTGGTAGTCGAGGTCGAAGTGCTCGTCGTCGACCCAGACCGGCGGCCCGAGGTCGAGGGGGATCTCCCTGGCCTGCTGCCGGTACCGGGGAACCAGCGGCAGCCGTCCGGCCACCAGCGCGGCGAACTCGGCCTGCGACGGCGCCGGGCCCTCGAAGACCGCGATCGACGAGATGGCCAGCGACACTCCCGGCTCCTCGTCCTCGGCGAGCAGGAAAGCGGCGTCCAACGGGGTCATCCGGTCCATGGCTCCAGCTCCCGCTTCACGATCTTGCCGGCCGCGTTCTTGGGCAGTGCCGCGCGGAATTCCACGGCCTGCGGGCACTTGTAGGCGGCCAGCCGCTCCTTCGCGTGGTGCATGAGCTCGGTGTCGGTGGCCGTGCGCCCCGGGCGCAGTGCGACGAACGCCTTCACCGACTGCCCGAGCCGGTGATCCGGGATCCCGACGACGGCGGCCTCGGCGACCGAGGGATGGGTGTAGAGCACGTCCTCGACCTCCCGCGGGTACACGTTGTAGCCGCCCCGGATGATCAGGTCCTTCTTGCGGTCGACCACGAAGAAGAAGCCGTCCTTGTCCTGGTAGCCGAGGTCGCCGGTGTGGAACCAGCCGCGGGTGAACGCCCGCGCGGTCGCCTCGGGGTCGCCGTGGTAGCCACGCATCACGTTGACGCCTCGGACCATCAGCTCGCCGACGTGCTCGCGCCCCGTCGGGACCGGCACGCCCCGCTCGTCCCACACCTCCACCTCGACACCCCAGATCGGCCGGCCGACGCTGTAGGCCCGCCGGTCCTGCGCGCTGACGTTGAACGTCGTCGTCGACGCCGTCTCGGACATGCCGTAGCCCTCAAGGACGACGACGCCGAACCGGCGCTCGAACTCGTCGAGCACCTCGGCCGGGATCGGCGCCCCGCCGGAGACGGCCACCCGCAGCGACGACAGGTCGTACCGCCCGGCCTCGGGGTGCTCGAGCAGCGCGACGTACATCGTCGGCACGCCTTCGAACACCGTCACCCGGTCGCGGTGGACGGCCGCGAGCGCCGCGCCCGGCTCGAACCGGGGCAGCAGGGACATCGTCGCCGCGAAGCGGACGCAGAGGTTCAGGATGCTGGACAGCGCGAACACGTGGAACAGCGGCAGCACGACCAGCACGACGTCGTCGTCCCTGATGCCGAACAGCCGGCCCGGCGTGTCGGCGTTCATGTACAGCTGGAAGTGCGTCAGCTCGGCGCCCTTGGGGCGGCCGGTGGTGCCCGCGGTGTAGACGATCACCGCCGTGTCGCCGGGATCGGTCTGGTGCACCGGGACGTCCACGCCACCCGGCGGCCCGTAGAGCGTCTCGAAGTCCTGATAGGACGGTGGCACCACCGTGCCGGGCGGCGCCACCACCACCATGTCGGTGAGATCGACCGCGGCGGACGCCTTCTCGGCCTCCTCGGCCGTGCCCAACCACGTGATCAGCATGCGGGCGCCGGAGTCGCGCAGGATGTGCGCGATCTCGTCGGCCCGGTACAGCGGGTTCATCGGCACCACCACGGCACCGATCCGGAGTGCCGCGAAGTAGGCGACCACGAACTGCACCGAGTTCGGCAGCTGCACGGCGACGACGTCGCCCGGCGCGATGCCCGCGCGGAGCAGGCCGGCGGCGACCCGGTCGCACGCGGCCGCCAGCTCCGCGTAGGTCATCGGCCGGCCGCCGACGATGAGCGCGGCCTTGTCCGGATGGCTGCGGGCGGCTTCACGCAGGATGGTCGCCAGGTTGAATGCCATGGTCAACTCCTGTCGGCGTCGGCGAGAGCTGGTGCCCCCGGGGAAGCCTTGTCCGCGAACGGCTTCGGCGGCAGGGCTGTTCGGCCCGGCGTCCGTGGGTGAAGGTCCCGACCGGCAGGGTCTTCCGGTGCTGTGCCGCCGGCACGGACCGTGGTCCGCGGCCGGCGCAGGGCCTTTCAGCCGGCATGACAGGCATTTCACCGCTGGGGCCGCGGCCCGGCCGGGCGCGACGATCGGCACGAGGTTCGTCGTGCTGTCGAGGAAGAACGGGGTGAGCAGGATGACCATCGCACGCGTGGCATCACGGCTGGCGGCACTGCTGTCACCGCCGAGGAAGACGGAGCGCCGGACCGACGTGCCCGGCGACGAGCAGGAGCGGATGATCACCTCGCGCCTGCTGGCCGGCGCGGTGAGCCGGCCCGAGTACCACCGGGAGATGGCCAGACTGGCGCGCACCACGGCGTCGGTCCCGCTACCGCCGGACGATCCGGCGCACGATCCCCGCTACCTGCTCGCGGTCGTCGGCACGACACTGCCCGAGATCGAGCCGACCACCCTGTGCCGCGCGTACGTCCTGGCGCGGTCGGGCGGCGACACCGCCGACCTGATGCGGCTGCTGGGATTGACCGAGGCCCAGGCCCGCACGATCCTCGCGGCGGCGGTGCCGCACGGCGCATGACAGGTACGCGTGTGCTCCCGTCAGGTCGGCGACGTCAGGGTTCGCCGAGATCGGCGCCAAGGATCCCGGCCGGGCCTTTCGCCGTGGATCCGGCCGCCGTCGCCTCGGCCAGCGCGCCGACGAACTCGGCCGGCGTGCCGGTCGCGGCCCACAGCTCGCGTTGTTGGTCGGCACCGGTGCCGCTCGTGATGACCTGGCCCGCCAACCGTTCGACCTCGGCACCGTCACCGGTCGTGCGCAGGCCCGGCCGCACGTGGTCGAGCAGGCGGTCCAGCAGATGTCGCTGCGGCACGACAGCGCCGGTCGCGATGTCGATGCCGGCGCCGCCGAGCCCGTTGCGGGCGGCGGCCGCCAACGCCGCCGTGATGGTTCGGGACGGCACGCTCGGCGGCGGCCGGCCGTCCCGGAACTCGCCCGACGCCGTCACGACCAACGCGCGGACAAGGCCGGCCAGCAACACGGCGTGGTCCACGGTCAGGCACACGTCGGCCACCCGGACCTCGACCGTCGGATACCTCGGCGACAGGCGCGCGTGGAAGTGCACGCTGCGCGGGTCGATGGCCGCGCCGCTGTCGACCAGACGCCGCACCGAGGCGTCGTAGTGCTCGACATCGGTCCATGCCTCCGGCGTCCGCACCGTCGGCCAGCTGGACCACAGCGGATAGCGCCAACTCGCCCAGCCCGTGTCCTGCCCCCGCGCGACCGGCGAATTGGCGCTAACGGCCAGCAGTTGCGGCAGCCATGGCCGAATTCGCGCCAGCACCTCGATGCCCAGCTCCCGTGACGGCACGCCGATGTGGACGTGGCAACCGCAGGTGCCGCCGTTGGCGACCAGCGCCGGGAATCGCGCGGCGAGCTGCCGGTACCGCGGCCGGTCGGTCACCGCCGCCGGTCCCGCCTGGCCGCCGAAGGGCACCACCCCGCAGGCGGCCAGCACACAGCCCGCCTGGTTCGCCGCGCCGGCCAGCAACCCGCGCAGCCGGCCGAGCTCGGACCGCACCTGGCCGAGTCCGTCGCACACCCGGCTGGCCGTCTCGATCTGGTAGCGCAGGAATTCCGGGGTGACGGCCGGCTCACCGGCCAGCCGCTCGAGCATCTCGGTCGACGCCAGCACGGCGCGCCCCGATGCCGCCGCCAGCAACAGGAACTCCTCTTCGACACCGAGCGTGGGGGCCGACTCGGCGGTCACCGACATCGCGTCGCTCCGCGCGGTCCGGGCCTGGCTGGTCGGTCGGAGAGGGCCATGCGTCCAGCCGACCAGCGCGCCCGCGCCGGCGGTAGAGTCCAACGCGTCACCGGGCACGGCCGGAGGTCCACGTGTCCGGTCCGAGCACCGTTCCCGTCGGCGCCGCCAGAGTCCGAAGTCGTGACGCCGCGTTCGGTCCGCCCCTGTCAACACGAACGGCGGGCGACGCACAGTCGGCCCATGTCTACCGAATCCGCCTTGAAGGCGCTGGACACCGGCAAGAAGGCCCGACTGCACCGGATACTGTACGAACACGGCGAACGCAACGGCACCGCGCTGTTCCTGCCCTACGACCAGGGACTGGAACACGGGCCGCGCGACTTCTTCGCCAACCCGGCCGCCAGCGATCCCAGCTACATCCTGCGGCTCGCCGTCGAGGGCGGGTTCAACGGGATCGCCATCCAGATCGGCCTGGCCGAGAAGTTCTACTGGGACTACGCCGGCGAGGTCCCGCTGGTGCTCAAACTCAACGGCAAGACCGAGATCCCGTCCGACGACCGGGCGCTGTCCCCGGTCAACGCCACCGTCGAGGAGGCCGTGCGGCTCGGCGCGGACGCCGTCGGCTACACCCTCTACGTCGGCACGCCGGCCCAGGAGGAGGACTTCGAGCAGTTCCGGCGGGTCCGGGCGGACGCGGCCCGGTTCGGCATGCCGCTGATCACCTGGGCCTATCCGCGCGGCGCGGCGATCCAGGCCAAGGGCGGTCGGGACTCCTTCTACGCGGTCGACTACGCGGCCAGGACGGCCAGCGAGCTGGGCGCCGACATGGTCAAGGTGAACTTCCCCAACCCGGACCGGCACGAGGCGGTGCCGGCCGCCTACCGGTCCGAGTTCACCCACGCGCAGGCGATCGAGTCGGTGGTCCGGTCGGCCAACCGCACCCTGCTGCTGGTCTCCGGCGGGGAGAAGAGCAGCGACGAGGCCATGCTGGACAAGGCCCGTCTGTCGATGGAGGCCGGCGCGACCGGCCTGATCTTCGGCCGCAACGTGTGGCAGCGCGAGCACGGCGAGTCGCTGCGCTTCGTCGCCCGGCTCAAGGACATCCTGGCCAAGCACCCCCGCTAGCGCGGCCCGCCGCCGACCGCGAGGAGGAGCCAAGCACGCACAGCCCGGCGACACGTTGGTGATCCAGGGATTCCGCACCGGCCAGCCGCCGCGACACCGGTTGATGCAGGACGTGGTCCGGGGCACGGCGGGGCATCCGATGACGCCGACAGGAGAGTTGCGCGGCGCCGTCCGTCTGACGAACACCCCCTTCGGACCGGTCGACTTCCCTTGCGGGCACTGTGTTGTCGGCCGAATGCTCCTCGGGAGCGGTCCGCTGGCCCCTGACACCGCAAGGTGATTTCGGCCGACACTCCCGGTGACACCACGAGAACGGAGGGGACACCATGACCGCCTGCGCCGCCACGCCACCGGTCGCGGGGCTCGCCGAGAGATCGCCCGCATGACGCGCGGGACAGGCACCAGCTCGAGACGTGCCGTGGCTGACGGCGAGGCGGGCGGACTTGTCGATGACCTCCCCGACATCTGCGGCCGGGAAACGGAGATCGCGGCGGCGATGGCGCGCCCCGCGACGCCGGCCGCGATCGATCTCCGCTCGCCGCGCGGCGGCTTCGCCGTCGCGCTGCACATGCACCAGCCGTTGATGCCGGCCGGCGGCGACCCCACCACAGCCGCGATCATCGGCAACCTCCAGTGGATGAGTGAGCACCAGGACGTCGGCGACAACCACAACGCGCCGGTCTTGCGCTGGTGCTACCAGCGCATGGGGGAATTCCTCCCCAGCCTGTTCACCGAGGGCCAGCAGCCACGAGTGCTGCTCGACTACTCCGGCACCCTGCTCCACGGCCTGTGCCAGATGGGCGCGCACGAGGTCGTCGACGCGCTGGCGTCGATCACGTCCCCGGCGACCCGGCCGCCCGCGGTCGAATGGCTGGGCACCACCTGGGGCCACGCCGTGGCCCCGTCCACGCCGGTGCAGGACTTCCGGCTGCACGTGCGGGCCTGGCAGCACCATTTCGCGTCCCTGTTCGGCATGGCGGCCCTGTCGCGCGTGCGGGGCTTCTCGCCGCCGGAGCTGGCGCTGCCCAACCATCCGGACGTGGCCTACGAGTTCGTGCGCACCTTGCGCGACTGCGGCTACCGCTGGGTGCTCGTGCGGGAGCACAGCGTGGAGACCGTGGACGGCGGGCCGGTCGCCGATCCGCACGTGCCACATCGCCTGGTGTGCACCAGTTCCGAAGGCCGGCAGGCCGACATCCTCGCGATCGTCAGCACCCGGGACAGCGACACCGAACTGGTGGGCCGGCTGCGGCCCTACTACGAGACGCTCGGGCTCTCACCGATCGACGTCGAGCACGGCGGCGTGCTGATGACCGAGTTCCCGTCCAGGCGGGACGTCGCCGACAGCGCCTTTCCCGTGCTCAGGCCGGTGTGGCAGCACCTGGTCTGGCAGCGCATGTCGCCGGGGGACGGCCGGCTGCGGCTCGCGTCGGTCATCGCCGACCTCGCCGTGCGGGCGCCCGGCTTCCACATGGCGGGCGGCAGCTGGACCGACGACCTGTCCTGGGTGCGTGGCTACGAGGACGTGCTGATCCCGATGGACCGGGCCAGTTCGGCCTTCCACGAGCGGGTCGCCGGCGGCGTTATGTCCACATCGGACCCTCGATACCGCCGGGCCCTGTTCCACCTGCTGTGCGCGGAGACCAGCTGCTACCGGCACCGGGGGCGGGGGCCGTGGACCGGCTACGCAGCCGAGATGGCGCGCCGGGCCATCGAGGCGGCGGCGAGAGCGACATCGTCTGCGCACGACGCCTGATGGTGCGGCCGGCCGTACACGGTGGCGGCCGGCCGCACCCGAGCACCGCCGCACGCGGCGGGCTCGCCCAGGCTGACGGCGTCCGCACGAGTGCCCGTTCAGCACATCGCGCCGAGGATGTTCGCCGTCGTGGTCTCCGCGGGCGGGCGGACTTCGGTGCGCTCGGCCTCACCGGTTCCGTCCGCCCGCGCTTGCCGGACTCAAGTCTCGCCGCCGGGCACGGGGGCGTCAGGGGGCCATTCCCTCTGCCTCCACCGGGATCCGCCGCTTCGGCCGGTCGCCGGCGGCCGTGCCGACCGAGATCGTGAGTATTCCTCGTGCACAGCGGGCGCGGATGTCGTCCTCCTTGGCGTCGGCCGGCAGGGCGACGGTCCGCGCGAACGTGCCGTAGCGCAGGTCCGTGCGGATGCGGTGACCCGCGGGCTCGCCGCGGGTCGCCTTGATGAGCAGCGCGCCGTCGCGGACGTCGACCTCCACCGCGTCCGGCGCCACCCCCGGCACCTCCGCGCGCACCAGGAACCGCCCGTCCTCGGTCGACTCCTCGACCGGCAGCTCGCGGCGCCGCGACGGCAGCGCCCCCAGCCAGCCCGTCAGGCGCGTCAGCACCCGCGACGGGGATCCGTTCTGTCGAGCATTGCTCATAGCTGACTCCCGATTCGGAGATACTGCCTGCCATGCCATGGCAACGCGGCCTGCCGGTCGCGGACAGGGCCGATGGTCCCCACCGCGAGGGGTCGAAGGTGGGCACCCGGGTCAGCCGAACAGGTCGTTGCGCCCGGCCAGGATCTCGAGCGCGGCCTCGTGCACCGACAACCGCCGCACCAGCGCGTCCTCGCGCAGCATGCTCGCGGCGTCGTCGATCGTGACCTGGCGCCGCTCCGCGAGGACACCGGTGGCCTGCTCGATCTTCGCCCGCCGGACCACCGCCTCGGTCAGGTCCACCACGGTGTCGGCCGTGGCGCGCAGATCGCGGTCGAGCTCGTGGGCGGTGAGGCCGAGCGCGGCCACCACCTGCACCAGCTGGCTCCTCCGCCGAAAGGATGAGGACGGCATGGTGTCGAGGAACAGCGCGATCGCCCCGACGACGACCCGGCGCACGCGCAGCGGCACGGCGTCGACCGCCGTCACGCCGGCCGCGGACATCGCCGCCGCGAGGTCGTGGCGCCCCTGGGCGAGCGCGCCGTCACGACTGAGGACGACCGGCTGACCGGCCCGCAAGCACTCCAGGACCGGACCGCCGCTCGCCTGCCCGGCGAACAGCTCGGCGAACCGCTCCTGGTCGGGGGAACCGCCGGTCACCAGCACACCGTCGGCATCGGCCAGCAGCACGCCGACCGCCGGCACGCCGAGCACCCGGCGCGGCAGGTCGGTCACCACCCGGACGAACCGGGCCCGGGAGTCGGCCGCCGCAAGGTCACCGGCGAACCGGGCGAGCATCCTGGTCGGCACCAGGTCGTGTCCACCTTGCAGCACGGGACATCCCTCTTCCCCACCCGTCGCCCAGCGCCTCCTGACCTCAGGCTACGTGGCCGGCAGGACGGCGCGTCAGGAGCCGTTGTCGGCGGGCGGCCACCCGGACGGCCGAACAGCCGGATATTGTTCGGGTGCGAACGGTCAGGCGCGACGGAGTGCGGACCTTCTGCCCTGGCGCGTTCGGCGCTGCCGACGGGACGGGCGGCCGCTGCCGATTCGCCTGATGCCCGGCATCATAGGGCCGGCCGGCGGCTGCCTTGGTGCCGAACGACTCTGTGCATCGGGCGCGTCGGTCGACAGAATGCGACGCGGTGGCACCCTACACCGCGTGCGACCCGCGGGCCGTGACACGGCGCCGGGCCTTTCGGCCTGCCCATAACGGCCGAAAACCCCTGTGCGCAGCGGCCAGCGGCCCCTTTTGTGATCACTCGTGCGGTTTCTAGGTTGGAAGCACCGGGGAGGAAATGATGCGCTCGCGGACCAGGTGGAGACCGGGCCTTGCCGCCATCTGATCGGACACCGCCAGGAAGGCCGGAGCCATGACAGCCTCGCCCCGACGGCATTCGGTGCCGTTGTCCACGGTCAGCCGCCTCGTCCGCGCGATGAGTGCGACCCCGACGCTGACCGGCGTCATCCGTATCGCCGCCGACCTCGGCCAGCGGCTGACGGGCCTGCCGACCGGTGTGCTGGTGATCGACCGGCACGGCGTGCGGGTCAGCGCCGGCGCGCCGGTGGACGACCGTTACGCCCAGCTGTTCGCCGTGCAGAGCCGTTCCGGGCCATGGCTGGAGACTTTCGCCACCGGAGTCGCGGCGACCTGCACCTACCACGAGGCACAGGACCGCGGCTGGATCCCGCTGGCCACCGCCATGGGATACGGCGGCACGTCGTCGGTCGACGCGGTGCCCCTGCGGGTGTCCGGGGAGGTGCTCGGCGTGCTGTCCACGTTCCGCGCCGGCGAGCTCACGGCGTCCGACATGCGGGCCCAGGACGCCGCTCGGGACTTCGCCGAGGTCGGCCTGACGGTCCTCTCGCTGCGCCACGAGCTGTCCACCGTCGCGGAGGAGGCCGAAGCGTTCCGGCAGCACTTGCGGCAGCGCAACGCCGTCGCGATCGCCACCGGCATGCTGGCCGAGCGCCTCGGCGTCTCCACTCAGGAGGCGACGGCCACGCTGCGGACCATGGCGCGGGAACTGGTGCGGCCACCCGAGACGGTCGCCCAGGGCGTCATCGAGGGCACGGTGAGCCCGACCGAACGGGTCGCGGCCGTCCGGCGGCGCTCCGACGGCGAAGGACACCTGGGCTGACCGGCTTTGTGCCCTGTAGGGGCAGGTCACCGCGCGCCTACGGTCGAACCAGCGAGCAGGTTGCCGGAGAGGAGGCCGGCATGGTGACCGAATGGGACGCGGACCGCATCCGGCTGGAGGCCCGCCTGCGGGCCGCCGGCGACCGGACGCCGGTGTCGGCCCGTCATCTGGCGCTGGTCTGCCACGACGTGTTCGACGCCCTCGGCGTCGGCATCCAGCTCATCGCCGACGTCGGCGAGCTGGAACCCGTGCACGCCACCACCGACCTCGTCGAGCGGATGATCGAGCTCGAGACCACGCTCGGCGAGGGCCCGGCCCACCTGGCCGTCGCCGGCGGGCGGGCGGTGCTCGTCGACGACGTCCGGCGCCACCGGTCCCGGTGGCCGCTGTTCAGCAACGCCAGCGAGGTCGCGGGGGTGCGAGCCGGCCTCGTGTTCCCGATGTGGCTGGGCTCGGGCACCATCGGCGCCGTCGAGGTCTACTCGGCCGAGCCGTGGCGGCCCTCCGCCGCCGAGCAGGACCTGGGCTGGGTGTGCGCCGAGATGCTGACGGACCAGATCGTCACGCAGCTGGACGAGGTGGACGCGGCGATGCCGGAGGAGTTCGGCGTCGAGCGGTTCCACGCCCGCTGGCAGGTGGTGCACCAGGCGACCGCCATCGTGTCGGTCCAGCTCCAGTGCGACCTGACGGCGGCCTCGCTGCGGCTGCGCGCGTACGCCTTCGCCACCGGACAACGTCTCTGCGAGGTCGCCGAGGACGTCGTGGGCGGCGTGGTGCGGCTTGCCCCGGACGATCCGTTCGGCCTGGACGCACGCTGACCCGGGTGATCATCGCGGCGGTCGGCGCGGCGGCGCGGCCGGTCCCCGCCGGCGGTGGGTACGCTTGGCCCGACAACGATCGGCTAGGGGCGACCGTGGATCCCAACCGGGAACTGGAGATCACCGAGGCGATCCGCGACCGGGCCCGTGTCGAGGACGCCACGGTCGCGGTCCGGCACGTCTGCGCCGTCGCGGCGTCCGTCATGAACGCCATGGGCGTCGGCGTGTACCTCGTCTCCGACCTCGGCCCGATCGAACCCGTCCACGCCACCGACCCCGTCGGCGCGCGGCTCGTCGAACTCCAGGTCGTGCTGGGTGCGGGTCCGGCCACCGTGGCCGTGGCCGAGGACCTCCCGGTGCTGATCGCCGACCTCGACACGGCAGCCAGCCGCGGGCACTGGCCGATGTTCGCGCCCGAGGCGCTCGCCGAGGGCGTACGGGCGATCTTCGCCTTCCCCATCGGCGCCAACGGGGTCACGATCGGCGCGCTGGAGATCTACCGTGCCGGCGCGGGACTGCTGTCGCCCGCCGAGCTGAGCGACGCGTGGCTGTTCGCCGACGCCGCGATGGCGCTGATCATGGCCGGTGTCTCGGACGCGCCGACCGTCACCGAGTACGGCCTGTTCGCCAGCGAGTTCGGCGAGCGATGGGCCGAGGTGCACCAGGCCACCGGCATGGTCGCCGCCCAGTTGGGCGTCGATCCCACCACCGCGTTCCTGCGGCTGCGCGCCCGGGCGTTCACCAGCGGCGAGGGCTTGTCCCGCCTGGCCGAGGACATACTGGCCGGGCGGACCCGGCTGGACAACGGCAAGGACACGGAAGCGCCATGACTCAAGCGGATAGCGCAGGCGGCCCGGCGACGGCTCGCGACCGGCGGCTGGCCGCCGCGTTCGTCGAGCTGGCCGACACCCTGGTCGCCGGCTTCGACATCATCGACATGCTGCACACGCTCACTGAGCGCTGCGTGGAGCTGCTCGACGTCATGGCCGCCGCGGTGCTGCTGCCCGACCGCCGCAGCGCCCTCCAGCTCGTCGCCGCCTCCAGCGAGCGGACCCAACTGCTCGACCTGATGCGGCTGCGCAACCAGGAGGGCCCGATCCTGGACGCGTACCGCAGCGGTGAGCCGACGGCCAGCGTCAATCTCACGGCAGAGGCCACGCGCTGGCCAAGGCTGGCCGAGGCGGCCCGCGACGGCGGTTACGCCGGCGCCCAGGCGCTCCCGCTCCGGCTGCGCGGGCGGCCGCTGGGGGTGCTGGGCCTGTTCAGCGCGACCGCCGGGGCGCTCGGCCCCGACACCGTGGCGATCGGCCAGTCGATGGCCGACATCGCCACCATCAGCATCCTGCACACCCGGGCCTTCCAGCGGCAGGAGCAGCTCGCCGAACAGCTGCACAACACGCTGAACGCCCGGATCACCATCGAGCAGGCCAAGGGGTACCTCGCCGAGAAGCTCGGTGTGCCGGTCGGCGAGACCTTCGCCCTGATGCGGGCCCACGCGCACACCCACCACGTGCCGCTCACCGATCTCGCCCGGGCCGTGCTGACCGCCCAGGTCGACGCCGCCGACCTCCGCCGCCCACCGCCGGACCGGTGAGCTGCCGGCTCAGGGTCTTTCGGCCATGCCCGGCCGAGCACTGCTTCTCTTCGCCGGCCACCGCCTGGATCCCTAGCGTCGAAGGGCACGAAACGCGTGCCCTGACGTCGAGGAGAGCCAAGTGACCAGCAACGTGGCCGGCCGGCACATCGTGGCCGCCGTGGACGGTTCCCGATCCGCGCTCGACGCCGTCCGCTGGGCGGCCGACGAGGCCGCTCGGCGCGGCCTGCCGCTGCGCCTGGTGCACGCCGTCGAGGTCAGCACCATCGCCTACGGCGGGGCGTTCGGGCTGCCGCAGGACTTCTTCGACGCGCTGCGGCAGTCCGGCCGCGGCTACCTCGACGACGCCACCGCCGCGGCCGGCAAGCTGCACCCCGAGCTGGCGGTCACCGCCGATCTGCTCGACGGCTCGCCGATCCCGGTGCTGGTGGACGCGTCCGAGCACGCCGCGATGGTCGTGCTCGGCTCGCGCGGTCTCGGTGGTTTCACCGAACTTCTCACCGGCTCCACCGCGGTGGCGACGATCGCCCGTGCGCACTGCCCGGTCGTGGTGGTCCGCGGCGAGCACCCCGACCCGGCCGGCCCGGTGGTCGTCGGCGTCGACGGGTCGCCGACCAGCGAGAGCGCCCTGGCCTGGGCGTTCGAGGAGGCGTCGTTCCGGCGGGTCGAGCTGGTCGCCGTGCACGGCTGGACCGAGTTCGCCTCGGAGAACTCGTACGCGTTCGCGCGGCAGTTCGTCGTGGACTGGGACGTCGTGGTGACCCGGCAGGAGGAGCAGCTGGCCGAGCGGCTCGCCGGCTACGGGGAGAAGTTCCCGGACGTGACGGTGCGGCGCGTCGTCGAGGGCGGACCCGCCCGGCAGCTGCTGCTGGACCACGCCCGCGGCGCCCAGTTGGTGGTCGTCGGCAGCCGTGGCCACGGCGAGCTCGGTGGCCTGCTGCTGGGTTCCACCAGCCAGGCTCTCATGCACCACGCGCCCTGCCCGGTGCTGGTCGTCCGCGCTCAGCGCTGAACCATGCCCGGCGTCGCGGAACTGCTGGACCGGCTGCGGCCGGTCGTCGCGCCCGGCGCCGACGCGTCGAGCGGGGTGCCGGCCGACCGCCGGCACGAGGCCGAGTCAGAGCTCACGGAGGTGTTCGCGGTCATCGCGGACGTCCAACGCGATGCGGATCGCCTCCGGACGGCAGCCACGGTTCGGGCGGAGCAACTCCGGCAGGACGCCGATCACCGCGCCGCGCAGCTGGTCGACAGCGCTCGGCAGCAGGCCGAGGCCGTACGAGCCGAGGCGGCCGCCGCCGCGCGCGTCGACGCCGACCGGGACCTCACGGCGATCACCGACGACGCGGACGCGGTCGCGGCCGGTATCCGCCGCCGGGCCGAACGGGAGTTGCCGGGCGTCGTCGACGATGTCGTGGCGGCCGCGATGACGGTGGTGGGGCTGTGAGCGGGCACTGGGTGGGGGGCGCGGTGCGGGCGAAGTCCTTGGCCGGCCGTCGAATCGGCAGTGGTGCGGCACGGGAGATCGCGGCATCGCCCACCCTGGCCGCGGCCCTGGCCGCCCTGGCCGACTCCGCGTACGGCAGCCGTGTGCACACCGACCACGACCTGGCCCAGGCCCAGCACGGGGTATGGGCGACGCTGCTGTGGCATCTGCGCGTGGTGGCGGGCTGGCAGCCGCCGGCCGGTGCGGCGATCACCCGGGTGCTGGCCGGCGGCTTCCAGATCGCCAACGCCGGCGCCGGTCCGCGGTACCAGCTGGGCGGCCTCGGCCGCCGCTACGGCTGGAACGACGGGCCGCCGCTGGGCCGCCGCCTCGGTTGGGCCCGCGCGGTGACCGCGACAGTGCCGGCCGCGGCCGGCTGGGCGCTCGGCGCGGCGGCGATTCTCGTTGCCACCCGGGTGTTCCTCGTGCGCCAACCGCTGACCGAACACGAACACCGGCAGGCGAGATCGCTGCTGGCCACGGAGATCGGCGGCGACTGGGCCGACTTCGCCCGTCGGCTGCCGGCGCCGGCCCGCTGGCCGCTGGCCGACATCGAGCAGCCGTCGGATCTCTGGCGCGCGGAGCGGGCGTGGTGGCACCGGGTCGAGCGCGACGGGTTCCGGCTGCTGCGCGACGCGCGCTTCGGGCCGGATCCGCTGGTCGGCGCGATCGGCGTGCTCACGGTGGACGCGTGGCGGGTGCAGGCCGCGCTGGAGGTGGCCGCCCGTGGCGGCGTTGACCTGGAGACCTTCGATGCCCTCGTTTGAGGACGCGCTGCCGATGCGGATGGAGCGCACCGCCGTCGTCGCGCCGCTGTCGGCGCTGCGGCCGGTGCTGGTGACCGTCGCCGACGCGGGACTGGTCGAGTTCGACAACGGGAAGTCCGATGTGGACAGTTCCGTGCCGCCCCGGCTGACCATGGCCGAGCCGGATCCGGCCGAGTTGCGCCGGGCCGGGCGCACGGACCTGCTCGCCGGCGAGGCCGAGTTGGCGGCCAGGGCCGACGCGGCGGTGCGGCGGGGCGAGGTGTTCGCGGCGGTCGGCTGGTGCCCGGCCAACCGGCGCGCCGAGCTGGCCGGCAGGCTCGCGCCGCTCGGGGCGTCCCTGGTGCGGCTGCCGCTGCCGCCGGGTATGGATCCGCCGACGGCGCTGCGCCCCGGCGGCTCGGTCCGCCGGGCTTTCCTGCCGCTGGTCGGCACCTACGGCACGGTCCCGTACGAGGACGTCGATCCGACGATGCTCGCCGGCGTGGCCTACGTGCTGATGTTCGGCATGATGTTCGGCGACGCCGGACACGGCCTGATGCTGCTGGCCTGCGCGGTGGCGCTGCGGCTGAGCCGCTGGCGGCGGCTCGCGCGGCTCCGGTCGGTCTGGCCGTTCCTCGCCGGCGCGGGCCTGGCCAGCATGGCGTTCGGCGTGCTCTACGGCGAGTTCTTCGGGCCGACCACCGTGTTGACCGAGCTGTGGCTGGACCCGATGCAGGCGCCGGTGCCGCTGCTGGCGGCGGCGATCGGCTTCGGCGCGGTGCTGCTGGCCGTCGCGTACGGGATCGGCATCGTCAACCGCTGGCGTGAGGGCGGTCCGCGGGCCAGCGCCTACGCGCCGTCCGGTATCGCCGGCACCGCGGTGTTCCTGGGACTGGGCCTGCTGGCCGGCGGGGTCTACTTCGACCGGTTCCCGCTGCTGGTGGCCGGGGCGGCGGTGGCCGGCGTCGGGTTGGTGCTGGCGGCGATCGGTCTGCGCGCCACGGCCGGCGGTGGCGCGGCCGGCGTCGTGCAGACCCTGGTGCAGCTGTTCGACCTGGTGGTGCGGCTCGGCTCCAATCTCGTGTCCTTCGCCCGCCTGGCCGCCTTCGGCCTGGCCCACGCCGCGCTGAGCATGCTCGTCTGGGACGCCACCGCCGGCCTGTGGTCGCTCAGCCCGGTCGCCGCCGCCGCGGCGTTCGTCGTCGGCACCACCGTGGTGTTCGCGCTCGAGGCGCTGGTCGCCGGCGTCCAGGCGCTGCGCCTGGAGTTCTACGAGCTGTTCTCCCGCATGTTCGAGACCGAGGGCCGGCCGTTCCGGCCCTGGCACGTTCCCTTGTCCGAGGAGGAATCGTCGTGAACGCGTGGTTGGTCGCGCTGCCGGCGCTTGTGCTGGCCACCGTCGTCGTGACGGCGCTGGTGCGCCGCAACAAGCGCGTGGCGCTGACCGTCGTGGTGGCCGTGAGCGCGGTGCTCATGGCCGGGGCGCTGGTGGTGCTCGCCCTGACGACGCCCAGCGACTCCGGGATCGTCACGGCCGCTCAGGTCAGCACGAGCTCGGGCGGCAACTGGGCGGCGTTCCTGGGCGCCGCCGTCGCGGTCGCCGGGTCGTCCATCGGGGCCGGCGTGGCGGTGGCGTACACCGGCGCGGCGGCGTTGGCGGCGTTGAGCGAGCGGCCGGAGCTGTTCGGCCGGGCGATGGTCATCGTCGGACTGGCCGAGGGCATCGCGATCTACGGCCTGATCGTGGCCATCATCCTGATCGGCCGGGCCTGACGTGGGCGCGCTGTGCGTGCTCGGCGAACGGGCCCTGGTCGAGGGCTTCGGCCTGATCGGCGCGACCGTGCTGGCGACGGACGAGCCGGCGGCGGCCTGGCGGCGGCTGCCGGCCGACGTCGGCCTGGTGGTGCTGACACCGGCCGCCGCCAAGGCCCTCGGGGACCTCGTGGACGCGCCGGACGCGCCGCTGTCGGTGGTGATGCCGTCATGACGACGACCGAGGACCTCGGCCCGGTTCGGGCGGCGCTGCTCCGGCGCGCCCAGGCCGACGCCGACCAGATCCTGGCCGCCGCCCGTGCCTGCGCGCGCGACCGCGTCGACGAGGCGCGGCGGACGGCGGCCGACATCCTCGACCGGGCCCGGCAGGCCGGGGCCATGGACGCCGCCGCCGACGCGGCCGAACGGCACGGGCAGGTTCGCGACCGGGCTCGCGACGCCGTCCTGGCGGCGCAGCGGGAGGTGTACGACGAGCTCGTCACCCGGGTCACCGCGGCGATCTCGGCCAGGTTGACCACGGACGTGGCTCGAGCGGCGCTGCGTCGGGTGATCGAGGACCGGCTCGGCGGCGACGCCGTGCTGGCCGACCTGCCGGACGGCGGCGTCAGCGGGTCGGTTCCCGGCCGGCGGCTCGTCATCACGGCCGGTCAGCTGGCCGACAGCGGTCTTTCCCAGTGCGCCGCCCGGATCCGGCAGCTGTGGGTGTCGTGACCGGCGCACAGGTCGGCCGGGTCAGCGGCCCGCTGGTCGAGGTCGACGGCCTCGGCCACGCGGCGATGTTCGACCTGGTCTCCCTCGGCACGGCCGGGCTGCCGGGCGAGGTCATCGCGGTGCGCGACGGCGTCGCGTCCGTGCAGGCCTACGAGTACACCGGCGGCCTGCGGCCCGGTGAGCCGGTCGTCGGGCGCGGGCATCCGCTGTCCGCCCGGCTCGGCCCGGGCCTGCTCGGCTCGGTGTTCGACGGGCTGCTCCGCCCGCTGTCGGGTGCGCCGGTCTGGCTGGCCCCGGGCGCCTTGCCGGCGCCGCCGGTCCGGCGGTGGCGTTTCGAGCCGTCCGTTCGTCGGGGCGAGCAGGTCGAGCCCGGGGCCGAGATCGGCGTGGTGGAGCCGGATTCCCCGCTCCCCCACCGCGTGCTCGTGCCGCCGGGGGTGCGAGGCGTGGTGGCGGCGGTGTGCCCGGCCGGGCGGCGCTGGGACGACCGGCCGGTCGCCCGGATCGGCGACGTCGACGTCGGGCTCGTCACCGAATGGCCCGTGCGCGTGCCGAGGCCGTGCCGGCGGCGCACCGACGACATCGAGCCGCTGCGCACCGGCCAGCGCGCCGTCGACCTGCTGTTCCCCGTCGCCAAGGGCGGGTCGGCGGCGGTGCCCGGCGGCTTCGGCACCGGAAAGACGATGCTGCTCCAGCAGATCGCCAAGTGGTGCGACGCGGACGTGATCGTCTACGTCGGCTGCGGCGAGCGCGGCAACGAGATGGCCGAGGTGGTCGCCGACCTCCACGAGCTGGCCGATCCGCGCACCGGCGGCCGGCTGGCCGACCGGACCGTGGTCATCGCCAACACCTCCAACATGCCGATGATGGCTCGGCAGGCCAGCGTGCACACCGGCATCACGGTCGCGGAGTACTTCCGGGACATGGGCTATCACGCCGTCGTCATCGCCGACTCCACCTCCCGCTGGGCCGAGGCGCTGCGGGAGTTCGCCTCCCGCACCGGCGCGCTGCCGGCCGAGGAGGGCTACCCGGCCGACCTGGCGTCCGCGCTGGCCTCCTTCTACGAGCGTGCCGGCGCGGTGGTCACCCTCGGCGGCCGGCCCGCGTCGGTCACCGTGGTCGGCGCCGTGTCGCCGCCCAGCGGCGACATGACCGAGCCGGTCACCACCTACACCGAGCGCTTCACCCGGTGTCGGTGGACGCTGGACCGGGACCTGGCCTACGCCCGGCACTACCCGGCCGTGTCCTGGTCCTCGTCGTTCGCCCGGGACGCCGACGCGATCGGCGCCGGGCGGGCCGCCGCCGGACAGGCCGGCTGGTCGCAGCGGCGGGCCCGGCTGGTGGACATGCTCGCCGAGGCCGACCGGCTGGCGGCGCTCGCCGAACTCGTCGGCGCCGCGGGCCTGCCGGACCGGGAGCGCGTCGCCATGCTCGCCGGGCGTCTGGTCCGGGAGGCTGTGCTGCAACAGAACTCGCTGTCCGCGGTGGACGGCTACTGCGCGGACGATCGGGCGGACGCCCTGGTCACGTCCACTTTGGACGTCATCGAGCACTGCCGGTCCGCCGGCGTCGCGGCCGAAACGCTCGAACGGTTCGACTTCGGCCCGCTGCTGCGGGCCCGCGAGGAGGCCGCCACCGCCGCGGAGGTCCTCGCGCGCCGCGACGACGTGCTGGCCCGGCTCAGGGAGTTGTCGTGAGCGCCGAGGTCGAGTACACCGCCGTGCGGGAACTGCACGGGCCGCTGGTTGTCGTGGACGGGGTCCGGGACGCCGGCTGGGACGACTTCGTCACCGTGCGGCTGGACGACGGTGAGACGCGGCATGGACTCGTGCTGGAGATCGACCACGAGACCGCGGTCGTGCAGGTGCTGGAGGGCACCACCGGCATGCGCTGCGACGGCGTCGGTCTCGCGTTCAGCGGCCGGCCGATGCGGGTCCCCGTCGGCGACGCGTGGCTGGGCCGGATGTGCAACGGCCGCGGCGAGCCGATCGACGGCGGACCGCCGATCCTGGCCCCGACGGTCGCCCCGGTGTCCGGGTATCCGCTCAACCCGGTGCTGCGGGAACCACCGAGCGAGCCGGTGCTGACCGGGGTGTCGGCCATCGACGCGCTGACCACCCTGGTGCGCGGCCAGAAGCTGCCGATCTTCACCGTCGCCGGGCTGCCGCACCTCGAACTGGCCACCCAGATCGCGGCCGACGCCACCGCCGGCGGCGACCCGTTCTGCGTGGTGTTCGCCGGCATGGGCCTGACCTACGCCGACCGGGCGCTGGTGCGGCGGGCGCTGGCCGGCCGCGCCGCCGCCGGCGAGGTGGCGCTGCTGCTGAACATGGCCGACGACCCGGTGATCGAGCGCATTCTCACGCCACGCATCGCGTTGACGATCGCCGAGCACCTGGCGTTCGACGGCGGCCGGCACGTGCTGGTGGTGATGACGGACATGACCAGCTACGCCGAGGCGCTGCGGGAGATCTCCGCCGCACGCGGGGAGATCCCGGCCCGGCGCGCCTACCCCGGCTACCTGTACAGCGACCTCGCCGGGCTGTACGAGCGCTGCGGCCGGATCCGCGGCGTGCCCGGCTCGGTCACCGTGCTGCCGGTGCTGACCATGCCGGCCGGCGACATCACCCACCCCGTTCCCGATCTGACCGGTTACATCACCGAGGGCCAGATCGTGCTGTCGCCGCAGGCCCATGCCCGTGGCGTGTACCCGCCGATCGACGCGCTGGCGTCGCTGTCCCGGCTGATGCGTCACGGCGCCGGCGCCGGGCACACCCGCGCCGACCATCTCGACCTGGCGGCGCAGCTGCTGTCCGCGCTGGCACGGGCGCGCCAGGTCGGCGAGCTGGCCGAGCTGGTCGGCCGGGCCGCGGTGAGCGGCGGCGACGAGCCGTACCTGCGCTTCGAGGAAGCGTTCGAACGGGAACTGGTCGATCAGCGGCCGGACGAGGCACGCGGCATCGAGGACACGCTCGACCGGTGCTGGCGGGCCGTGCTCACGCTGCCGCAACGGGAACTCACGATGCTGCCGCGAGCGATGGTGGCCGAGCACACGGGAGGCGATCGCGATGAGGGTGCCACCGGGACGAGCCGGGCGGCTGTGGTTGCGGGCACGGATCCAGCGGGCGACCACGGCGGCGGTGATGCTCGACCAGAAGCTGCACGTGCTGCGCGATGAGCAGGGTCGGTTCGCGGACCGGGCGCGCGCCGCCCTCGTGGTGTGGCGGGACAAGCACGCCGAGGCGCAACGGCTCGTGCTCCGTGCCGTCGTGTTGGATGGACGTGGCGCGCTCGCGGTCGGGCAGGGTCCGCCGGCCGAGCTGACCGTCTCCTGGGCCGCGACAGTCGGCGTGCGGCACCCCGTCTCCGCTCACCTCACGCTGCCGGACCGCGAGCAACCCCCGTCGGCCGCGGCGATACTGGCCCGCCACGCCGTCGCCGATGCCGCGCGCGCCGCCGTCGCCTACGCGGTGGCCGCCTGGGCGTTGCGAGCGATCGAGACCGAGCTGCGCGTGACAGCACTGCGCGTCCGCTCGCTGCGGCAGCACTGGCTGCCGCGGCTCACGGACGCGCTGGCGACGGTCGAACTCGAACTGGAGGAACAGGAACGCGCCGAGACCGTGCGTCGGCGCTGGGCCCGGGTCAGGTGATGTCGGTCCGGTGCGCCTCGTCGGCGTCACGGGCCAGCTCACGGTCGATGTCGGTCTCGGTGATCGGCCGGCGCAGGAACGCGTTCCACGCGTGCATGACCAGTCCGATGCCCCAGGTGAACATCACGATCGCCGGCCAGAAGAAGCCCTGCGGTCCCACGTTCGCCCAGACGAACAGCAGTGTGCCGTTGATGAACAGGTAGACGACCAGGTGCGGGAGGAAGCCGCGGCGGTCCTCGATCCGCTTGCGTGCGGCTTCCCTTCTGTCGTCGAGTGTCTCGGTCATGGAAGCCACCTCCTCACCGTCAGCGTCCACCGGTCCGGGCGGTGCGCACAGGGCCGTCGGCAACCGCCGGGCAGGGACCATCGTCGCTCAGGCCAGCCCCAGCACGGAGGCGAGCAGGCGGGCCGCCGCGCCGCCCTCGGCCAGCGCGAGGTCCACGGCCCCGGCCACGTCGAGATCGCGGGCGAGCAGCGCCAGCACGCCGCCGGGGTCGCCACCCGGCCGCCCGGCCGCGGCGTACAGGCGCTCCACCCGATCCGCGGCCCGGTCGAGCAGGTCCTCGGTGTAGTCCCAGCTCAGGGCCCACGGCCGGTCGAGGACCATCATCCGCACCACGGCCGCCGGCGCGGCGGCGAGCAGGTCCTCCACCAGCACCAGATTGCCCGCGGACTTGGCCATCTTCGCGCCGTCCACCGTCACCGTGCCGACGTGCAGCCACGCGCGGGCGTACGGCCGCACACCGGTCACCGCCTCGGCCATCGCGCGGTGGTAGGCGTGGTGCGGAAAAGCGAGGTCGGCGCCGCCCGCGTGGAAGTCGACCCCGGTGCCGAACACCGACAGGGACATCGCGACGCACTCGGCGTGCCAGCCCGGCCGACCGGGGCCCCACGGGGAGTCCCAGCTCGGATGACCGGCCTCGGCCGCCTGCCAGACGGCGACGTCGAACGGGTCCGCCTTGGCCGGATCGTCGAGTCGGCCGCCGTACTCCGCGGCCAGCGCCGCCGCCCGATCCGGGTCAAGGCCACCGGTTTCGACGACGCGCCGGCCGCGGAAGTACACGCTTCCACCGCGGACATACGCGTCGCCGGTCGCCAGCAGCGCCGCGGCCAGCCGCACCACCACGTCGACGTACCGGTGCGCACGCGGCTCGTGCTCGGGCGGACGGACGTTCAGCAACGCCATGTCGTTCTCGAACCGGAACTGCTGGACGGCCGCGAAGCGGTCGTAGTAGTCGCCGGCCCGATGCGCCGCGGCATCCAGCACGTCGTCGACATCGGTGACGTTGCGGCACACCACCGGTTCCACGCTCAACGCGCGCAGGATCCGCGCCAGCGCGTCGGCCCAGACGAAGGTCGCGGCGTGTCCGAGGTGGGTCACGTCGTACGGCGTGATGCCGCACGTGTAGATCCGGGCACGGTCCAGCAGCGGCACGGTCCGGCCGCCGAGCGAGATCTGCTGCGGCACTGTCACATCCAGCAGTGTGCGCCGTCCCGGCCGGGTCGCGAACAGGGTACTTCGGCGCGCCGGTGCGGTGACATCGGCTCTGGGCACGGAGCGCGGCCCGGCCCACCATCGAGCCATGACCGACACTCCGGTTCGGCTCGAGGCCCGCCTGGACGAGCAGCTCAGTCCAGGTCTGTGGCTGGTGAAGTGGTTGCTGGCGATCCCACACGTGATCGTGCTGTTCTTCCTGTGGATCGCGTTCGTGGTGGTGTCGGTGGTCGCCTTCGTGGCGATCCTGGCCACCGGCCGGTATCCCCGGCCGCTGTTCGACTTCAACCTGGGTGTGCTGCGCTGGAGCTGGCGCGTCGGCTGCTACGGGTACGGCGCGCTCAGCACCGACCGGTACCCGCCGTTCAGCCTCGGCGAGGAGCCGGACTACCCCGCGACGCTGGACATCGCCTACCCGGAGCACCTGTCCCGCGGGCTGGTGCTGGTGAAGTGGTGGCTGCTGGCCATTCCGCACTACATCGTGGTGACGTTGATCGCCGGCGGCGGCCCGCAGGGGGCGCACTGGAACGTCGGCCTGATCCTGGTGCTGGTGGTCGTGGCCGGCGTCGTGCTGCTGTTCAAGGGCAGCTACCCCAAGGACGTGTTCGAGCTGGTGGTCGGACTGAACCGCTGGGTGTTCCGGGTGACCGCGTACGCCGCGCTGATGACCGACGTCTACCCGCCGTTCCGGCTCGACCAGGGCGGCGCCGAGCCGGTGGAAGGAACCGTGCCATGAGCAGGGTCGCCGCCGGCCGGCCGATTCCGGCGCTGGAGAACGCGACGCGGCTGGCGACCGAGTGGGTTCGCGACGTCGCCGAGACGTTGGGCACCGAGGACACCCCGTTCGCCTATCGGGTGCTGCGGGCCTGGCTGCACGCCCTGCGTGACCGGCTGACCGTGCCCGCCGCGGCGCATTTCGGCGCACAGCTGCCGGAACTGCTGCGCGGCGTGTTCTACGAGGGTTGGAATCCCAGTCGTGTGCCGGTTCGGCTGAGCGCGACCGAGTACGCCGAGCACTTCGCGCACGAGGCGGGCATCTCGCCGCACGACGTGCCGAAGATCGCGTCGGCGGCGACGGCGGCGCTGGGGCGGCGGATGTCCGAGGGCCAGCTGCGCAAGGCGATGGACGAGCTACCGGCCGCCGTGCGCGCGCTGCTGCGGCCCGCCTGACGGGTGCGGGGCGGTGGCCGACGCGAACAGCGGGCACGGCCCGCACGCGCCACCGCTGCTGCGCGACATCATCCGGGCGGCGCGCCGTCCGACCTGGCGGGTGGTCTTCGACTGGACGCTGGCGGTCGCGGGCATCGGCATCGCGGTCTGGCGGCTCGCGCCGACCATCGCCAGCATCCGGCAGCCGGCCGCCGATCTGGCGCGGCTGCACTGGGTCTGGCTCGCCCTCGCGGCGCCCGCCGCATTCGGCGGGTTGATGCTGTACGGCGAGCTGCACCGGCAGCTGCTGTGCGCCGGTGGTGCTCGGCTGACTGTCGGTGCGGTGCAGGCGGTGAACTTCGTCGGCAACGCGATCACGCTGACGGTCCCGTCGGCCGGCGTCACCGCCGGCGCCGCGTACGCCGTCGCCGCGTACCGCAACCGCGGTGTCGACACCGGCCTGGCACTGTGGGCCGTCACGGCGGCGGCGGCGGTCTCCGGCCTTGAGCTCGTCGCCGCGGGCCCGATCACGCTGGCGGCCGACGGTCTGCTGCCCGTTGCCGGCGCGGCCGCCCTTTCCGGGGCGATCGTGGTCGGAGCCGTCGCACTGGGCTGGGCGCTGCGGCGGCCGGGGTCGGTGCGGGCGATCCTGCGGATGACCACCGCTGTCGCGCGACGGCTGCCGGTGCTCAGGACCGCGAAATGGGTCCGTACGGGCGTCGACGGGCTGTCCGACCGGATAGCCCTGCTGCGGCCGACCGCATCGACCTGGTTGCGAGTCTTCGGTGTCGCCCTGCTCAGCTGGCTGGTCGACTACACGGCGCTGGCGGCCTGCGTGCTCGCGGTGACCGGCGATCCGCAGCATCTGCCCTTGGCCTCGGTCGGTGTCGGGTACCTCGCCGTGCAGGCCAGCATCGGCCTGCAGCTCACGCCGGCCGGCGCCGGCGCGGCCGACAGCGGGCTGCTCGCCGCGCTCATCGCCGGCGGGCTGGCCGATCCCGCCGCGGCGGTCGCGGTCGTGCTGTACCGGGTCCTCGCCTGGCCGGTGCTCGCGGCGTCGGGATGGCTGGTGTTCGTGACCACCGCTCGGCTTCGCCCGCCGGCGCACCGGCCAACCGCTTAAGTCGGCCGCGCTGGACGGCAGGGCGCAGACCACGATCGCCACCACGCCCAATGCTTCGCGCTCGGGTGGATAGATCTGGCGGATGTTGGCCAGCTGATCCTCGCGGGTCGCGAGCGGGTTGACCGAGGCGACCGGCTCGTGGTCGAACATCTCGTCGAAGGAGCCGTAGCGGGCGACCTCGGTGACCCGGGTGAGGACTTCGTCGCCCTGGCAGCGGAACCGGATCAGGTTGCCCGCCTTGATGTTGCGGCGGCTGGAGTCGTTGACCCGGATCTCGGTGGTCTTGCGGCCGGTCGCGATCAGGTCGAAGTAGCGCTTGTAGATACCCATCTCGTGGGCACGCACGGGCAGAGTGGTCGGGCGGGCGGTCATCAGGCGTCCCAGTTCCTTGACGGTGAATGAGCGGAAGAAGTGCTTGGGGTCGGTCAGCAGCTCGCCGACCAGCCACACCAGGGAGTCGACGTAGTTGTCGACGTCGCCGGGCCAGGCGGTGGTGTCGAGCATCCAGGGCTCGACGTCGGCAGGCAGCCCGTCGCGGCCACGTTCGCGCAGCAGCGATTTGGAGAGCTTCGCCCCAGTTGGGGCCAGCACCTTGGGTGTGAAGATGCGGGACGGCATCCGCGCCGGC